>JAEZDA010000013.1 GCA_023433345.1 Bacteroidota bacterium | reverse complement strand
TTATAGCCGCGCAAAACTGCGCATCAAATAAAAACGGAGCCTACACCGGGGAAGTGAGCGCTGAAATGTTGCAAAGTATGGGCATTAAATATGTGATCATCGGGCACAGTGAGCGCCGTGAATACCAGGCCGAAAGCAACAGCCTGCTTGCGGAAAAAGTGAATCGTTGCCTTGAGAATGACATTATGCCGATATTTTGTTGCGGCGAGCCGCTGAACATCAGGGAAGCGTCTACCCATAACAGTTATGTAGAAACGCAATTAAAAGAAAGCCTTTTTCATTTATCCCCGGAACAGGTTTCCAGGCTGGTTATCGCTTATGAACCGATTTGGGCAATTGGAACCGGGAAAACCGCTTCCAGCGATCAGGCGCAGGAAATGCATAAAAACATACGGAGCGTGCTTGCCGGGAAATTCGGTGACCAGGTTGCTGAAAGTATTTCCATTCTTTATGGCGGAAGTGTAAAGGGAAGCAATGCCGCTGAACTTTTCTCACAGCCTGATATCGACGGTGGCTTGGTTGGGGGAGCCAGCCTTAATGCCGGGGAATTCAGCACTATAATCAACAGCCTGCGAAAATCATCCTGATAACCGCATGTTCCTGTTTAATTTATACAAGCACAGCAAGGGCCTGTTTTTCCTATTCGCGGGCTTCTTGCTGGCTTTTGTTTTTATAAATGCCAAACAAGGTGCGGTAATTACACCGGTGCATCAATATGGGATGTTTAGCGAGCCCTTTTATCGCGATCAGAAGTATGAAGCTTATCAATTTTCCGTTGATGGAGAATTTATTTCATTAAAGAACCTTTCGTTTCCGGAACGCGACATCATGTTGGTGTCATTGCAGAATTATTTGATAAGCGCTGAAAGAAATAATGCAGTTTTTCAAACCATGCAACCGATCGTCGGCAGAATAATTCCATTGCCACTTTCACTTTCAGAAACGTCGAAACCCGAAGATTTTAATCTATGGTATTCAGGAATGGTTTCACACATTCTTAAAAAGCAAGCAAATTCAATAGAAGTTTTTAAAAGAGAAATCAGTTGGAAAAATGGCATACAAATTCAGGAAGGTAGTCTAAAAATTTTCCCCATTGCTGAGCAGTAAACACATCAAAACCTTTGCCTTACTTTACCTGGGTTGCGCCCTTGTGAGTTTCGCATGGTTTACCTGGCATGGGCTCACATTGTTTCAACAGTCTCCGATTTTCTTTTTAAATAAGTTAGACGTTTCGGGAAATGCATTATTGTCAACCGGAATTGCAAATAGCTTGATCACCTCGGGTGCACTGCGGTTTGCAGCGGATGCTGTTTTTCTGCTGCTTCCTGTTGCGCTGACGCTTGCGGTATTTTTTAAAAGCAGGTTGGTAACCTTCGTGGCGATTTTAACCGTCCTGTTCAACATGGCTTATGCCTACCTGTTTTCCATCTTCACCTTTGTAAGTATTGAGGTGTTCACCGCGTGGATGTTCGTTCCCCTTGTATTCGCTTCCTCAAATATTCGTACTAATTATTACCTTCTGCATATCGTAAGAATTATATTCCTCCTCATCTTTTTTTCAACCGCGCTCTGGAAGATCAGGGCAGGAGGCGTTTTTAATCCTGATCAATTATCGGCCATACTCTTACGTCAGCATGCATCCCTGCTGTTATCCGATTCCTCCTCCTTGTTTTCGCAACTGCTTACATTCCTGATTGTTAACAAGGCGGTTTCTTATACAATTTATCTACTGGCGTTTTTGCTTGAATTCATTTTTATCGTCGGCTTTCTTACGCGGAAATATGATCGATTATTGATCGCGTGCTTTATACTCTTTCTGGTGTTCGACTATTTACTTATGGAGATAAACTATTTTCCATGGACGCCCTTTCTTGGCTGTTTGTTCTTCTCGCGCCGCGAAGAGCCCGTGCATAATTCTTAAGACATGCTGACCTTTATGAATTGCGCGTGGCTGTGTTCACCGGTATTTCCGTCCGTATAATATTCATCAAAATACCATTTCCCGTTTTTATACCTGATATTTTCCCAGATCACATCGAATGAAGCCGGTGTGTTGGTAAAATTTATAATGAGCTTTGTGTTTTCGGGATTTAAAAAACTCCAGGTTATATCTCTTTCTATGCCATTATCCTCGTGATACAGGCCGGTATTGTTAGGATGAAATTTAATGAATTCATTATCGAAACTCTCTGTATTGGCCAGTGATCCTCCGGCGCCTCTGTTATAGTATAGAACAGAACATCCGCGTACGCCCCTGACCTCTTCTATCTGGAGACTATCTTCACAAAGCATAGCGGTGGTTACAGGTATATCAACATAAAGTGTGTCCGTGGTATTTGCCGCCTGGCTTTGCACAAGCTCATCTTTTGAGCAGGAACTCAACCCGAGGAACAAAACAAAAATTAGCGTAAATGCGATGGCAAGAAGAGAGTTGATTTGTTTCATATAATTGTTTTGCTAAATATAATTCATATTATAGAAAATAAGTAATGATTATTTCACCGATCAAAAACTAAGGATATGATGATGGAAGGCTTATCGGGTTTCAGGTAAATCCACCTTCCATTGGTACATTACTGCCATTCCAATCACCATCGCACAAATAACAGCGCTGGTAAATAGAATGTTCAATGAAAGAAATGAAGCTACCATTTTACCAATAAACAGAATAAGTAATGAGAAGAGCGATATGGAGACGAGATAACGGTAAGGAATGAACGAAGAAAGTGGTTTGTTCAAAAGCCGTGCAGTATGGTGCAGATAATACCCGGCCTGCATCCAGGTAGAAATTACAAAAGCAAGTGCGAGGCCCGGAAGGCCAAACAGCGGGTAAAGAATGATGAGTAAAATAATGGCGAGGGCCAGATCAAGGAAAGCGCCCTTCACCACAATATCGTTTCTGTGCAGCGCCTGCAGTGCTGAAGTAAAGTGACAGATCCTAACGGGAATTACAAACAGAGCAACAAAGAACACCGGAACAGCCTCAGCGTATTTATCGCCGAATACGAAAAGAAAAAACTGTTCATGATTTTGCAAGAGGAAGAAGAATGATGGCAATACCGGAATGGCCAGGTACCGCATGCACTTTCTAAAAAGCACAGGAGCATCTTCTTTTATAGTTTCGCTTTTTGACAATTCCACTATCATGATGCTACCTGCAGCACTCACAAGAAGTGGGAACAAGGGAATTTCGTATGAGCCGTTGAAATAGATCGCGAACTGAGCGACTGAAACAAAAAGCAATATCACCCATTTGTCAACCCATTTAAAAAGCATGCCCACTATATCAAACAAGCCAAGGAACAACCATTGTTTTCCGGGACTTTTCGGTTCATTGTTTTCGGTGATTGAAGCATATTTCCACGGTAGCGATATTGCCTTTAGCAGGCATAATAGTGTGAGTAGGGAGATCAATAACGGTAAGGAATAGCCGCTTTTCAGAACAAGGAAATGAACGGTCAACCATGCCAGATTGAAAAGGATCTGCACAACAAATAAACGTTTCTGCTGATCATATTTTACAGCAAGTGTTTCCCTAATCACAGAAAGGTTTTGGACTATAAGGAGAGCGTAAAGCCAGGGCAAAGTATTTGCTTCAAAACCGTCGCGGGCCAGAGCGAGATAGAGCACGGGGATCAAATGTGCACCTAAGGCCAGGCAAACAAAAAGCAGTTTATTATTTTTGATCCACCTTAAAACAGTTTCACTTCCGGCGGAAAGTAAAAGTGAAGGAAGTCCGAAAAGAATCGCCACTCCAAATACGTTGATGAACAGCCAAACCGATTGGTATCTGCCATACTCCTCAACGCTAAGCATACGGGAATACAAGATAAGTATCGTGATCTGCACGAGCAGTTTCACAAGGTTGCCGCCTGTGAGCAGGGCCGATTTTCCTGCAAAAGTGGATGGCGAGGTTTTACCTGTTTTCAGCAAATTTTTTACAGGCATCCTTATCCAGATAATTGATGATAATTGCAGGAGATCCGCCTAACACGCAATAGCCTTCCGGAAAACTTTTTGTAACTACGGCACCCGCGCCAACAATGGTAAAGTCACCCAATTCAACAGCAGGAAGAACTATTGCGTTCATACCGATCCAGCAATGTTTCCCGATGCGGATGGGTTCAGCGGTTTCATGAAAAGCATTATTGATCTTATCATGATTGGCAGAAAGCAATCCGACTCCGGGACCCAGGTTGGTGTAATCGCCGATATGAATTCCGTTAAAGGCTTCTATGTAATTGTTAGGTGAATCACCGGGGAAAACATTTTTGCCGCGATAGATATTCTTCGCGCATATCAAAGTGCTGGTATGGTGAACGGCCCATCCGGCCTCTGCGTTCTGCCTTAAAATTCTGCGGAAGAAAAAATCGGCCAGGTAAAAATTCAGGCCAACATCTTTACGTAAGTTAAATATTTGCTGAATCAGTCTTTTCATCATGTGGGCAGATAGGTGAAGATAATCCTTTCTGTAAATTTGTGATTGCACCCAAATCAGGCTGATTAATTTAATGAAAGTTTATTTCATACCGGGGCTTGGCGCCGACCGACGGATCTTCAATCATACCAAGTTGCCTGACGGTTATGAGCCGGTATTCATGGATTGGAAAAAGCCGGATGAAAATGATACGCTTGAAGATTATGCCAGGAGAATGGCCACTGAAATAAATAAAGAAGAACCCTTCGTTCTTGTTGGATTATCAATGGGCGGAATGATAGCAACTGAAATTTCAAAGATCATGAAGCCCGAAAAACTCATCTTACTATCGAGCGCGGGTACACGAAAAGAACTACCGGGCTATTTCAACTTTGTTCAGAAATACAATCTTCATAGATATATACCCGCAAAGGCATTTACCTCAGCCTCGCTGATTAAGCGGTTTTTCACAGTTGAAAGTCCGGAAGACAAGGCCTTGCTTCGTGAGATAATACGCGATACCGATCCTGCATTTGTGCAATGGGCCCTGGGCGCCATTCTCAATTGGAAAAACGAAACCCTGCCTGCGCATTGCTATCATATTCATGGTGACAGGGATGAAATATTGCCCTTAAAATACACGCATGCCACCCACATCATCCCTAAAGGAACACACATGATGGTGCTCACAAGGGCAGGAGAGGTGAATGATATACTGGCGAGCATATTGCAGGAAGATTATTCACAAAACGCGGGCGGAAACAACGGAAACACATCTGCTATTTAGGCTAAAATGCCGTACTTTTGCCGACTTAAAAAAGCTCAGGCGCCATAAATGAAACATATCCGGAATTTTTGCATCATTGCACATATTGATCACGGTAAAAGTACACTTGCCGACAGGTTGCTGGAGCACACCAATACTATCAGTGAGAGGGATATGCAGGCGCAGGTTCTTGATGATATGGACCTGGAGAGAGAGAAAGGCATTACCATTAAAAGCCATGCTATCCAGATCAATTATGTGCACAAGGGTGAAAAATATGTGTTGAACCTGATCGATACCCCCGGCCACGTTGATTTCAGCTATGAGGTGAGCCGTGCTCTTGCCGCGTGTGAAGGCGCGCTTTTACTAGTGGACGCATCGCAGGGGATCCAGGCGCAAACGATAAGCAATCTTTATCTCGCGATAGACAATGATCTTGAGATTATTCCTGTCATCAACAAGATTGACATGGAGGGCGCGATGATTCCCGAGGTGAAAGACCAGATCATTGAACTTATTGGATGCAAGGAAGAAGATATACTTCTTGCCAGCGGAAAAAGCGGCATTGGTATCGAAGAAATTCTTTCATCGATCATCGAAAAAATTCCCCCGCCCAAAGGTGAGGAAAACGCACCGCTTCAGGCACTCATATTCGACAGCGTTTACAATTCATTCCGTGGAATTATCGTTTATTTCAGGGTATTCAATGGTGTGCTGAAAAAAGGAGATAAGATAAAATTTTCCAATACGGGTCTTGAATATTCGGCTGACGAGGTTGGAATTTTGAAATTAGGGATGGAATCTAAAAGCGAGGTTCGTTGCGGAGATGTGGGATATGTAATTACAGGCATCAAGAATGCAAGGGAGGTGAAAGTAGGAGATACCATTACCACCACGTCTAATCCTTGCAAGGAAAGCATTAAGGGATTTGAAGATGTAAAGCCAATGGTTTTTGCGGGCATATTCCCTGTTGAAACAGATGCTTTCGAAGAACTGCGTGATTGCATGGATAAATTGCAACTCAATGATGCCTCTCTCACTTACGAATTGGAAACCTCGCAGGCCCTGGGCTTCGGTTTTCGTTGTGGCTTCCTTGGAATGCTGCACATGGAGATCATACAGGAAAGGCTTGAGCGCGAGTTCAACCAAACTGTTATCACCACGGTTCCAAACGTGAGCTTCATCGCCACCACTTCAAAAGGTGAAGTGATAAAGGTTAACAATCCCACCGAAATGCCCGACCCTACAAGGCTTGAAAAAATTGAAGAGCCTTTCATTCGCGCACAAATGATCAGCAAGCCCGAGTACATCGGAAACATAATGACGCTTTGCATTCAGAAGCGCGGCATTCTGATCAACCAGGGATACCTTACGCCCACGCGAGTTGAATTGACTTTCGACATGCCCTTAACGGAAATCGTTTTTGATTTTTATGATAAGCTTAAAAGCATGACGCGTGGTTATGCGTCCTTCGACTATCATCCCTTAGAATACCGTGAGAGTGATATTGTGAAGATGGATATTTTACTGAACGGTGATAAGGTGGATGCTCTGAGCGCATTGATCCATCGTGGCCGTGCACATGAATTCGGAAGAAAACTTTGCGAGAAATTAAAAGAACTGCTTCCCCGCCAGCAATTCCAGATAGCCATCCAAGCTGCCATCGGGGCCAAGATCGTCGCCCGTGAAAATATCAGCGCCATGCGTAAGGACGTTACCGCTAAATGTTACGGAGGTGATATCAGCCGGAAGAGAAAGCTTTTGGAAAAGCAAAAGGAAGGTAAAAAGAGAATGCGCCAGATCGGTAACGTAGAGGTACCGCAGGAAGCGTTTTTGGCGGTGTTGAAACTTGATGATTAATTTTTAGTTGGTAGTTGGTAGTTCATAGTCGGTAGTCAGTAGTCAGTAGTCATTAGTCGGTAGTCTTTATGATCATGCCTAAAAATACTTGACACTTTCTTTGTCTTAAAACAACTGAAATGTCAGAAAAAGAATCCTTAAAGCAATCGAGAGTTTTTAGTGAAGAGCTCCGGAAGCACATTGTCAATCAAATCGAGAATGGTTCACTTACTCCGGCCGCAGCCATGCGTGAATACGGAATTAAAGCCAGTCGAACGATTTATCTATCGCTAGATCGATATTCCCGAAATTTGAAAAAAGGAATTCGTTTAGTTATGGAAAAAGACAGTCAAAGTAAAAGCAATGAAGAGTTGCGTAAGAAAGTATTGGAATTAGAAGCCGCTTTAGGACGTAAGTCATTAGAGGCAGATCTATACCGGATCATCGTTGAGAAAGCTTCTAAACTTTACAAAGTAGATTTAAAAAAAAATTTTGGAGAGAAGGGGTCAGAGAAGTCCGAGTGAGGCGGGAATGTTGCTCTGTAAGTGATGCGTGCGCTGCGTTTGGATTTAGCAGGCAAGCCTATTACCAACCTCTTTCGGTGAGAAAAAATGTGACGGAAGAAGTGTTGGTAAAGTTGCGGAACCAAGCCGAACATGAGCGGAAAAAGTGCCCTACAAGAAGTTGCCGGAAAATTTACGAGTACTCAACAGCTCCACTTCCTTTAGGCCGGGACAGATGCATTAGGTTGCTGATGAATATGGGCTATCGCGTTCTATTCCCAAAACGCTTTGGCAAAGCAACTCAGGCAGGAAGTCGTATGTTCCCAAATCTACTGGTGGAAAAATCAGTTACGGAGATAAACCAGGTATGGCAGGCAGATATGGCTCATTATTTATACGGGGATCAGAAATACTATACTATGTACATTACTGATGTTTATAATCAAGAGATAATAGGCTACGGAGCTTACGATACCAACGAAGCAATAAACTACAGGGATGTGCTTAAAAAGGCTATTACCAAGCGGGAATCGCCATCATGTTTATTGCACGATCTTATTCATCACAGTGATGGCGGCAAGCAATACGAAAGCACAGTTTATACAGAATTATGCACCCAAAAAGGAATTAAACAAAGTATGTGCATGTACTCCTACGAAAATCCCTATGCTGAAAAAACAAATGACCTGATCAATAACGGATATCTTAATATCTGGCGCCCTAAAACATTAAAAGACCTACAACAATGCCAGAAGAAAGCGGTCACGGATCATAATAAAAACAGCAGAAAAAGCAAACTAGGGAAAACATCGCCCATTGATTTTAGGATCAATCTCAAAAACTCCAAAACATCTTATACCCTTGATCTAAAACCAAAAAATCCCGAACAACCTAGGAAAGTATTAAGTTTATCAAATCTATTAACAATGACACAGAAATCTGTCAAGTAAAATCAGGCACGGTCATTAGACTGATGGTAACAATAATTTGTTTCATTTTGCATTTTCAATACATCTGCACACTGCACATCAATTAGCTTTTTTCTTTTTTCCTGAACCTTTTTTCTTTGTGCCTGTTTCTTCATCTTCGGTAAATCCCGGCACTTTTGATTCGTCTATATTGCCCTCGGCATCCAAGATCTGGTTAGGAACGGGGGGTTGGCCTTCCGGCGTTACTTCAAAAAAGACTTTGTTCACATAGGTCCATTTTCCGTTCAGCCATTTGAAAGCTTCATAATCTCCATCGCCGATCAGGGTGTATTTCTTTTGAGGCTCGTTTGATTCTGATATCAGGTGTTCCATCATGATCAGGTCGAGGTCTGCATCATAATTCAATCTCGGTCCCGCATGCTTTTTATATTCCATTATGTAGCGGTTGATCTTTTTCGGAACGAGTTGGTTATCTGCCATGCTGAAGATCGGGGCGCCAAAAACCGGTACGCCGTCTTTGAAACGAAGCACATCGATCATTTTAATGTTGCTGCGGATATTGTTTTCATCAAAGCCCAGTAAAGTGTAAAATGGTTCGCCATGTATTTCCTTTTTTATGATCTTGTAATACACAGCGCCAACCCAGCCGTAGTTATTCGCCACGGTATCCCACTTGTTTTCGATTATATCAGACTTGTCTATAAGAGGATACAACTTTAAGGAACCATCAGCGGTTCGCATCTGGATGGCACCGTGCTGGCGAACACTATTTTCGTGAATGATCAGGTTCCAGGTGAAAATCCGAAAGGTACTGTCCGGAGCATAAAGCTTTGATATGGTGATCAGCGAATCAAAAGGGTAATAAAATGAATTTGTCACTTTAAGGGCCTGAACAAATTTCCTTGTGAAAATGCTGTCGGCAGCCACCCTGTCAGAAGGCTCTGTTCCAAATAAAATAGCGCGTGAATCATCTTTCATGCCTTCTTCCATTAAGGCCAGGTTTTTATGATCAACTGCGTTACCCTGCGCATGGCTTAATTGCGCAAATAACAAAAACAAGCCAGCCACAAAGGATATTTTCATGTACTAAATGTAAAGAATACTTCGGGAAGGAGGGAGGCCGTTCTTATTGATTAACTAAATCTTATTAATTAACGCGTTCGCAAAATGCCGGAGAGAAGGGAAAACCGCATCAATTGCGGTGTCGCGAAGATCAACTTCCGGCCGGGTGGTTGGCAGAAACACCGTGTAAGCTCCAAGATTTTTCCCAAACAACATATCACTCATGGTATTGCCCACCATTATTGTTTTTTGGAAATTGATGGAGGGGAATTGTTTCGCAGCTTGGAGGCCCATACCTGTATTGGGTTTTCGATAGGGGTTGTCATCATCGGTTTCGGTGCAGTAAAAAACTGCGTCTATGCGCCCTTCGTTCAGTTCAATTTCCTCCTTCATATTTGCATGAATAGTGTGAAGATCTTCCAGCTTTGTAAGACCTCTTCCCACACCGCGCTGGTTGGTAATCACAATAATATGTTGAAACTTTTCTGAGAAGACCTTCATCGCTTCCTTAACTCCATCATAAAAAACAAACTCATCCCATGTATGAATGTAATCATCGTGTTTTTCATGGTTGATGACGCCGTCGCGGTCAAGTAACAGCGTCCAGCTTTTGTTTATCTGCTCAATTGGAATGTTATTCTTCAAATCATTTTATTTTTTAACGGAGAGTTCCAATGAAGCGCGGTGGTAATCTTCAGGGATGCCAATGTCTATAAAATAGTTGTCCTGCACCAGGCCCATCATCTTGCGGCTGGGGTAAAATTTTTCCAGGTAATCTTTCTCAAATGAAAACTTTTCAGGAAAGTTGAGGGAACAGAATGCCGGGATGTTTAGCGCATAAACCCCACCATTAATAAGACCTTCATCATAATAGGCTTTTTCTAAAAACGACTGCACGTATCCGTCTTTATTCAGAATTACAACCCCGTACCTGTCGAAACTTCGCATAGGCTTTAGCGTTAGTGTACACTCGCTGTTATGCATGCGATGAAATTCACCAAGCTGCCGGGCATTGATTTTAAAAAGCGTGTCGCCATTTGCCACAATAACATTATCCTCCTGGCATTGGGCGGAAGCCTTTGCAATTGCACCTCCTGTGCCCAGTGGTTCGTCTTCCACCACAATTGCCACATCAAGCAAGGGGAATTCTTTGTTAAGAAAATCCCGGATCACCTCATGCTTATACCCAAGGGAGAATACAAACCTTTCAACACCCCCATTTAAAAGATGGTCTATTACGAATTTTAGAAATGGAACGCCGGCTACAGGCGCCATGCTCTTTGGAAGATCGGGCACAGCATCCCGTAATCTTATGCCCAGGCCGCCTGAAAGGATTATTGCTTCGCGGATCATTTTTCTTAATTATGAAAAAACCTGTTCTTCCACAAGCTGGCAGATTATGTGGCCAAGCAAAATGTGGCATTCCTGGATCCTTGGCGTATCAGTTGAAGGAACATTGATCAGGTAGTCGGAAAGGTCTTTTAACAAACCCCCGGTTTTACCAGTGAAGGCAATAGTGGTCATTCCTTTTTCCCTCGCAGTTTCAAAAGCCCTTACGATGTTTGTGCTGTTGCCGGACGTGCTAAGGCCCACTAATACATCTCCTTTGTTGCCGATGCCTTTTAAAAGTCTTGAATACACAACATCATAACTATAGTCATTTGCAACAGCGGTGAGATAGGAGGTATTTACTTGAAGGGCCTCAGAGGGTAGCGCATCCCTGTCCGTATAAAACCTGCCACTGAATTCTGCCGCGAGATGTTGCGCATCGGCAGCACTTCCACCATTACCGCAGAATAATACTTTGTTCCCATTCTTAAATGCGCTTACTACTGCCTTAATGCAATCGTGAACAGTGGCTTTTAGCTGTTCATCCTGAAGAGTGAGTTGTTTAACGGAAATAGAATCACTTATAAGCGAGGAAATTTTTTCTGTCATGGACATTTAATTAACGGTGACCAAAGATAAGCAGAGGAAGTTCATCCAATCAATTTGTGATCAGCTATATACTCCATGTAGTAAGACCATACTTGGTAAAACTGTATTTCTTCACTTCGCCGCCGAATTTCAAAAGTGTTTCTGCAACCGCATAACGTGCATTCACGGGGCAGTAAAATATCATGAAACCCCCGCCTCCAGCACCGCTTATCTTTCCCCCGGTGGCTCCGGAC
>JAEZDA010000011.1 GCA_023433345.1 Bacteroidota bacterium | reverse complement strand
GTAGTCGGTAGTCAGTAGTCGGTAGTCAGTAGTCAGTAGTCGGTAGTCAGTAGTCAGTAGTCGGTAGTTAGTAGTCAGTAGTCGGTAGTCGTTAACCCGATCCTCCAGTACATCTTCAGCCCGATAGTTATCAGGGCAAATTTCCAAATCAGCACATCTTCAAATCAGCACATCAGCACATTTCCAAATTATAAAATCGATCAAATCACTCCATATCCTTGCTTCCAAAAGAGAATGGCAATAATAATCCTGCATTTTCTAATACAATAACCTTCCCCGTTAGTCCGCTGAGAATGATGCGAATTGGTCCGCCGCCTCTCGATTCAAACTCGAGAAGTGATTGCCGGCAAATTCCGCATGGGGAAACCGGTTTCGAGCTGTCACCATTCTTGTTATTATAACTTATGGCCAGTGTTTCGATCCCTTCACCGGGAAACAGGCTTGATGCTGCCGACATCAACACGCGTTCAGCACAGATGCCCACCGGGTAAGATGCATTCTCCTGGTTAGTACCTTTTACAAGGCTTCCATTTTTCATTCGTGCTACAGCGCCCACAAGAAAGTTGCTGTATGGCGCATAGGCGTTCTTGGTAGTGTCTCGGGCCGCTTCGAGGAGATCTTTGTCAGATTTTGATAATTCGTTGGATGAGGTAAAAACCTCGTAGTTAAAACTAAATTGTTCTTTCATATTGTTTGATAAAAAAACCTCCCGTGAAGGAGGTTCTGAAAATTAATGCTTTTTATTCACTTAACCTTACTTAATGCTTTTGAAAAGTCTGTTCCATCGCGGACCTTTCTCCCAGCTGAACCAGATCAGCGAAGCCTTCCCCACCACATGATCTTCCGGAACGAAGCCCCAATAGCGGCTGTCCAGGGAATTGTGACGGTTATCTCCCATCATCCAGTAATAATCCATTTTAAAAGTGTAGGTTGTTGCCGGCTGACCATTAATTAAAATCTGATCTCCCTTTTTCTCCACTACGTTGCCTTCATAAACCCGAATGCAGCGTTCATAACGGATAAGGTTATCCGAAGTTAACTGAATTGTTGCTCCTTTTTTCGGGATCCACAATGGCCCGTAATTATCTACTGTCCATTTGCTCGTGGTGTCGTAATAAGGAAACAATTCGCTGGAGCGGTAATTTTGATCATTGGCTTGAGGAATAAAATCCGTTAGGCGGAAGTTAGCAGGCAGGCTGATTCCCGGCTTTTCCGCATTTGTTACATTCACCAGGTAGTCATGTTGTCCTATCTGTGTAAGATCACCCTGTTCCGGTCTCACATTAATGCCATAGCTTTCAAGCTTTTCTTCATCTACATAAGAATCTGAAGGAATCGTCAATTTGTGATACCTCTCCATGTCTGGGTGCAAAGGTTGTTGCACGCCGCTCGTATACACAATACCGTTTACAATACGTAAGGTATCTCCGGCAATAGCAACGCAACGCTTTATGAAATTCTCTCTTTTGTCAACCGGCCTTGTTTTAATAATACCGCTAAAGCGATTCCATGTTGCTTCGCGACCGATCTCTCTCACAACCTGATAGTAAGTAACCCTGCTTCCGAAATTTATCTCATCATTTATCAAAGTATCGTTTACGGGGAAGTTGAACACCACAACATCATCTCTTTTTACGGGGCTTGCAAACCATCTTGTATACGGGATGTGAATCAACTCAGAATATGATTGTGAATTTGTGACCGGTAAGGTATGATGAACAAAGGGCATTGCGAGCGGCGTATTCGGTATTCTAGGTCCGTAGGAAAATTTACTCACGAAAAGAAAATCGTTTACCAGCAAGGTTTTCTCCATTGAGGGTGTTGGAATGGTGTACGCCTCAAAAATGAAGGTGCGAATAAGCGTGGCCGCAACAATTGCGAACACTGCTGCGTCTATCCATTCCCGTATGGTTCCTTTTTTAAAGTTGTGAACCACATCGGTTCCTGCATATCTTTCATTTTTTGAAAATCCCATGTAAGGGAGGTAGATGAAAGGGATTAGTACAACCGCGGCATGATGAAGGATTGAAAACCTGCCGAAATGTTCAACAAATTTTATCAGGATCCATATCGTAATAAAGAAACCGGCAATTGGGATGAATTGAAGGAAAAACCAAAAACGCTTCAACCTCATCTTTTCCACCATGCACCAGGTATTGTAATAAGGGATCAATGCTTTCCAGGGAGTGATCCCCGCCTTTCGAAACATTCCGTACAACCCGATGTGACTTGCAACAATTAAAACGATCAATATTATCCAACCTGCTCCCATAAATAATTTTTTGCCGGCCAAAAGTACAATTCTAATCGCCGTCATGAAAACCGAATAACCTAAACCCGATCCCTTTGAGGATTTTAACAATTAAAATGAGGTCAGCGCTTGCCCGGCATTACATAATTTTCAACCTCATGTATCCCGATCGTATTTCCTGAAAAGATAATGAGACGTTCAACAACGTTCCGAAGTTCTCGAATGTTTCCGCTCCAGTTATAATCCTGCAGGGCTTTCAATGCATCCTTATCTATGTTTTTAAGAGGCTGACCATATTCGGTTGCCACTTGTTCCAGGAAATAATTTACCAGGTGCGGAATGTCTTCTTTTCTTTCATTCAGCGAGGGCACGTGAATTATAATAACCCCGAGCCTGTGATAAAGATCTAAGCGAAAGTTTTTTTCCTCCACTTCTTTCAGCAGATCTTTATTGGTTGCAGCGATTACACGCACATCCACATTGATGTCTTTATCTGCTCCAACTCTCGTTATCTTACCTTCCTGAAGGGCACGAAGTACCTTTGCCTGGGCGTTGAGGCTCATATCTCCGATTTCATCTAAAAAGAGTGTTCCACCATTTGCCTGCTCAAATTTTCCGATGCGCTGTTTAATCGCTGAAGTGAAAGAACCTTTTTCATGTCCGAATAATTCACTTTCGATGAGTTCCCCGGGAATAGCGGCGCAGTTCACCTCCACTATCGGTCCAGAGCTTCTCGCACTTTTTTCGTGGATCCACCTTGCTACAAGTTCCTTGCCCACTCCGTTTTCACCGGTGATCAATATTCTTGCGTCTGTTGGTGCAACTTTGTCGATAGTATCCCTGATCTTTAACATTGCGGCGCTATCACCTACCATTTGTTGCACGCGGCTCACTTTCCGTTTGAGTGACTTTGCTTCCTTTACGAGTTCCTGCTTCTCAGTAGCATTCCTTAAGGTTATAAGCAATCGGTTAAGGTCCGGCGGTTTGCTGATGTAATCGAACGCGCCCCGCTTAACTGCTTCTACTGCGGTTTCAATATTTCCGTGTCCACTAATTATGATCACCGGAACATCATTGTTTACCTGTTTTGCTTTTTCCAAAAATTCAATACCATCCATTTTTGGCATCTTGATATCACACAGCACTAGATCATAATTCTTTTCAGTGAATTTCTTCAGGCCTTCGTCGCCGTCTGCGGCTTCATCAATTTGGTAGCCTTCAAAACTCAATATCTCCACGAGGGTCTTCCTGATGGCTTTCTCATCATCGATTATTAAAATCTTCGGCATCTACGAACAGGTTTATGTTGTTGTGATTGTTTCAAAACTAAGGCATTATGAAGAAATTGCGGATAAATCCGGTGATAATATGAGTTAGATCGTATGACTTATTTTTTTTCGCAGGAAAATTTTTGTTTCCTTGCCTGGCAACTTAACGAAGGCGGAAATCTCCTGCAAAAACAAGCTAAGATCCCTACCGCATTACGGCTTTGGTCTTTTTCGAGATCGCACCTGCGAGCAAGCTTGTGTTGCAGACTCACGAAAATGCCCTGGCTAAGCCAAGGCATTTTATTGCTTGTCGGGATGACAAGATTAGCGCTGCTGATCTTAAAGGTAGTGTTCAACCAATAAAAACCTGCCGCGTTACGGCTTTGGTCTTTTTCGAGATCGCACCTGCGGGCAAGCTTGTGTTGCAGTCTCACGAAATGCCCTTGCTAAGCCAAGGCATTTTATTGTTTGTCGGGATAACAAGATTAGCGCTGCTGATCTTAAGTGTGATGTTCAACCAATAAAAACCTGCCGCGTTGCGGCTTTGATCTTTTCCGAGATCGCACCTGCAAGCAAGCTTGCGCCTCAATTTCACGAAAAAGCCCTGGCTAAGCCAAGGCATTTTATTGTTTGTCGGGATGGCAAGTTAGCGCAGCTGATCTTAAGGGTGGTGCTCAATCAATAAAAGCCTGCCGCGTTGCGGCTTAGGTCTTTTTCGAGATCGCACCCGCAAGCAGCTTGCGCTGCAATCTCACGAAAAAGCCCTGGCTAGGCCAAGGCATTTTATTGTTTGTCGGGATGACAAGATTCGAACTTGCGACCCCACGCCCCCCAGACGTGTGCGCTACCGGGCTGCGCTACATCCCGAATTTTTCCGTTAGATGCGTCAAAAGTGAACATCATCCAAAAGCAGAGTTGCAAAAGTAAAGAGTTGGCGCCTTGCATCCAAAAAGGTTAAAAAGTTCCGTAAAGTCATGACGCCCTGCGACCGGGAATTTGTCTACCCCCTTCCCCATTGTAAGCGTTTATCATTCGCCTATTCTCAAAAAATTTTCCGAACTTAACTCTGTGGGGATAGGGGTTCGTGCACCCCGGGAGAAATGCTGTTAGTATGAGGAACTCTTCCCCATTGTAAGCATTTATCATTCGCGTAATTCCAAGACTTCTTCGTGCGCTTATGTATTCTTCGTGAACTTCGTGAGAAATTGTTTCCGCGAAATTCCTTTTTTCCTTCTCATTAAGGCAGATTGAAATACACCGTTGATTTTGCCGATCTACTTTTTCATTTTTTTGTTTTTGCCTTTTTCTTTTTACGAATATCCTAAATCCCAATTCGCAAAGTCGACTAAAGACTCCGTAATACCGCCTGCGTTTTTGTTTTTGCGTAGAACAATTTTACCCGCCGATTAGCGCTGATTTTCACCGATCGAATTTTGGACTTTGACTCTTGACTTTTTTTTTAACGAAAATCGTAGATCATGTAAGCGTTTATCATTCGACTAATCCAAAAAATTTTTCCGAACTTAACACTGTGGGGATAGGGGTTCGTGCACCCCGGGAGAAATGCTGTTAGTATGAGGAACTCTTCCCCATTGTAAGCATTTATCATTCGCGTAATTCCAAGACTTCTTCGTGCGCTTATGTAT
>JAEZDA010000019.1 GCA_023433345.1 Bacteroidota bacterium | reverse complement strand
GTCAGTCAAGTCATCCGCAGGTACGTAAACGGCCTGTACCGATGTAATGGAACCACGCTTAGTAGACGTGATACGCTCTTGCATGGCACCCATCTCTGTTGCCAGCGTTGGCTGGTAACCTACCGCTGATGGCATACGACCAAGAAGGGCCGACACCTCAGAACCTGCCTGGGTGAAACGGAAGATATTGTCTACGAAGAAGAGGATATCTTTTCCTTGTCCTTCACCGTCACCATCACGGAAATATTCAGCTATGGTTAATCCGCTCAAAGCCACACGCGCACGGGCTCCCGGCGGTTCGTTCATTTGACCGAACACGAAGGTTGCTTTTGAATCTTTGAGATTCTCCATATCAACCGACTTAAGATCCCATCCGCCTTCTTCCATGCTATGTTTAAACTTGTCGCCATAGTTCATGATGCCTGCTTCGATCATCTCACGCATCAGGTCATTCCCTTCACGTGTACGTTCGCCAACGCCGGCGAATACTGAAAGCCCGCTGTAAGCTTTCGCGATATTGTTGATGAGCTCCTGGATCAATACTGTTTTTCCCACACCGGCACCACCGAACAAACCGATCTTTCCACCTTTTGCATAGGGCTCGATAAGATCGATCACCTTGATACCGGTAAACAAAATTTCATTTGCCGTACTCAGGTCTTCGAACAATGGGGGCTTGCTGTGAATAGGGCGACCCTTCGTTTTATCTACCTGTGGCAAACCATCAATTGCATCACCTGTTACATTAAACAATCTTCCTTTAATTCCTTCACCAACGGGCATAGTGATCTGCCTTCCGGTGTCAATCACCTGCGTGCCTCTTACCAGGCCTTCAGTTCCGTCCATCGCAATGGTGCGAACACTGTCTTCACCAAGATGCTGCTGAACTTCAAGAACAAGCACGTCTGCACCTTCACGCTTCACCTCAAGGGCGTTTAGGATGTCGGGCAATTTAGAGTCCGTATCAAATTGTACGTCTACCACCGCTCCGATGACAGATTTAATTTTACCGGTATTGGCCATAATTCAATGTTTTTAAGCTTATTGTGTGGTCCGATTTATATTAAATACGTACCCGGTTTATTTCGAGCCGCAAAGGTAAGGGTTGGCAGTTGGAATTTGAAACTTGGGGGGAGGATTTTTTATACCGTGAATCACACCCTGCGGCCGGGCAAAGCGGTATTGCGGGCAAGGGAATTTTTTCCGGTCCTGTTGGCCACATATACACCGATAAGAATAATTATCATACATATTATGTCCATCCAACCTATATGTTCCCCGTAAATGATGCCCCAGAAATTGGCCACGAAAGGTATTCCGTAGGTGACCATTGAGGCGAATACGATCCCTGCACGGTTTATCAATTTATAAAAGAGAATAGATGCAATCGAGGTTCCGAAGATTCCCAGCACCGCGGCGGCGCCAATAGAATATGCAGCAGCACTGTTGAATTCATGTTCATGAAACCTGCCCGCGAGGAGAACAGCAATAGCAGGAATTGAACAAAGCACCAGCGCAATGCTTACTACTTTAATTGCCTGGTATTGCCTGAGATGACGATGAACGAGATTCACGTTTATACCATACATGATAGTAGCTATCACGATCATGCATACCTCGGGCAAATGCTGAAAGCCTTCCACCGTTTTTTTGCTGAACAATAACAATGCGCTGCCGCCAAATGCAATTAAGATGCCCGCTATCTTTCTCCCTGATATCACCTGGTGAAAAAATGTGACGCCGGCCACGATCACAAAAATGGGTGTAAGAGAATTTAATGTGCCTGCAAGAGCGCTGTCAATTTTTACTTCTGCCAAACAAAAAAGGTAGGCAGGGAATAAGCTGCCCAACAGGCCGGAGAGAAAAGCATAAACGATTTTGCCGGAAGGAATTTCACGAAAGGCACGCGCGGCAACAGGCAGGAGAACCAAGCCCGAAGCTACTATGCGAATTGATGCCACTTCAAAGGCCATGAGAACTACCAGGCCTTCTTTCATCAAAATAAAACTGCTTCCCCAAATAAATGCGAGAAGTAAAAACAGCAACCAATTGCCCGTCGTGGAAGATTCTTTCAAGAGGTAAATGTAAATAATTGATGATGCACCATTAAAACTTAACTTTTCCACACAGTGTTTCCAGCATTGAATTTAGTTTGAGGAAAGATTACTTTTAAACAGTCATTGATCTTTCATTTAAAACCGACCAATATGAGTTTCATAAAAGAATTTAAAGAGTTTGCGCTGAAGGGAAACATCGTTGACCTTGCAGTTGCGGTGATAATTGGTGGAGCATTCGGAGCGATCATATCGTCTTTGGTAGACGATGTTATCACACCACTTTTATTAACGCCGGCCCTGGAAGCGGCAAATGCTCAGGACCTTGATAAACTTACATGGGGAGCTGTGAAGTATGGGAAATTTATTTCGGCAGTTATTAAGTTCACCATTATCGCATTGGTACTCTTTATGCTCATAAAGGGCATTAACAGGTTTAAGAAAAAAGAAGAAGCTGCTCCGGCAGCGCCATCGTCAACCGATGTGTTGTTAATGGAGATTCGGGATGAGCTTAAAAGAAAATAGTTTTTAATTTGCGGGCCATTTTCAAATGGCTCGTTTTTTTTAAAGTTATGCTATGAAAGCTTTAATCGGAACTGCACTGTTACTTCTTTCGCTTCAAACCTACGGGCAGGACCCTTCCGTCACCGACCTGAAAAAAGAGGCTTCGCGCACAATTAAAAAAGCGGCAGACGACACACTTTCAAAAGTCTGGAAAAAAGGCGGACAATTCAGTGTAAACATCAACCAGGGTTCACTCTCCAATTGGTCTGCCGGCGGCGATAAGTTTTCCTTTTCCCTCAATGCTTTCACCAATCTTTTTGCGTTCTATAAAAAAGAACGGCATTCATGGGATAATTCTCTTGATCTCGCCTATGGTATTGTGAACACAACAAGTCTGGGTTCGCGAAAGTCCAGCGACAGAATAGATTTTCTTTCGAAGTATGGTTATGAACTTCGCCCTGAACTAAGCCTGGCGGGTCTCGTAAACTTCCGATCACAATTCGCCGAGGGATACGCCTATTTAAAAGATGCGGCCGGCGGCGATTCTGCAACATTAACCTCAGAAACATTTTCTCCCATCTATTTGCTTACAAGTATCGGTTTAGACTGGAAGCCAAAGGAACAATTGTCCATTTTCCTTTCACCGATAACAGCCAGATGGGTGATAGTGCAAAATGACGCCCTTGCCCCAATTTATGGTGTCCCGGAAAATGAAAACGCGAAACAGGAATTTGGCGCTTTTCTTTCCGCAAACTACAAGACCACTTTCAAAAAGAAGTTCGGTTTCAAAAGCAAGCTCGATCTCTTTTCCAATTATAAAAGTAACCCGAAAAACATCGATGTGTTTTTCAGCAATGTGCTTACCGCGCAGATAACGAAATACATAAATTTCTCATTCAATGTTGATATCTTATATGACGATGATACTCAGAATGTAAAGCCCGAAAAAGGTCCCGCTCCACAGATACTGCAATTAATGGGGATTGGCTTCGCTTATAACTTTAAGAATTATTAAGTGTAAATTCGCTTCCTAAAATTTATTTCCTTGGCCGTTATTCCATCCTACCAGATCAAGCTCGAACAATTCGAGGGACCGTTTGACCTGCTGCTGTTTTTCATTGAAAGAGATGAGCTGGATATTTATAACATCCCTATCACCAAGATCACAAACGATTTCCTGGATCATATTCATCAAACAGAAAAACTGAATATTGAATTGAGCAGTGAATTTATTTTGTTTGTGAGCACCCTGATGCGTATAAAAGCCAAGATGCTTATTCCGCGTAAGGAGCTTGATGCAGCCGGAAATGAAATCGATCCACGCCAGGAACTAATCGATAAGATCCTTGAATACAAAAAATTCAAGGAGGCGTCTTTACGTATGGCCGAAATGGAAGCTGAAAGGATGCTTATGATAAAGCGGGGAAATCTTCATAAAGAACTTGCTAAGATCGGCGAGGAAGCCGGAGAAGGAACAGAGATACAAACCATATCTCTTTTCAAGCTGATGAAGGCTTTTGAAAAGGTGGTTGTGCGGTTGCAGGAGCGCAACAACAAGCCCGTGCACACCGTTGTGCAATACAATTACACCATGGAAGGTATTCGGGAATATCTTCTTGAAGTGTGCGAAAGAGAAAAGACCTTATCTTTCGAAGCGATCTTCGAAGTATGTGAAAACCGTATTCATGCCATCTTCATGTTCCTGAACATGCTCGAACTCGTTCAACAAAAATACCTGAAGATATCTGTGGGAGAAGGCAGGAATAATTTCATCATCGAATACAACGATCAGCGCGAAGAAGAAAGTGTAACGCCGTTAACTGAAGAGGATTTTAATCACCTGAATTAGTTGGTAGTTGGTAGTTCGTAGTTGGTAGTTCGTAGTTGGTAATTCGTAGTTGGTAATTCCTGGTTGGATTTTTAATTATTTGTTCGAAGGCTGGTAACGAGTGTGGCTTGAATTTTACCTTTTGACTTTTTAATCGACAAAGGTCATCGTCCACCTATTATCAGGGTTTGCCGGGAAGGTTAGCAAATACTTTCCTTCGCGATCTGTCTTCTCTGCTTTTCCATCTTTTAAATAACCACCATTAAAAAAAATGTTTCCATCAGTATCAGTGCTGAAAGTTCCTGTTGAAGGTTCTTCAAAGCCCTGGTATGAATAATTTCCCCCTGATCTTAAAATTACAGACCCCCGCGGAATGAATTCGTATTCTCCATTCCTGTACTTCGAAGCAACGCATCCATATTTACCCAGCCGGGCGTTAACCTGAGCGCCTCCTTTTTCCTTCGCTTGCGGATTCTTAACTGAACTCTCCACGGCGAGGTTTTCATTCTTTCCTTCAGTACTATTTAGGGAAATTTCATGCGAGGTATCGGCCTTAGCCTCCCGGGCTTCAACGCGTGCATCCTCATTGTGGGTTAAAACTCCGCTACAGGATGACAAAACCACAGCGCAGGCAACCGGAAAGATAAACCTCTGAAGACTCATACCGTTAGTAATTTGAAAACAAATATAATACTAACGGCGAGGCGTAGATGCTATGTTGAAATTATTTCACTGACAGTTATGCTCGTGTTCATCATGCTCCTCACGGCGTCGGCAATATGAGCTGCATCGAGGCCGATCTCTTCATACAATTGCTTTGGAGTTCCGTGTTCAACCAATGCGTCTGGTATGCCCATGATCTTCACATCGGCCTTATAGCCATGTTCATTCATGAATTCGAGCACTGCAGAACCAAAGCCGCCAACAACTGTACCGTCTTCTACGGTGATCACCTTTTTGAATTTCGAAAACACTTCATGCAGCATTTCTTCATCAAGTGGTTTTGCAAAACGTATGTCGTAATGTGCGGGATTTAAGCCATCAGCACGCAGATCTCTTATTGCTGCAGATGCAAAGTTCCCCGGGTGACCGAAAGAAAGGATAGCTACGCCATCACCATCTTTGAGCTTGCGTCCTTTGCCGATCGCAATTTCTTTGAAAGGAGTTCTCCATTCCGGCATTACACCTTCTCCGCGCGGATAGCGGATCGAGAAAGGTAATGTGGTACTGTCTAACTGTGCCGTGTACATCATGTTTCGCAATTCCGATTCATTCATCGGGGCCGCAACGATCATATTTGGTATGCAGCGCATATAGGCTATATCATAACACCCATGATGTGTTGGTCCATCTTCGCCAACCAGCCCGGCCCTGTCTAGACAAAAAATTACGGGCAGCTTCTGAATGGCCACATCGTGCACCACCATATCATAAGCGCGCTGCATAAAGGAAGAGTAGATGTTGCAGAAAACTTTCATCCCCTGCGTTGCCATTCCGGCACTTAAGGTAACGGCATGTTGTTCGCAAATGCCCACATCGAAGGCCCTGTCAGGCATTTTCTCCATCATGAATTTGAGAGAAGATCCGCTCGGCATTGCCGGTGTAATTCCGAAGATCTTTTCATTTTGCTCTGCAAGTTCTATAATGGTATGCCCGAACACATCCTGGTATTTCGGTGGTTGGGGAATTTTGAACTTCTTCTTATAAATTTCACCCGTTACTTTATCAAACAACCCCGGCGCATGCCACTTGGTTTGATCTTTTTCAGCGAGTTCATAGCCTTTCCCCTTCACCGTTTTAATGTGAAGAATTTTCGGACCCTGGATATCTTTCAGATCGCTGAGTATATCAACCAACTTGGTAACGTTGTGCCCGTCAACCGGACCAAAATACCGGAGCTTAAGCGCTTCAAAAAGGTTACTGCTTTTACTCACCATCCCCTTTAAAGCAGCCTCAAGTTTGCCCGCAATATCACGGGTGAAATGCTTGCCCACCGGGAGTTTGCCTAAGGCCTTCCATATACTGTCGCGAAAATCGTTGAAAGTATGAGAGGTTGTGATGTCTGTCAAATATTCTTTCAAAGCACCAACATTAGGATCAATGCTCATGCAGTTATCGTTCAAAATAATAAGAACGTTGCTCTTTTCTATTCCGGCATGATTCATCGCTTCAAAAGCAATACCCGCCGTTAAAGCACCATCTCCGATAACCGCAATGTGCTGCCTGTCTTTTTCTCCTTTATAATGCGATGCCATGGCCATGCCCAGAGCTGCCGAAATTGACGTGGATGAATGCCCGACGCCAAAAGTGTCGAATTCACTTTCACTTCTCTTGGGGAACCCACTTATGCCTTTATACTTTCTGTTTGTGATAAAAACATCGCGCCGGCCGGTAAGAATTTTGTGCCCATAGGCCTGATGACCTACATCCCATACCAATTGATCGTAGGGCGTGTTGAAAACATAATGCAGGGCAACGCTCAATTCCACAACTCCCAGACTCGCACCAAAATGGCCGCCATGCACGCTCACCACATCAACAACATATTGCCTCAATTCCTCACTGACCTGTAGCAACTGATCTTTACTCAGTTTTTTAAGATCGGCTGGAGAATTTATTTGTTTAAGAAGCTCGCCGGGACTGATTTCCATTTTGATTTGTGGGGCTTGAATAGGGGATAAAATTAAATATAATATCGTGCAATTACTGCATTAAACGTACCGGTTATCAATTTTAAGACTAAAAGCGGAAGAAATATCCGGGGTCCGGGCTGTTACTTAAAAATGCCGGCGCCTGTGAAAGCGTGCAAACGCCGGGATAATCGCCTACATAGTGCTGTATATCAAGAATAACCTGGAAGTGAAGATGCGGTATCCATTGACCATTTTCTTCGGGCGCGCCAATACTTGCAAACTCAACGCCCCTTGTTAAAAAAACCCCTGCCTCAAGCCCGATGAAGCTTTTCAGCGAGAGATGCCCGTACAAGGTATAAAAATTCAATCCTGAAATTTGGTGCTGTAAAATGATGGTAGCTCCATAATCTCCTTTCTGCTCATTGAATTTGAAGCTATGAACCATTCCGCCCCAGGGAACATAAAGTGGAGTGCCTGCCGGGGCCCAAACGTCCAGGCCAAGATGAAAATTCCGTGGTTCACTTCTGTCGTTGAAATGTTTGAACCTGTTATAAACACTCCGGAGTTCGCGGTAGCCTCCATAAAAGAAAGGCACATTTTCCTTCGCTCGCATTTCGTCGAAAAAACGTGCGCCGAGCTCAGGGTTTTCCCAAATCTCCGGCGTACCAACAGCCGAAGAAACTGAAAGGTCGATGAACCTGGGCGCATTCTTTCCGTCGCCCGGCAGAACCACGGGGTGCAGATGATCTGCATTGAGCTCCATTATTTCTTCATAAGATCTGTCGTTGATCATCCGGAAACCATTTTGTGTTTACACGACCACGTTCACCATCTTCCCGGGAACGAAAATTATTTTTTTGTGCAACTTCCCATCCAGCCATTTCTTTACGATGTCGTCATTCAACACAATATCCTCCACTTCCTTAACATCCGCATTCAGCGAAATGGAAATGTTCGTTCGCAGTTTGCCATTCACTGAAACAGGATAATCTTTTGCCGATTCTACAAGAAATGAATCGTTCAGAACCGGGTAAGCACTGTTAAGAATGCTCGATTCATTTCCGCACCTATGCCAAAGTTCCTCTGTGATATGCGGCGCATAGGGTGAAAGCAATATCAGAAGTTGCTCAAGGATTTCTTTTTTATGGCATTTCAAATCTGTCAGTTCATTTACACAAACCATGAATGCACTAACCGCCGTATTAAATGAAAATGATGAAGTGTCCTGCTCTATTTTTTTGATCGCTTTGTGCAGAACTTTCAGTTCGGCTGTTGTTGCGCTATCTGAAGTAACAATAAATTCATGATCATTATAAAACAGGCGCCACAGTTTTTTCAAAAAGCGGTGAACACCTTCAATGCCTTTGGTATCCCACGGCTTGCTGGCTTCCACAGGGCCGAGGAACATTTCATACATTCTGAAAGTGTCTGCCCCATAGCGCGCGCAAAGCTCATCGGGGTTTACAGTATTGTATTTACTCTTAGACATTTTTTCGATCTCCACGCCACATATATACTTCCCGTCTTCCAGAATAAATTCCGCTTCACGATACTCCGCTCTCCAGCCTTTAAAACGGGTGAGGTCGAGTTCCAGCCCATCAACCAGGGATACATCAACATGGAGAACATCCACATCTTCAAGATCAAGCTTATCAACAAACCCGTTGCTTATAAAAAACGAATCCTTATCTGATGCCGGAGACTGGTAGTCTTCACCGGTATCAATCAATTGTTGCACCCACTGCTGGAAGCTTTCTTTACCCAGCCGGATCTTTTCAAACACCTCTATTTCGGAAATGAAAACAGCCTTCGTATCATCTGAAACTTTTTCCTTCGCGTCCATGAATCCCTTCACTCTTTGACGCAGGATCTTATTTGAAGTGATGTCTATTGCCAGCTTTAGTTCGGGTATGTAATAATCGAATATGTTCCCATTTATTTTTACTTCTTTCTCAATATTAAAATTCTTTACACCGTTAAAATATTTTGCCGCGATCTTCTCAGCAGTGTTAAGGTTAAGTCTGTAAACCAGCCTGCTGCTACCCTGGATCATTCCCTGGTTCACAAGTTTTTTATAAGGCTCATCGAAGCCGATCAGGTCAAGGTCGTACAGCACTTTCGTCCACATACGACTGTACAACAAATGGCCTACTGCGTGCTCCGTTCCACCTATATATACATCCACCTGGCCCCAGTAATCGCTGGCGCTTCGGCTGCAAAATTCATTTTCGTTTTTCGGATCCATGTAGCGGAGGAAGTACCATGAGGACCCGGCATATCCCGGCATGGTTGAAGTTTCCCTGCGTGATCCGTCAGGTAAATGCGTCCATTCGTAAACGTTAGCAAGCGGACCTTCACCCCCGGGGCCGGCACTGTATTTTTCAACATGGGGAAGCTCAAGTGGTAGTTCCGATTCATCTATCGGTTTAGGTATGCCTTCCTTCCATATAACAGGAAAAGGTTCGCCCCAATAACGCTGACGGCTGAAGCCTGCATCGCGCATTTTATAATTCACTTTTCTTTTACCGATACCGAGTTCCGCGATCTTTGCGAGCGCAATGTTGAATGCTTCCTTCATTTTCAAGCCATCAAGAAATCCTGAATGATGAAGAACGGCCTCATAAGTCGGGTTTGCTTCCTCTCCTGAAAAAGCATCTCCGATTATGTTTGTTATCTCTATTTTAAAATGCTTAGCAAACAGGAAATCGCGCTGATCTCCACTGGGGACTGCCATGATGGCCCCGGTACCATATCCTGCCAGTACATACTCAGCAATATATATGGGAACCTGCCTGCTGTTGAAAGGATTTATAGCATAAGCGCCAGTAAAACAACCCGTCACCTGTTTCACTTCTGTCATTCTTTCGCGGTCGCTGCGGCTTTTTACGTATTCTACATATTCGTCTATGGCCTTCCGTTGTTCCGCTGTGGTAATCTCTTCCACCAATGCATGTTCCGGCGCGAGCACTAAAAAGTCTACACCGAAAATTGTTTCCGGCCTCGTTGTATAAACCCTGATGTTTTCTCCGACGCCTAATACCGAGAATTCAAGTTCGGCACCTTCGCTCCGCCCGATCCAGTTACGTTGCATTTCCTTCATCGAATCTGAGAAATCCAGTTGATCCAGCCCTTTGAGCAATCTTTCTGCATAGGCGGTAATCCGCAAAAACCACTGCCGCATTTTTTTCTTTACCACGGGAAAGCCTCCGCGCTCACTTACACCATTTACAACCTCATCGTTAGCAAGTACGGTGCCCAGGGCCTCACACCAGTTTACTTCACCGTAAGATGAATATGCGAGCCTTCTTGTCATCAGGATATCTTCCTGCTCTTTCTGAGAAAAACCATTCCACTGTTCAGCAGTAAAATGTTTGCCTGGTATAAAGTTGCCGTCTTTCGGCAGGGCACCTTTCGTTGCATATTTCTCCTTCAACAGCGCAATTGGAAGTGCCTTTTGCTGTGTATTACAGAAATAACTGTTGTATAATTTCAGAAACAACCATTGGGTCCATTTGTAATACGACGGATCGCTGGTTCTTACCTCGCGGCTCCAATCGTAGCAGAAACCTATCTTGTTAAGTTGGTTCTTAAAAGTTTCAATATTCTTGCTCGTGGTGTTTGCAGGATGCTGCCCGGTTTCAAGCGCATATTGTTCTGCGGGAAGCCCGAAGCTGTCGAAGCCCATCGGGTGCAAAACATTAAATCCCTTCAGCCTTTTGTACCTGCTGAAAATGTCGCTGGCGATATAACCAAGCGGGTGGCCAACGTGCAGCCCTGCGCCACTCGGGTATGGAAACATATCCAGCACATAAAATGGCGGCCTGGAAGAATCATTTGTAACATGATAAATTTTATCATCCTTCCATTTTTGCTGCCACCTGGCTTCTATCTCGCTAAAATTGTATTCCATATCAATACCCAGCCTCTTCTCCGGGAGAAAATCAAGCAATTGTTATTGTGAACGAAAAGTTATTTTGATAAACAGTCCGGAAAACCTTGAAGGTAAATTTATAATTTGACCCTCAGGTTTTTGTAGTGAGCAAAAGTAAACCAAACCACTTAAAAACCTTTATTTTTGCCCGCATCGCAATATAAACGCAACCTGCACACAATCTTATGGCACAATTCGGAAAGGCATCTGCGAAAAGAGGAAAACCGACATATGCATATGCGATCATCGGCGTATCGCTCGTATTGTTTTTATTTGGCATAGTGGGCTGGTTTTTTCTCAATCTTCGCAAAACCGGCGATTACCTGAAAGAGAGCATCCAGGTTCATGCATATTTGTCACCCACTGCAACTAAGAAACAGGTGGACAGCTTGGTGAATCATATTTCGGCTCTTCCTTATGCGAATCGCATTGAGCATGTAACGAAGGAGATGGCATTGGAAAGGTATAATGCAGAAAATGATACCACATGGAAGACCATCATTGAAGCCAATCCTCTTCCTGAAAGCGTTGATTTTTACATAAAGGCTGATTACGTGCAGGCAGACAGCCTGAATAATCTTTCGGCGAACCTTCATGGTAATTTCCCGGGAGTGATTACAGAATTCCAGTTTCCATCGGCCACCGTTACGAAGGTGAGCAAGTATGTGAAGATCGGCGGGATAATATTTTTGATCGCAACGGCAATTCTTACCATTCTTGTAGTGTTTTCTATCGACAACACCATTCGCCTCGCTATGTACAGCAACCGTTTTCTTATTAAAACCATGCAGATGGTAGGCGCTAC
>JAEZDA010000070.1 GCA_023433345.1 Bacteroidota bacterium | reverse complement strand
GTCGAGAATATGCATTGAGCCTATTTTAATTGTTCAGGTTTCGCTAATAAATTGGCAAGCAGCCTGTATGCACCCGCCACACCTGCAGGTAGTTGCCTGAAAAAAGAAAGTCCCGTATATATATATCTTCCGGCGCCATAATTTGCCGCTACGAGGCTGCCTTCCAGGTCACTCTCGCTCTTACCCGGATCGCGCATTACTATTATATTTCTAAATGCCGGATCCAATTTTTCGGCATGATAAACACTCCTCTCCTGCACCCAGCCGGTAAAATCTTCCTGGGTAATTTTATTCGGATAATTTAATAAAGGATCTGCGGGATCGATGAATTTCACCGGCGAATTTTCATCGGTTATGCGTAACCGTGAAATTGAAAAAGGATAAGGCGATATTTTTGTTCTCAATGGTCCCGCATTGCTGTTCGTATTATACTGCACCAGCATCACGCCGCCCTGTTTCACGTAGTTCATTAATACAGGTTGCACAACTTCAAGCCATTCATGTACGTTAAAGGCGCGTATACCAGTTACAACAGCATCATATTTTCGCAGGTTTTCATTGGTAATATCTTCCTGGGAAAGGAAATCAACCGAATAGCCCATTGCACGCAAAGCCTCCGGAACTTTGTCTCCGGCGCCTTTTATATATCCAATTGTTTTTCCGTTGACCTTAAAATCAGTTGAAACTATCTTTATGCTGTCGCGATATTGATAAAGAAGTTCGGGAATATGGTGGTAACTTATTTTCTTTACCGAATACTCCTGGGCGCCGCTGAAAGCAGAACCTGACAAAACTGCCCTGTACACCCGTGTTCCGGATCCTTTTCCGCGAGCGACATAAAATGGTACCTTAAGAGACCTGCCGCTTTTAACATCCAGCAAAGAATCCAATATCACCCTGCTGCCGCCCTCCTCTTTCAAAGTAAGGATCACTCTGCCCTTAACATCTTTGTTGAAGTGCAGCTCGAAAGCCGGTTGTACCTGGTCTCCGGTGAGATTGGATATTTCAAGAGATGGTGAAGCGGCGATGTTTACGGCATCGATGAAATAAACAGGTTGATAAATTTCACCCCGGGTGGGTTCGGTGAATTTGTATTGAACAGGAATCGAAAGTTCAAGCGGTTGACCCTCAATTTTAAGTTTGACCGAGGCCATGTGAGGGTTTAAAACGGCCGCGATCCTCTCAGATTGAGACTCTACGGTAAATGAACCGTTGGGCAAACCGCCGTGAAGCCAAAAGGGATTGCCCCGCGGTACGGAAAGCGGAATAATGATCGTTGAAGATGATGTGAGCAAGGTATTTCGTGGAGGGGTTGCGAATGTGAAGTGCGCATTTAAAAAACCGAACTCAACATTACTAACGTTAACCCCTGTACGATTAACGAAATTTGCACTGAATGTGGCGCTGTCTCCGATTACATTCATTTGCTTTTTTGAAACAACTTCCATGAACAGACCTGCAGCATCTAAAATGATGCGGGTAATCTTGGATGCATACCGCTGCTTCCAGCTTCTGTCATCCTGTTCAGGAAGATCCTTAACCATTTCCAGCAATTCAAGAAGTGATGTAACGGACTCCTGAGGAGATTGAATATTGAAATTTGCTTCAATGGAAGAAAGTTTCTCTTTGAACAGTTTTTCTGATGATGAGTTTTTGAATTTGATTCGGGAGGCTGATACATCCACTCCGTCTAGCAGGTTCATCACCGGGGTCTCGCCTTTTATAGTGGCGAAGTATTCAAAGGAAGAGCCGCGTTGAGCCGGAACGCCAAAACCCTGGCTACTGTGCTTGCTGCGGCTTTCAGCAGCAAGTTCTCCATAACTCACCCCGAGCAGTGGATTGTAAAGGCCTGCATCAAGTTTAAACTGATCTTCCCGTTGGGTATTGGTACTCCCGAAATTGAACGTGTTCCACAACAATCTTTTTGCCTTCCAAACGGAAACTCCGAGAGACAATTGCTCAGGAAACCTCGTTGCATCGGCAGCTGCATCAAATGCCTCTGATGCAAGAATTGCAGAAGCTGTGTGATGCCCGTGACCGCCCTCACCTGTGGTTGGAAACCGGCAAATGATAACATCAGGCCTAAAAGTTCTTATGGCCCAGACCACATCAGACAGAATTTTTTCATGCCCCCAGATCTTTAAGGCTTCTTCAGGGCTTTTGCTATAACCGAAATCGTATGCGCGCGTAAAAAATTGTTCGGCACCATCTACTTTTCTCGCCTCAAGAAGTTCATGGGTTCTTATCATTCCCAGATCAATTCCCTGTTCATCGCCGATAAGGTTCTGGCCGCCATCTCCGCGAGTGAGGCTTAGGTAACCGGTGCGATACTTCTTTTCGTTGGCGAGGTAGGAGAGTAGTCGCGTGTTTTCATCATCAGGGTGTGCAGCGATGTAAAGCACGCTCCCAAAAACAGACAGTTTTTTTATATCATGTAATATTCGCGATGAGGATTTTTGTTGACAAATTGAAGTTGCACTTGATAAGAAAAATATAACTATTAAAGTCACTTGCCTGATCATCATAAAAGAAATGAATTTAATTGCCGGCCAGGAAGACCGAATTAAAGAACATAAGTTTGCCACTTTCCCAGAAACTCCTGAAAATAGGATCATCACTAAAAAATACAACACTACCTTTTCCTAAGGGCACAACCCCGATCGTTGTACCATCCTTTATTCTGCTATGCAAACGGTCTCCCACAAAACCCGCGACCTGCCTTTCTTTTTTCAACACTCCCACATTCCAGCCATCTTTCACAAACTCATATATCGTAGGATTTAGTTTTAGCGTGAAATAAAAGTTCGGGTAGCCGTAACCGAGAGGATGCGTGTTATCCAGTTCTGTTTTATAAATAGCCCCCGGAATATGATCTGAAAGACCGGCCCTGTCTCTGTCAGCATATTTCTTCAGGTTTGCATATTCGTCCTTCACTTCTTCTGCATTCTCTTTCTTCTTGGTAAATCCCCATCCGCCTTCACTCATCTGGGCTGCAGCGGAACCAATGGCGATCACTTTCCCACCATTTTTCACCCAGCTTTTCAGTTCAGCATTGCCATCCTTATCAGATAAGGAAGAATAATAACCATCGGCCATAATAAGCACATCTACATCTTTGAGAGAAACCTTACCGGGATCTCCGGAACTGAACACGGTAATTGGAAAGTCAAGTTCCTGGTCGAATAGGTGCCATACCTCCCCCACTGCATGTTGGTTCAAACCTTCACCTGCAAGAAGGCCCACACGGGGCTTGCGCATTATTCTGATCTTTTCCGAGCCCATATCAACACCTGCATCCATAAACCCGGATTCAATTGCAGACATTTCAATCGAAAATTTTCCGGCAATTGGAGGCAATTGATCAATTTTATCTGCATTTGCATTTTTGAGAATAATGAGTGTACCGGCATTATAAGGCCGTCCTTTGTAAGTAAAAGATGATTCGGCAATGCGAACCTTGAACCCTGCCTTCATCACCGCTGCAAGAAAACGTGCATCTTCAAAGGAGGAATAATTTACCAGGTAGGCGTATGCATTTGAAACCATTGCTGAGGTATCGGGCGCCCGGTCACTTTTAGCGGGGACCATTTTTTCTGTAAGCGCGTATGATTGCATTCCATAAGCATAGGGCAAGGCCCATGCGGTAATATCATAGGTCATGGAATCGCTAAGCTTTGATTCAGGCTCAAACAAAACACGCACAAGGGCTGCTTTAGGTTGATAAGTGGAAACCATCAGATCTTTCCTGTCGTAATTAAATTGCTCATTTTTGCCTGTGAAGTAATTAAAACCTTTCGCCTTACCGGCTGAAGAAGGATAACCAAATTCGATCCTGTTCCGCACAAAAAAGTCCCTCAGCATATTCATCTTGCCGGCTCCGGCATCTTTTATAATGTAGGTTTTATAAGTGCCACTTCCTAACCGTTTACCTTCATCAAAATATTTCTCAAACTCGGCGTTTACCTTGCGGAAATTTTCAGATGCGATCTCTAATGTACTGAGCCCGGTGGTAAGGTGATGGTCGATCCTGTCTTTAAGTGTGAGTGTATCTTCACCTGTTGCAATGGACACTCCTGCCATTGAATGGCCTGCCTGCTCATAGGTCATCCCTATTGCCCCGTTGTAGATCGGATAGGTATCACCATAAGCAGGATAGAAAAGGTCAAAATATTCCCTGGTAAAATACAGCCAGCCCCTTTCGTCGAAATACCGGGCATGGTTCTTCCCTATTACGTGTTGAAACTCGCGCTGGAAAGGTGTTATCACCTCATGAAAAGGCTCCGCCGCGGGTGCGAAGTAATATGGACTGTTGTAATATTGTTCATGAAAATCTACATGAATTGCGGGCATCCAACTGTGATAAGCTTTCACCCTGGCCCGGGTTTCAATTTGCGATTGCCATGCCCAGTCCCGGTTTAGATCGAAGTAATAATGATTGGTTCTTCCCTGCGGCCAGGGCTCATCATGCTCCCGGCTGTTAATGTTGGCATTGGGCCTGCTACCTATTACCTGGTTGATCCAGTTTACATATCTGTCCCTGCCGTCAGGGTTCAGGCAGGGATCAATTATCACCACCGTGTTTTTCAACCATCCGTTTACCGAGGTGTTAGAGCCGGAAATCAACTCATATAACATTTGCATGCTAACTTCAGTAGAACTTGCTTCGTTGCCATGTACGTTATAGCTTAACCAAACCACAACGGGCTGATCGGGCTTACCGGGCTCATCACTAACCATTCCGGCTAAACGAAGATTATTTTTCCTGATAGATTCAATTCGCTCAATATTTGCTGGTGAAGACACTACCGCATAATTCAGAGGCCGACCCTCGTAGGTATTGCCATAACTGAACCACTGCATGATTTTTGGCGAAACTGATGCAGCATGTTCAAAATAAGCTATGACACGATGATGGGGAGTGAACCTTTCTCCAAGTTCGTAGCCTAAAAATTTTGACGGACTTAAGAGAGTCTGCGCTGCCAGGCCCAGTGGAAGCAACATGAAAAATGAAAAAATCTTTCTCAATGATAAAAATTTAGAATCATGAAATTATGAAAGTATCGCGCTAAAAGGGAAAATTTTGGAGCATAGGTGAAAGGAATGATGACTTTCCATAATTAAATTATATGATAAAGTTAGCAGTGACAGTCAGCTATAGAAACGGTTTAATTATTTTTACAACTAATTCCTGCATCTGAGGCGATTTACCAAAATATTAAAAAGAACACTACTAATTCTTCTGCTTATCATCATTTCCCTGGTGGTATTGGTAAACCTGTCGCCTGTGCAAACCTGGCTGGTGAATCGCGTCGCCGCAAACTTCTCACAAAAACTTAATACGCGGGTTACGATAGACCGCGTGGAAGTTTCGCTTTTCAACAAACTGCTTTTGAGAGGTGTAATGCTCGAAGATCAGCATAAAGACACCCTGCTATATGCAGGTATTGCAAGGCTTAACATCACCGATTGGTTTTTTCTGAAAGATCGTGCTACCATCAGCTACCTAAGCCTTGATGATGCGAGAATAAATATGCATCGCACTGATTCGGTTTGGAATTACAATTTTATCACTGATTTTTTCGCAGCCCCTAAAACCGGAAAAAAGAAAAAAGGTATTGAATTCGATCTTAAGGAACTACATCTTAAAAATGTGTTTTTCACAAAGAATGATGGTTGGGTCGGGCAGCACATGCAGGTTGGAGTTGATAAGCTTGACCTGCGCATGGGAGGTATAGATTATAAGAACAAAGTGGTGGTCATAGAAAGTCTCGCGCTCAACAAACCTGTCTTTCACCAGTCAGATTTCGAAGGCAACCGGCCTTCACAATTAAACCTCAAGAACATTTTACAAAAGATACCATTGGTGTCTGAATTTAAATGGAACAATTCAGGATGGAGAGTAAGGCTTAAAAAACTTCAGATAAGCGATGGCACTTTTAAGAATGATAAAGAAACCCTCAGGGCTCCCTACACAGACCGGTTCGACGGGCAACACATAGTTTTCTCATCGATAAATGGATCGCTTACTAACCTTGAAGCGATAAATGACACTCTTCGGGGTGTTGTGAACTTGTCGGCGATCGAACAAAGCGGGCTCGAAGTAAAAGAGCTAAGTGCTCATATGACCTTTACGCCTGTACTGATGGAATTTGATAAACTAACGCTCAGGACTAATCGAAGTTCGCTCGGCAATTACTATTCCATGCGCTATGATGCTTTTAATAAGGACATGGGCAATTTCATCACCAAAGTGATATTAGAAGGCCATTTCAAAAGCGCTGAACTACATAGTGATGATCTGGCATTTTTTGCTCCTGATCTGAAAAACTGGAAACGCGTATTTAAATTCAGTGGGGAAGCCAAAGGAACCGTTGCTGATTTTAAGGCAAGGAATATGAGCATCAGCACCGGAATGAGTTACCTGGAAGGTGACCTCGAAATGAAAGGTCTTCCGGATATAAACACTACATACATCTCGATAAATTCGCGGAACTTTTTGTCGCATTATTATGATCTTGTTTCCATCATTCCATCTCTTAAAAAAGTTAAACAGCCTGCCCTCAATCACCTTGGAAAGATCGGGTTCACCGGTTCGGCAAAAGGAGTTCTATCTGATTTCACCACCAATGGATATATCAGAAGCGATCTCGGAAACCTCACTACAGATATCCGCATAAAATTAAAAGATCATGCGCCTACAGAATATTCCGGCAAACTGGCTACGGCAGGCTTTAAAATCGGCAAATTTCTGGATAATGACCAGTTCAATCTTATCGCGTTAAATGGAAACGTGAACGGACAGGGCTTCTCGCTCGATGAATTGAATATCAATTTTGATGGAGATATTTCCCGGGTTGACTGGGGAAAGAAAACCTTTTCCAATATTTACATCGTAGGTGATTTTGAAAAGAAACTGTTCCGCGGCCATCTTACAGTAAACGATCCAAAGATCCAGATTCAAACTCTTGATGGCACTATAAGTGTTGCAGGAAAAGAAATGAATTTTAATGCTGATGCAGACATCTCCTACGTTAACCTGTACAGCTTAGGCATCTCGCAAAAAGATCTTCGTCTCTCAGGGCTTTTTAGCCTGAATTTTAAAGGAAACAATATTGATGACTTTCTTGGCTCCGCGCGGGTTTATAATGCAGCGCTGGTATCAGATTCAACAAGGCTTTCCTTCGATTCACTTTCGCTGCGATCGTATGTGGAAGAGGACCGTAAACTCCTGTCGCTCCGGTCAAATGAGCTTGAGGTGTTGCTTGATGGCAAATTCAACATCCGTGACCTCCCGAATTCATTCACCTTTTTCTTAAGCCGGTACTATCCCTCTTATATTAAGAAGCCTGCTTACGCGGTAAGCAACCAGGATTTTAATTTTTATGTGAAAACAAAAGATTTTACAGACTATTTAGGGCTGATCGATCCGCGGTTTACGGGGTTCAACAATAGTGAGTTATCGGGGAATCTAAACCTCGTGAATTCAGAATTAAAATTAAAGGCCATTGTTCCCGATTTTACATTCAACGGAAAATCTTTCAGCAATGTACGCCTCGAAGGAACAGGTAACTTTGATACACTAACGGCCAATCTTTCTGCCTCTAATATCAGCATAACAGATAGTCTCTATTTCCCGCAAACGAATCTCAAACTCACAGCTAACAACGACCTCTCCTTTCTCCAGCTTAAAACAAGCGCAGGGAAGAATCTCAATGATGCCGAATTGAATGCTAGCGTTCAAACCATGGCAGACGGTGTTCGCATTAACTTCTTCCCCTCTTCATTCATCATCAACAATAAGAAATGGCTGCTTGAAAAGGATGGCGAGCTCACTGTCAGGCAGAATTATATAGATGCAAATGAAGTTAGGTTCACTCATGGAAACGAGGAGATCGTCATCTCTTCCGAATTGTCAGACGAAACCGATCAAACCCATATTATAGCCAAGCTTTCAAAGGTTGCGATACAGGATTTTGCGCCACTGCTTATGAATAAACCCAAACCTTCTGGCTTACTAACCGGAACGGCTACACTAAGAAATCCTTTTGGAAAAACATCGGTAGAATTTTCCGGAGTGGCAGATAGTTTTTCGCTTGACGGTAGATTTATGGGCGACGTAAACCTGGAGTCGGATGCTAATCTTACCACAGGCCGCGTAAATTTTGAGGCCCATGCAAGAGACTCTGCATTCGATTTTGATATAGCAGGATCATATAACTACAAGGACTCTGTAAACTCGCTCGGGATAAACCTTGAAGGCAGAAAAGTAGACCTGAAGGTTCTTGAGCCCTACCTCGGCACTATTTTCAGTGATATCAGCGGAACAGCAACAACAAGCTTAAAAGTCAGCGGCTCTCCTAAACACCTGTACCTAACAGGCGAAGCTTTAATTGACAGCGCTTCATTACTGGTATCGTATACACAATGCCGTTATAATATTAAAGACGAAACTATTTACTTCAGACCCGATGAAATTGACCTGGGAAGGATCATCATAAAAGACACTCTGGGCAACGAGGGAGTGGTAAGCGGAAGGATGGCGCATACTTTCTTTGAAAAATTCTCATTTCACAACCTGAGCCTGGAAACCCAGCGGATGTTATTGCTGAACACAACAAGAAAAGACAATGAGGAATTTTATGGTAACGTTACCGGATATGCGAAAATGACACTTGACGGGCCGATCACGGGAATGGTGATGAATATAGAGGGTCAACCAAGTTCGATAGATTCAAGCCATTTGTATCTCCCAACCGGATCCTCAAAAGAGAGCGGAACGATAGACTATATCGAGTTCATTCAGTTTGGTTCACCTGCCAGGGAAAGAGCAAGGTCTGAAGTGGCCAACATACTTGTAAACCTCAACGTAAATGCGAACCCGGCTTGTAAAATAGATGTGATTTTAGATGAAGCTACCGGTGATATTTTACATGGCCAGGGGAACGGCTTGCTGAACATACGTGTTGGAAGTAAGGAACCATTGTCTATCAGGGGCCGATATGACCTCACCAAGGGCGAATACACTTTCAACTTTCAAACTTTTTTACAAAGGCCTTTTATTCTGAATCGTGGTAGCATCACCTGGAACGGCGACCCATACCAGGCCATTATAGACATTGAAGCGGAGTACATCGCCAAGAATGTGGATGTAAGTGTTCTCGCATCCGCCGGCGGCTACAGGCAGAAGGAAGACATCACCATTATTTCTCATCTCACCGGGGTGTTGCAACAGCCTGAAATTGAATTTGAGTTCAGGTTGCCGGAAAAATCTGATATAAAGAGTGATTACATCGCAGTAAAAAAATTAGCGGACTTTCAGAATGATAAAGCCGAGATGAATAAACAGGTGGCCAGTCTTCTTTTGTTCAACACCTTCATCAGCAGCAGCCAGTCATTTATTTCCGCTGAAAATACAATTGCAATAGCCACCAATACAATAGGCGGAATTGTAAGCGGCTGGCTCACCACGGTTTTCAACCGCGAGTTAGAAAAGGCTACAGACGGAATAATCTCAACCTATATTGATATCAATCCTACCTTGAATATTCAAACAGCGGCAAGCCAACTCCAGGCCAATGTACGCGCCGGCTTGAAGGTGTTGTTAAGCAACAGGCTCTTTGTACTTATTGGAGGAAACCTCGAATATAATAACCCTGCCACCCTGCAACTGGCAAGAAGGGGCCTGATAACGCCGGATATTACCATTGAATGGCTGCTCAACAAGGATGGATCTCTAAGGGTTGTAGGATTCAACAGAACGAGTATCGACCTCACCGTTGGTCAAAGAAACCGGTCTGGTATTCAACTTTCTTATAGAAAAGACTTCGACAGGCTCGGAGACATTTTCCGCACGAGGAAACAGATAGACATGATCAACGAGAGAAGGAGAAGTGGAAAATAAATAAGATTACAATCCGTTCAAAATTTCATGGCCTAATTTATCACGCTTGGTAAAAAGGTATTTTTTATTGTGAGAATTTGGCATCATTTCAATAGGGATCGTGTCAGTTACTTCCAGCCCGTAACCTAAGAGCCCCGCACGTTTACGCGGATTGTTGCTGATAAGTTTCATACGTGAGATATCGAGCGAACGCAGTATCTGTGCTCCAACACCATAATCTCTTTCATCCATGCCAAAGCCCAGGTGCAGGTTAGCTTCAACCGTATCCATTCCTTCTTCCTGCAGTTTATAAGCTTTCAATTTATTTATCAAACCGATGCCTCTTCCCTCCTGGTTCATATATAGCACAAGGCCTTTACCGGCTTCTTCTATCATTCGCAAAGCTGCATGAAGCTGCTCGCCACAGTCGCAACGAAGCGACCCGAGGATATCGCCGGTCATACAACTGCTGTGTACGCGCACCATTACAGATTCGCCCTTCGTCCAATTTCCTTTCTTCAATGCCATATGAACCTCACCGGTGTTTACCTGCCGGAAAGCAATCAATTCAAACATTCCATAACGAGTTGGCATGTCAACTCTTACTTCTTCTTCAATAAGGCTTTCGGTTTGAAGCCTGAATTCGATCAGGTCTTTAATAGAAATCATTTTGAGGTTGAACTTCTTTGCGATCTCTTTCAACTCAGGAACGCGGGCCATTGACCCGTCTTCATTCATGATCTCCACGAGCACGCCGGCGGGATCAAACCCCGCGAGCCTTGCAATGTCGATGGTGGCTTCGGTATGTCCGGCCCTTCTCAACACTCCGCCTTTTTTTGCTTTAAGCGGAAATATATGCCCGGGCCTTCCAAAATCGTGTGGGCGCATTGAAGGATCCACAAGCGCTTTTACTGTTTTTGAGCGGTCGTGCGCCGAGATGCCGGTTGTGCAACCGTGGCCCAAAAGATCAATACTAACGGTGAAGGCGGTTTCATGGAGTGAGGTATTGTCAACCACCATTGGCTGCAGGTGAAGCTCCTCACATCTCTCTTCAGTGAGCGCAGTGCAAATAAGTCCGCGCCCGTGAGTGCTCATAAAATTGATGATCTCAGGCGTGGCATTTGCTGCGGCCGTTATAAAGTCACCTTCGTTTTCACGGTCCTCGTCATCAACCACAATGATAAGTTTGCCGTTCTTAACATCCTCAATTGCCGATTCAATACTGTCCAGCATACTTCAAAAATTTGCTTGCAAAGTTACTAAGCATTCTTCATCGAAATTGCCTTCCCTACTCCACCGGCCTTTCATTCCTAACAATTTGTTAATAAAAGATAACAATGTGGTGACACTTATAGTTTTTCTTTGCACAGTAAACTACATGCATATGAAAAAGCTAATACCTATTGTGGCGATGTTGGCCCTGCCTTTTTTACTGAAAGCGCAGGTGACCACCAGCAGCATCACAGGCTATGTGAAAAATTCCGCCGGCGAAGTTTTATCAGGCGGCACGGTTGAATTGACACATACGCCAACAGGAACGGTTTACAGGGCTGGAACACGGAAGGATGGCAGGTATGATATTGTGAACCTCATCCCCGGCGGGCCGTATAACGTGTCTGTAACCTATGTTGGATATAATGCATTTACAGAATCTAACCTGAACCTTCCCCTGGGTGAAAATACCCGTGTGGATGCCACTCTTCAACCAGCGGCAACTGAACTCGCAACTGTAGTTGTATCGGGCACAGGAGGCGGCAGCGCGGCCAGGCGCAAAACCGGCGCATCAACTAATATCAGTAATCAGCAGATCAGCACGCTGCCTACATTGAGCAGAAGCCTTTCAGATTATACGCGCTTAACGCCGCAGTCTACCGGGAATAATTCCTTTGGAGGAATGAACAACCGTTTCAACAATATCACCATTGATGGAGCGGTGAACAATGATGTGTTTGGTCTTGCTTCTTCCGGAACACCAGGTGGGCAGGCATCTACAACACCAATCTCCCTTGATGCGATCCAGGAACTACAAGTGGTGCTTGCGCCTTTTGATATAACATACGGAAACTTCACCGGGGGCGGAGTAAATGCTGTTACCAGGTCGGGCACAAATATTTTTGAAGGATCAGTTTACTATTTCCTTCGAAACCAGAGTACTGTTGGAAAAGACCCGGTGACGGAATTGAAAACGGCAGACTTCAGCGATAAACAATTTGGAGCGCGACTTGGCGGCCCGATCATCAAAAACAAACTATTCTTCTTTATAAACGGGGAAATGGCTCGCCGAACTGCTCCTACAATTTTAAATGCAGGAGAGAACGGATCTCTGATAAACCAGGAAGATGCGCAGGCAATTGTTGATACCGTTAGAAACCGCTGGGGATATGATGCAGGCACATATAATTCATTCGATGCAGAAACGCAAAGCGATAAACTGTTTGGACGTATCGACTGGAATGTAAATGATAAGCATCGTTTAACGCTCCGTCACAACTATATCAATGCATTTAACGATAATATTTCCCGCACCTCAAATTTATTCAGGTTTGGAAACAACACCTATCGGTTCAACAATAAACAACACATTACGGTTGCAGAATTACGCAGCCGATTCAGCAACACCGTTACAAACAACCTAATAATTGGGCGCCACCAGATCCGCGACTTCCGTACAACTTTCGGTTCGCTCTTTCCTTCGATCGAGATCAGTCATAATGGAGGAACGGTTCAACTTGGCGCTGAAAGAAGTTCTGTAGCCAATGAATTAGACCAGGACATTATCGAGATAACAGACAATGTAAAAATCTTTAAAGGAAAGCACACATTCACTGTAGGAACGCATAATGAGTTCTTTAAATTCCGGAACCTTTTTCTTAACAACTACAATGGCCGTTGGAGGTTTGCAAATTTGAATGACTTCAACATTAACAGGCCCCGCCAGTTTGATGTAACCTATTCGGCAGACAAGGCAACCTTGGGAGACCAGCCTGCTGCTGCATTTAAGGCCGCGCAGTTAGGCTTTTACATCCAGGATGAGATCCAGTTCAATCAACGCTTCAGGCTCACGGTGGGCTTGCGTGGAGACATGCCGGTATTTAATGACAAGCCTCTGTTTAATCCGTATGTTGATTCCGTGTTCAAGGGCGAATACAGCACTACCTCGCTGCCCGATAAACAACTGCTTATTTCGCCTCGCGTTGGTTTTAATTATGATGTAGATGGAGACAGGTCCACCATCATAAGAGGAGGGGTCGGAGTGTTTACCGGTCGTATGCCATTCGTGTGGATGTCTAACCAATTTGGCAACAGCGGAATGATAACTAAAGTTACATCTCAAACAGATTTTAATGTAAACAATGGAAATGGTCTTCAGCCTGAAGTAGACCCGTCCACTATCGGCAGTGGTTCAAGCACATTTGAAGTAGACCTGATAGATAAAGATTTTAAGTTGCCCCAGGTTGTTCGGCTAAACCTTGCAGCGGATAAGAAGCTTCCGGGCAATGTGAATCTTACCATTGAAACAATGTTATCTAAAACGATCAACAATATTGTTTATGAAGATCTGAACCTCACAGATCCCGTAGGTGTTGTAAACCCTGCCTATAACAATGGTTTCGACACACGTATTGCATACGCTTCCTCTTCTTCAGGTAGAAGAAGGCATGCAAGAATTACCAATGCTCTTCTTATTAGTAACACTAACCAGGGCTATTCGCTTAATGCCGGTTTTTCACTTAATAAAGCATGGAAATATATTTTCGGACAAGTTTCTTATAATTTCAATTCTGCAGCCGACATAAACAGCGGACTGAACTCCACTGCACTTTCCAATTGGGAATATGTTCAGGTAGTTGGCGATCCAAACAGGCCGGCACTTGCAACTTCAGCACATGAAATGCGTCACCGTTTCACCGGGCTGTTCTCTGTAAGTGTTCCATATGCGAAATATTTCAAAACAACGATATCATTCTTCTATGAAGGAAATTCAGGCCGTCCGTTTACTTACCTTGTAAATGGTGATCTTAATAGTGATGGCAGAAATGAAAACGACCTGTTGTATGTTCCTGCCGATCCTTCCCAGATAAATTTTATCGACAGGGTGAATTCAGCGGGAACGGTAATAGCAACAGCAGCACAGCAGGCAGCCGATTTTGAAGCATTTATTAATGGCGATAAATATCTTTCCGGAAGAAGGGGACAATATACTGAAAGGAATGGTCGCAGCACACCGTGGGAGCATGTTAT
>JAEZDA010000051.1 GCA_023433345.1 Bacteroidota bacterium | reverse complement strand
TTGGAATCAGTGAAGAGTACAGCATGGGTTATGGCACGATCAATGGATTCCGGGCCTCCACCTCAACAGCTTTCAACTGGTTCAACCTAAAAAATAATGAGGAGGCCAAACTAAGAATACACCCGTTCTGTTTCATGGATGCAAATTCATATTATGAGCAAAAGCAATCGCCTGAAACCTCATTCAATGAAATGATGGCATATTACAAAGCATGCAAAAAAGAAGGCGGTACAATGATCACGATCTTTCATAACAACTTTCTCGGAACGGGTTCTGCCTTTAGCGGTTGGGCCGGGATGTATGAGAAATTTATTCAGGAAGTTCATCCGTGATTTTCTCCAAATTCCTTTTGTGCCCGTAGTTCACAATAAAAACTCCGGCCAGTGTAACTATTGCTCCCCAAAAAATGAAGATCGTTAGCTTTTCACCGAGAATAAAGTAGCCTGCTACCATAGCCACGAGTGGATTTATGTAAGCATAGAGCGAGGCAATGGCCACCGGCAATCTCTTCATCGAAAAAATAAAAGCCGCAAAAGCAATGATAGAGCCAAAAAGTACGAGGTAAAGGATCACGCCCCATGCCTTTAATGATATATCCCCCAGCGGAATTGAGGGTTGAACCAGTACTGACATCAGGTACAACATTCCTGAACTGATCACCATCTGCCAGCCTGTTGAATAGTAAGGATTCAACTCCATCTTAATATTGGTGATGAAGATTGTGCCCATGCTCCAGGAAAGCATGGCACCAAGCGACAACGAAATACCAGAAATGAATGCCGCAGTTAATTCCACCGAAAGATTTTCGTAAAAGACAATTGCCACGCCCGCAATACCGAGTAAGAATCCAAGGCCCATAAGTAAATCGGGTCCTTTCTTTTTAAAAAAAGCAAATTCAATTACTACAACACTTTGCGGGTATAACGCTCCGAGCAAGGCGCTTAATCCTGCCGGGATGTACATCAGGCTCCATGTGCTCAGGCCATTGGCAAGAACAAACATGAAAAGAGAAAGGAAAAATATTTGCCTGAATTGCTTACGGGTAGGGATAGACGATCTTTTCTTCAACATGAAAAAACCAACCATTATAAGCCCTGCGATCAACTGTCTGATAGCGGTCATTTGCAGCACGGGCATTTCCTGAATACCGATTTTGCTTGCAACCCATGTGGTTCCCCATAAAAGCGAGGTGAGGGTAAGGGCAACGTATCCCGCAGACCTTCCCTTCTTGTTCATCATCTTATCAATGTTTGAAATGTCTCCTGCCCGTGATCACCATAGGAAGGGAATGACTTTCACAATAGCTGATAGAATCTGCATCGCGAATTGAACCTCCCGGCTGAATAAAAGCGGTGACTCCTGCAGCGTGAGCAATTTTTACGCAATCGTCAAAAGGGAAAAATGCATCGCTGGCAAGCACTGAACCCTCAACGCTCAACCCTGAATGTTTTGCCTTCTCAATTGAATGCCGCAGTGCATCAACCCTGCTCGTTTGCCCACATCCCTTTCCTATAAGCTGCAGGTGCTTCACCAATGCGATACTGTTGCTCTTTAAATGTTTACAAACAATATTAGCAAATGCAAGGTCCCTCGCTTGTTCATTAGAACTCGTGGCAGAGGTTGCTTCATTCCACTCAGAAAAATTCCCGGCATCAACATCCTGAACCAGAAGACCGTTCAAAACAGTTTTTAATTGCCGCTCCGGCAGTTTAATTTCTTCCAATTTGAGAAGTATCCTGTTCTTTTTTGAAGAAAGAATGTTCAATGCCTCATCGCTAAATCCGGGAGCAATGAGCACTTCAAAGAAAAGATCATTTACAGCGGATGCAGTAGTGTTATCCATCGCAGTGTTTGTAACCAGCACGCCGCCAAAAGCACTTTCAGGGTCTCCCTGTAAAGCCGCTCTCCACGCCTCGTTCAGCCTGTCTCTTTGCGCGATTCCGCAAACGTTAGTATGCTTGATGATCGCAAAGGTTGGCATGGAATCTTTCTCAAATTCCCTTATCAGCTGAATTGCTGCATCAACATCCACAAGATTGTTATAAGACAAAGGCTTACCGTTGAGTTGGCTGAACACATTCTCCAAATCTCCATAGAACACTCCCTGCTGATGCGGGTTCTCTCCATAGCGAAGAACGTTTTCATGCTTACCAAAGACGGCAGGGATATCGGTTTTATGAAAGTAATTGGAAATTGCGGTGTCGTAAGCTGTACAAACATCAAATGCCTTGATGGCCCAGGCGCGGCGTTGCTCAAGGGAGGTTTGCAGGTTCTGACTTTGAAGCGTTTCAGTGAGAGAGGTGTATTCATCCTTCGACGCAATAACAACTACGTCTTTATGATTCTTGGCCGCAGCACGTATCATCGAAGGCCCACCGATATCAATTTTCTCAATGATCAGATTTTCATCAGTAGAATTGCGTACAGTTTCTTCAAACGGATAAAGGTCTACAATTACAAGATCTATTTCAGGAATATTGAACTGGGCCATTTCACGCAAATGGATTTCATCTTCCCTTTTTCCCAATATACCACCGAAAATTACGGGGTGCAATGTTTTTACCCTTCCTCCTAATATAGAAGGGTAGTTGGTAAGACTTTCGGCAGGAATGCATTTCACTCCCATTTCCTCAATGAAAGTTCTTGTTCCGCCCGTACTGATGATCTGCACCTGTGCCTCTTTGAGTAATGTAACAACATCTTCAAGTCCATCTTTGTAATAAACTGAAATCAGCGCACTTTTTACTTTTTTGAGCATAGTAAAACTTTGAAAAATGTGCAATCCGTCAATCAGGATGCAGAGTTGATATCAGTGCGCCGTTGTCGCGGATTGAAAAACACCGCAAATGTAGCTCTTCACAATCTCTTTTCCATTGCGCAATTTTACCTGCTGAATTACTTGCATCAAAAATGACCAGCGATGGCCTGATGCTTTGGGCAACCTTCACTAAATCTATCTTTTTGTTTCCCGTTAAGAGAAGGTAATCAACCTCGATTGAGTTGCCTGTCACTTCATATGGCTTCCCTGAAAGCAACAAAATAGTTTTTCCAAGAAAACTCATCATACCATTCTCATGTTGTATCAAATGCCGGCTAAGAAAGGCGGAATCCTCGTTAGCCCTGAAGACTGTTCTGGCCGGAAGAGTAAAATCTTCAGGATGAGCAAGAACATTACTTTCAACCAGGCTTAACCCATGCACCTTCCTGCCATGAACGAAATCTATAACACTCCCTTTTGAGGAGTGGTAAAAAACGATCATCCTCCTGTTATGAGCTTTTATGTTGAACAGGGAAAAATAAATAAATAAGGCGGATAGAAAACCAAAAGCCGGCAATGCAAATGAATGCTTACGGCTGATGATCCACCATGCAAAACAGATAACCGTAGCGTATAAAAGTGAGGTGGACAGAAGATCCGCATAAATTCCACGCATCGAAGAAAACGGGATGCTGTTACTCCATTTCACAAATTCATTCATACATTTTATTAAAGAATTTATGACAAATGCGAGCGCATCGTTTACAAACGGAACGAAGGACAACATCAACAGAAATACTTCTCCAAAAAGAATAATTGTAGACAGAGGTACAACGATAAGGTTGGTAAGAAGAAAAAGGTTTGGAAACTGGTGGAAATAGTAAATGCATAAAGGAAATGCAGCAATTTGCGCAGCGATAGTTACACTGGCCATGTTCCATACTTCACGCAAAAAGCGATTTTTAACGAACACCAAATGATACAAAGATTTCTGCCAGGCCACAATTCCGGCCACGGCTGAATAACTCAGCAGGAAACCTGCATCGAACAAAAGCATGGGGTCGTAAACCAACAATACGAACGCTGAAGCAGCAATTACATTCCAGGTGCCGGCTTTTTTAAAATACGTTTCGCCAATGAGGATGAATGAAAACATTACAGCACTTCTTAAAACAGAAGCGGAGCCTCCGGTGAGAAGAGAAAACAACCATAATAAAGCAAGGATGCACCAACACCTCAGGGGAATATATTTGTTAAGAAACTTCATCCGCATAAAAACCCTCACGAGCACAACATATATGAGCCCGAGGTGGAGCCCCGAAATTGCAATTACATGTACAACACCGGCATCGCTATATTCCTGCAAAAGTGGTTTTTCCAGATCCCCGCGATAGCCAATCAACAAGGCCGCCGCAATTCCGCGAACCTCGCGTTCCTTAAAGAAGTGGTTCAGAGCCTGAAGTATTTTCCGCCTGCTGTCATTCAGGAATGTGATAAAATTATTAGGATCTTCCCCGGTTTTGATGAACTCATTTTCCCGGAGATAAAAAGCATACCGAATCCCTTTCCTGGCGGCATATTCCTTAAAGTTAAAAGCGCCGGGGTTCATCGCGCCATTCAGCTCCCGGGGATCTTTGTTAATGATCAGCTCATCGCCATAGGCAGGAAGCTTTTCTGCCTTGGGAAAATAGAGATACACCTTGCCGGTTCTCCTGTATTCAGCCACTTCTGACACCATGGAAAGCACTTCGGCCACTGCCCTGAAGCCCGATTGCGTTTGAACGGGCTCCTCGATCAGTCTAAGGCGAAATACATTTTCAGCTTCCCCGCTGTTTCCAACCCGGTGTTTTTGGTTTGAATCCTCGTGCAACCATGACACTAACAGTGCCGCACAAACGATAATCGAAAATATGAAGAGCCCAATGATCTTCCTGTAAGTTGAAAGAAGCAGGGGACTGAATTTTCTCAACATCATCAGACCTATGCATACCACCACTAAAAATGAAAATGGGATCCAAAAAGAGCAGCGAACCGTTAGTGAAACCAGGATGCCCGTAACAAAAGCGGGAAGTATACGAAGAAAGGGATTGAATGTCCACGAAACAATGCCAGAATTATGCATTGCTTAATTTAGAAATCAGTTGATTTTTCGAACGTCAATAGAGGGTAGAAAAAAGGTTAGTACCCGAAAAAGGTTTTACGAAACATCTCTGCTTCTAAAGGAAACGTTGACAAAAATATACGTTGAATAAGAATAAGATCCCTCACTTTGTTCGGGATGACCGCATTAATCCTTTCACTTGGCTATCGCATTGTTGCGATAGCTCAAAACTTCCTCCTCCATTCGTCATTCCAGGCGATGCGAGGAATCTCAATACTCTCGCCGCGCTCAACGTGAATAAACATGGCGTTCATCAAAAATTCTCAAACGTTCCTTAAAGGAAAGTTGAGAAGGAAAATGAAGGAGGCCTCGGGAAGAATCTCTCGGGACTATCGACCAGGAACTGCCGAATAAAAATTAAAGACTCACGACTACCAACTATTTACTCAGATGCATACTTCTTTCCTTATAAAGCTGGCGGAAGTAAGGATCGCGAAGGTCCTTAATGAAACGGATGGCTTCACCTGTGCTTTTCATTTCCGGACCTAACTCCTTATTTACACCGGGGAATTTATTGAAAGAAAATACTGGTTCCTTTATTGCAAAACCTCTGAGATTTTTTTCAAATTTAAAGTCCTTCAACTTCGCTTCTCCTAACATAACCTTGGTAGCAATGTTAAGGTAAGGGATCTGGTATGCCTTGGCAATGAATGGTGTGGTGCGCGATGCGCGCGGATTTGCTTCGATCACAAACACCTGGCCGTCTTTTATCGCAAACTGTATGTTGATCAAACCTTTTATTTCTAACTCCCTCGCTATTTTCTCTGCATATTCTTCCATGGTGTGCACGATAAGCGGACTAAGATTGAATTGCGGCAAAACAGCATTGCTGTCACCACTATGAATTCCGGCGGGCTCAATGTGTTCCATTACGCCCATGGTGTGAAAAGTTTCGCCATCAAAGATCGCGTCGATCTCCGCTTCCTGGCAACGGTCAAGAAAATGATCGACAAGAATTTTATTGCCCGGCAAATGTTTTAATAAACTCAGCACCCCTTTTTCCAACTCTTCATCGTTCAGAACTATTCGCATGCGTTGGCCCCCGAGCACATAGCTGGGCCGCACAAGAACTGGGTAACCAACTTCATTTGCCACTTCCACCGCCTCATCTGTAGTGTAGGCCGTTCCGTAGCGCGGATATGGAATGTCTAATTTCTTGAGCATATCGCTAAAGCGGCCGCGATCTTCCGCAATATCCATATTGTCAAAAGAAGTTCCCACGATGGGAACGCCAAGATCCTGTAGTCTTCTGGCAAGTTTTAACGCTGTTTGTCCGCCGAGCTGAACAATTACCCCTGAAGGTTTTTCGTGTTCAACAATTTCGCGAATGTTCTCCCAGAACACAGGTTCGAAATACAATTTGTCTGCTATATCAAAATCAGTAGAAACTGTTTCCGGGTTACAATTCACCATGATCGCCTCATATCCGCACTCCTTTGCAGCCAGCAAGCCATGTACACAGCAATAATCAAATTCAATTCCCTGCCCTATTCGATTCGGGCCGCTTCCCAGTACGATCACTTTTTTACCCGGGCGGGAGATAGATTCGTTTGAAGATATTGATGAAACCTCGGCATTCTCAAATGTTGAATAGAAGTAAGGTGTAACGGCTGCAAACTCTGCGCTGCATGTGTCAACCATTTTAAAGACCCGGTTTATCCCCTTCAGTTTTCTTTTCTCATAAAGTTCATCTTCCGAACCTTCGCCCATTATCCTTATCAGCTGTTCATCGCTAAAGCCCATTTCCTTTGCCTTTCTCAGCAAATCCTCAGGCAGCGATTCCATGTTGTGCCTTGACACCTCTTTTTCAAGATCGCATATAAGTTGTATCTGCTGAATGAACCATTTATCTATCAGCGTGCTCTCGGTAATTCTTTTCACCGAAACCCCGGCCATCAGTGCGTCTTTGATGCGGAACAACCTGTCCCATTTCGGCACTTTAATATACTCCAGCAATTCTTCAGAACGCATCAGGCTTTTTCCATAATAACCGAGACCTACGGCTTCATTTTCCAAACTCTGACAGGCCTTTTGAATCGCTTCATTAAAACTGCGGCCAATCCCCATCACCTCTCCCACGCTTTTCATCTGGAAGCCAAGCGTATCATTTGCTCCTTTGAACTTATCGAAATTCCATCTGGGAATTTTTACAATAACATAATCAAGTGCGGGTTCAAAGTATGCAGAAGTTGAACTTGTGATCTGGTTTTTCAATTCATCGAGATTGTAGCCCAGGGCCAGCTTTGCAGCGATCTTTGCAATCGGGTATCCGGTTGCTTTACTTGCAAGAGCTGAACTTCGGCTAACCCTTGGGTTTATCTCCACCACAATTATCTCCTCTGTTTCAGGGTTCATTGCAAACTGAACATTGCAGCCACCCGCGAAGTTTCCCAATGCACGCATCATTCTTATCGCGGTATTGCGCATATGTTGATACGCCGTATCACTCAGGGTCATTGCAGGCGCAACAGTAATGCTGTCTCCGGTATGAACACCCATTGGGTCGAAGTTTTCAACCGTGCAAATGATCACCACATTATCTGCATTATCACGCAACAATTCGAGCTCAAATTCCTTCCAGCCCAACACGGCCTTTTCAACAAGCACCTCATGTATTGGCGATGCAGTAAGACCATTATTCAAAGCCGAATCAAGTTCATCTTTTGAATAAACAATTCCTCCGCCGCTTCCTCCCAATGTGAAGGAAGGCCGTATCACCAGCGGAAAGCCTATTTGCTGCGCGAATTCCTTCCCTTCCAGAAAAGAGTTGGCAATATTTGCCGGGGCAACAGGTATATCCATTTCTATCATCCACTGGCGGAATTTTTCCCGATCCTCTGCCTTATCGATCGCCCTGATATCAACACCGATCAACTTGACGCCATATTTTTCCCATATGCCAAGTTCATCAGCTTCCTTACACAAATTGAGCGCGGTTTGTCCGCCCATAGTAGGCAGAACGGCATCAATTTTATTTTCTTCAAGAATCTGCTCAATGCTTTCAACTGTTAAAGGGAGAAGGTAAACGCGATCAGCCATCATGGGGTCAGTCATAATTGTAGCCGGATTGCTGTTGATGAGTGTCACCCTTACACCTTCTTCACGAATGCTGCGCGCAGCCTGCGTGCCGGAGTAATCGAATTCGCAAGCCTGGCCGATAACAATAGGGCCGCTGCCGATGATCAGAACTGATTGAATGGAGTCGTTTTTTGGCATAGTGGATCTCTGCCTTTGGGATGGCGCGCAAAGGTAGGGAATGTGTTGAATTGTGAGAAGTGAGGTGTGAGATGGGAGACTGAAAGATTGAGAAAATCATGCTGCAGGGCGCAAGCAACAAGCATTTGAAATTATTTAATTAATGCAGGGGCGAACTTTCTGCCCCAACCCAGGCATCGGGGCTGCCCATCCCTAACGCGTTTCCGAATACAAACCGTACATCGTAAACCGTACATCGTTAAACCGTACATCGTAATTCGTACATCGTAAACCGTACATCGTAATTCGTACATCGTAAATCTTAAATCAAAATGGTTCATTATTAACTTTTCCCGGTCCTTATTGCAACCGTCGCCTTTTATCTTTGCCGCTATGAAGAGTTGGATTTTACATGTTGGATTTTTGCTGTGTACATCATCGGTATTTTCACAAAAGTTCGATTACGTGTGGCCAGTAGCCACGAAACCTGCACTGGTGGCCAATTTTGGAGAGCTGCGATCAAACCACTACCATATGGGGCTCGACATGCGTACAGAACAGAGAGAGAACCTTCGCGTGCTCGCAGCAGAACAAGGATTTGTATCGCGCGTAAAAATTGAACCTTGGGGATTTGGCCGGGCTGTATACATCGATCATCCGAATGGAGTCACTTCAGTGTATGCACACCTGAACGATTTTGAGCCGGCGCTCGAAGCCTGGGTGACGTCAAAACAATATGAATTGAAAAGTTGGGCGGTAGATTTGTTTTTCACTCCGGATCAGTTTCCCGTAAAGAGAGGTCAATTTATTGCTTACAGCGGAAACACCGGCGGGTCGCAGGGTCCGCACGTGCATTTCGAGTTGCGCGATACAAAATCAGAGATCGTGCTTAACCCGCTCACGCATGGCTTCAGCATCCCTGATAACATTCCGCCAGATATTATCCGTCTTGCTGTTTATGACCGGTGTAAAAGCACTTATGAGCAATCGCCCAAAATCATTGCGCTTAAAAGGACGGGAAAAACCTATACTCCATTAACCCCGGGGCCGATAATGGTGAATACAGATAAAGTAAGTTTTGGTATCACTTCATTTGACAAATACTCCGGTTCCACCAATCAAAACGGCATCTACAGTGCGGCCTTGTATCATAACGGAACCGAACAAACGCGATTTGTAATGGATTCAATTCATTACAAAGACACCCGTTATTTAAACGCTCATATAGATTATAAAACGAAACTCTCCGGAGGCCCATACATACAGCACCTTTCCCGCCTGCCGGGCCATCAAAACAGTGTTTATAAGGGCGGAGACGGAATAATTTCTCTTCCCGATACGGAAGTACAGCAAATAAAAATTGATGTTTCCGATCCCGACGGGAATGTGGCGACATTGCAATTTTCCATCCGCTCGTCAGACCGGCTTTCAGACGCATCTCCCGTCCTCGCCTCCAACCTTTTTCATCCCGGCGTGGTTAACGTTTTCGAAAACGAAAACATCCGCTTCTTCCTGCCCGAAAAAGCTTTATATGATTCATTCAAATTCATTTACAGTTCACAGTCATCGCCTGCAGGAATAATTCACCAGGTTCATAAACCCATTGTTCCCATTCAGGATTATTTTGATCTCTACATCCGCCCAACTGAAAGTGCGGATACCGGCAAAATGATGATGAAAAAATTTTATGGAACCAGAACGGATTTTAAAAAGGCTGCCTTTCGCAATGGATGGTTCGTGGCCTCCTGGCGCGACTTTGGTAATTTCCAATTGATCGTTGACACATTGCCTCCTGTGATATCTGCCATCACCAAAACACCTTCAAGAATTTCATTTTCTATAACAGACAATACGGAAGAACTCCAAAACTTCAAGGCCACGTTAAATGGCAACTGGATCCGTTTCAGCAACGACAAGGGAAGATTATTTATTTATAAAATGGATGAATATTGCCGGCCCGGCACCAACGAATTAATTATAGAAGTGGAAGATCTTTCAGGCAATAGATCTGAAAAGAAATTTTCATTCACCCGATAACAAAAACAAAATGCTTGAAGCGGGAGACAAAGTGCCGGCGTTTAAAGGAATTGACAGCAAGGGAGAAATATTTGATTTTAGAGATCACAAAAACGAAAAGATACTGTTGTTCTTTTTCCCAAAGAGTATGACTCCCGCTTGCACATCTCAAGCTTGCAATCTCCGTGATAACTATAAAGAATTAAAAAGGCGCGGATTTAAAATTATCGGAGTAAGCCCCGACCCTCCTGAATTGCAAAGAAAGTTTAAGGAACAGAATTCCTTGCCCTATATATTGTTGTCTGATGAAAAAAGGAAGATCATGGAGAGTTTTGGAGTATGGGGTGAAAAACAACTATACGGCAGAAAGTATGATGGCGTACATAGAACAACCTTTGTGATAGAGCAGGGCAAAATTATCCATGTGTTTAAGCGGCCGCGCAACAAACAACATGGTGAAGAAATTTTACGGATCCTGGATAATCCCGTTTCCAAACAATGAAGCACGAGAAGGTCATAAAAACGAATGAGGGAGATATAAAGGTCTTTATAAAGGAAAGCTCCTTCATTGCAAAACTCGCCGCATGGAAATTGAATGCACCACAGTTGGCTATTGTAATCGGGAATACAATTCACCTCTACCAAACTTCCGTTGATGACTTTCTAAAAAGTGAAAAATGGCTTCGACACGAATTATGTCATATCAAACAATTCCGTGATCATGGCTTTGTAAGATTTATTTTGCTTTATATAATGGAGAGCATGAAAAAAGGATATATCAACAACCGGTATGAAGTGGAAGCGCGGAACGCGGAGCGAACAACCTAGTTTACCCATTCAACCTCTCCAAATGCAATTGTAGTTTCAATGCCATTGTCAACCACCAGGTGGCCAAATTCATCCACTCTTTTTACAATCGCTTCAAATACCCGGCTTCCCGAGCGGAACCGAACCCTTTCTTCTTTCCTGTACAGCTCCTTATTATAATTTTCCAGAAGATCGTTCAGGGCGAACCTGGATGCTGAAACCTTTGAAAAAGATTGCAATAAATGTGAGTGAAGTTTCCTTGCAAGCAAAACCGTATCGAAATTGTTACCTGTTATTTGCTTTAGTGAAACTGCGTTTGGCACCGACCCGGGAAAAACAGCCTGGTTCACATTTATTCCAAAGCCGATCACCGACCATTTCCACTCGCTTCCCTGCAGCGTGTTTTCAATGAGAATTCCCCCTGCCTTTCTGTCACCATAATAAATATCATTCGGCCATTTCACCCTGAAAGCAACTGAACATTCTTCCTTTAAAAAGTTTAGAACACATAAAGAAACGAGCGCATGAAAATGGAATCTAGAGATCTCAAAGACAGCAGGCGGCCTCGCGGTGACGGTTAAGATCAGGTTTTCCCCCGGAGCACTCAGCCAGCTTTTTCCGCGTTGGCCCTTTCCTTTTTCCTGGAAGTGTGCAAACCAGGCCTGCCCGTGAATTGCCAAACCTTCATGCACCCGGGCCATGGCATAGTTGTTGGTACTGTCCACACTGTCTAAAATGTTAAATAACAAGGTTTCCATAACTTTTCAGGTGAAAAGAATATTGTACTTTTGAAAGCGGTAAGCTGCCTCGATTTCGGGCAAAACAGCACACCTGAGAATCTTAAATCAAAACAATAATAAATGAATAATCTGAACGTATTAAATACCCGGAAGAAAAGTGCCACCCGGCTTACCCGCAACAGTAAAATTTTCAAGAGCATAATTCACGCGATCGAAGAAAAGAAAGGTGAGAATATTACCAGTCTCGATCTCCGCAAAATTCCTGAGGCCGTTGCTGACTTTTTCATCATCTGCGAAGCAACCAACCCCACTCAACTCCGTGCAATAGCAGACTTCGTTGAAGAAGACGTGAAAAAGAAAACCGGCGAATTGCCTTACAAACACGAAGGTCGCCAGGCCCAGCAGTGGATACTTATCGATTATGTAAACATAGTGGTTCATATAATGTTGCCCGAGCCCCGCAAGTTCTATCAACTTGAAGAAATGTGGAGTGACGCGCCGAGCATGGAACACAAGGGATAATTTATTAACAGCAAAAACATTATGAACCAAAACAACAACAAGAGAATTCCCGATAACCCTATGGGCGATGAGCCAAAGAAGAAAAGCCGGTTTAGTATTTACTGGGTCTATGGCCTTATCATCCTCACTTTGTTAGGCGTTAACCTTTTTAGAAATGTGAGCCCGGCCGGTGTTGAAACCGACCAGCAGAAGTTTTACAGGATGGTTGCCGAAGGAGATATAGAAAAGATCAAAACCATCAGAAATAAAAAGCTGGTAAGAGTTTTTGCAAACCCGGACAGTATTAAAAATAAGGCTACTCTTTACCGTGAGTTGCTTGCAGATGTGCAGGATAAAGAAAAATATGAGAAGGCGGCTAAATCAAATCAGCCTCAATTATTTTTCAGCATAATAGACGACAAAACCTTTGCTTCACAAATGGCGGATTTTTACAAGGAGAATCCGACGGTGAGGCAGGTGCCGGACAGTCCGGATGATGAGGGCGAATTCTTCTCGCAGATCATCAGCACCCTGTTGCCGATAATTCTTGTCGGCTTCCTTTTCGTAATGATGATGCGAAAAGTTGGCCCAGGCGGCGGTGGCGGTCCCGGCGGAATATTTAATATCGGGAAGAGCAAAGCAACTCTTTTCGACAAGGGCACGCGCGTGAATATTACGTTCAGCGACGTTGCAGGTCTTGATGAGGCAAAGGTGGAAGTGATGGAGATCGTCGACTTCCTGAAAAATCCAAAAAAATATACAGCCCTGGGTGGCAAGATACCTAAAGGAGCCTTGCTGGTGGGGCCTCCGGGAACAGGTAAAACACTTTTGGCAAAAGCGGTTGCCGGCGAGGCGCAGGTTCCCTTCTTCAGCCTTAGCGGAAGTGATTTCGTTGAGATGTTTGTAGGTGTAGGTGCCAGCCGAGTACGGGACCTTTTTAAACAAGCCAGAGAAAAAGCTCCATGCATAATTTTCATTGATGAGATCGATGCCATTGGCCGCGCACGAGGCAAAAATGTGATGATGAGCAATGATGAAAGAGAGAATACGCTCAATCAGCTCCTCGTTGAGATGGACGGTTTCGGCACCGACCTCGGTATCATTATTCTTGCAGCCACAAACCGCCCTGATGTGCTGGATTCGGCTTTGCTTCGCCCGGGTCGTTTCGACAGGCAGATATCAATTGATCGCCCGGACCTGCAGGGAAGGGAAGCAATTTTTAAAGTTCACCTTACTCCAATTAAAACTTCGCAGAAACTTGACATACATAAACTCGCAGAGCAAACGCCTGGTTTCGCCGGTGCAGACATTGCGAACGTATGTAATGAAGCAGCCTTGATAGCGGCGAGGAAAAATAAAGAAGCCGTTGACATGAGCGATTTCCAGGATGCTATTGACCGGGTTATCGGTGGACTGGAAAAGAAAAACAAGATCATCTCTCCGGAAGAAAAGGAGATCATCGCCTACCATGAAGCAGGTCATGCGATTTGCGGATGGTTCCTCGAGCATGCCTACCCGTTATTAAAGGTTACTATCGTGCCAAGGGGAACTGCAGCCCTGGGCTATGCCCAATACACACCGAAGGAGCAGTATCTCTATAATACAGATCAGCTTACTGACCAGATCTGTATGACACTGGGCGGAAGGGCTAGTGAAGATATTTTCTTCGGAAAAATAAGCACGGGTGCAAGCAATGATCTTCAACAGATCACAAAGATCGCTTACAGCATGGTGACTGTTTATGGAATGAATGATAAAGTAGGTAACATCAGTTTCTACGATCCTGCCCAGGAAAATTATTTCACCAAACCTTACAGTGAGGAGACCGGCAAAATGATCGATCATGAAGTGAGGCTACTTATTGACAATGCATATGAAAAAACCAAGGCACTTTTGATCGAAAAACGTGCAGAGGTTGAAAAACTTGCGAAAGAACTTTTGGTGAAAGAGGTGTTATTCAAGAGTGATGTTGAAGCCCTCATCGGAAAGCGGCCCTTTGAGGAGAAGAAAATACTGGACATCGAACCGGAGGAAACGGTGAATGAAGAGCCTCCTGTTAGCCTCCCCGAGGAATTAAAAAATCCGCCACAAATCTGATGATATGTCTGCCTCATCGGCAAAAGAAACAATCCTGAAAAAAATACGGCAGGCACTGGCAAACCCGGTGCCTGTGCCTTTTCCTAAAAGTGAAGGCAATGTGAATATATATCCGCCCGCAATTGAAGATGAAGCAATTCTTTTTGCGGAAACATTTTCTTCGCTCAATGGAAAATTCGCTTTTTGCAACTCGCTAAGTGATCTTCAGCAGCAATTGAGCGCATTATTCCAGCTGAACGGATGGCATAAAATATATTGCAAAGATGAAAAAATTTTAGGGCTGCTTGGCACTACCGTGAACGCCTACCCGAAACTTGATGACTGCGACGCTGCCCTTACCGGCTGTGAATACCTGATCGCGCGCACGGGTTCGATGGTGTTGAGTTCAAACCAAACTTATGGCAGAACGGCAAGTGTTTACGCCCCCGTTCATATCTGTATTGCTTTTACCAGCCAAATGGTGTTCGATTTAAAAGATGCTTTGCAATTCCTGAGGCAAAAATACGAGGAGGCTTTTCCATCAATGATCTCGTTTGCAACAGGACCAAGCAGAACTGCTGATATTGAAAAAACACTGGTAACCGGTGTGCACGGCCCCCGGGAGGTGTACTGCTTCCTCATAGAAGATTCGCCGGTATAAAATATTAAAAATGGAAAGCAACAACTACTTATTTGTTTATGGTTCTTTACGAAGCGGTTTTAGAAATCCTGCTTACAAATACCTCACAAAATTCTTCCACCTTGTTGGTGAAGCGCTGGTGAAGGGGAGAACTTACTTCAACGGAACTATGCCCGTGGCGGTTCCGACAACTGATGATCACTACATTTCCGGGGAGCTATACGAACTGAACAAACCCGATGAATTTGAGTGGGCGATCGGCCAGCTTGATGACTATGAAGGCCTGAATGTTTTGCCGGGTGAAAAGCCTGCATACCGAAGAGACATCGTTGAGGTGACACGCGAAGGAAACATAACAAGAAGCTGGATATATTGGTATAATGGAGAGGTATCAGACATGCCTGAAATTGAGGCCGGGGAGGTATTAAAGTATCTTCACAGCAAAACCAACACCCCCAGGAATGGTTAGTAACAGGAAGAAGATCTACTTTATTTCCGATTTTCACCTTGGTGCACCCAATCGTGACATAAGCCTGTTGCGTGAAAAAAAGATAATCCGGTTCTTAGACAGTATCCAACACCACACAGATCAACTCTTCATTCTGGGCGACTTGTTCGATTTCTGGTTCGAATACAAGCGCGTTGTACCAAAAGGCTTTGTACGCATTCTCGGAAAGCTTGCTGAGCTTAGTGATAAGGGCATCACGATCCATTTTTTTGTTGGCAACCACGATATGTGGATGAAGAACTATTTCCAGGAGGAAATGAACATTCGCGTGTATCACCATCCGGAAAAATTTGAACTACATGGCAGGAAATTTCTGATAGGCCATGGCGATGGTCTTGGCCCCGGCGATCATGGCTACAAAACAATTAAAAAGGTATTTCGAAATCCATTATCCCAATGGCTTTTTGGAGCGCTCCCTCCTTATATAGGTATGGGCGTGGCTGATTTTTTCAGCAGGAAGAGCAGGGCTAAAACAGGAATAACCGATGAGGTTTTCCTGGGAGAGGAAAAAGAATGGCTCATTATTTATTGCAAAGAGATCCTGCAAAGAGAACATTTTGACTATTTCATTTTCGGCCATCGCCATTTACCTATTGAGTTTGATCTGAATGATAAAAGCAAATACATCAATCTGGGCGACTGGATACGCTATTATAGCTTTGTGGAAATGGAAGACGGGATACCATTATTAAAATATTTCGAAGAATAAGTGAAGAGAATTTTATCATACATTTTAATTGTGCTGATATCAACTAACGGCAAGGCACAAGTGCCGGATAGTTTAGGAGCAGTGAATGATTCGGTGCGTACCTTAAAGATCTCTTCCGTTCATATTATCCCCGGGGCTTTCGACAGGTTTGAGGTTGATGCCATCGGAAATGTATACCTTCTTCGCGAAGGGCAGATAAAAAAGATGTCCCCCCAGGGAGATTCCATCGCGGTGTTCAATGATGTAAGGCGCTTTGGCCATCCTGCAACCATAGATGTTACAAACCCCTTTAAAACGCTGCTGTACTATAAGCAATTTTCTACCGTGGTTCTGCTTGATAACATGCTTTCAAACCGCGGCGTAATAAACCTTAGAAAAAGCGGAATCTTTGCAGTGGATGCGATCGGTGTTAGTTACGATAACAAACTATGGCTGTTCGATGAGCAGGATTTTAAACTTAAAAAGCTTGATGAAGAAGGTAAGTTGCTTTTCGAGAGTAATGATCTCAGGCAACCGGCAATGATAGCACCCCAACCCGACATGTTGTTTGACAGTGAGGGAGTGGTTTTTCTTTACGACCCTGCCCTAGGTTTTGTGCTGCTTGATTACTACGGCGCCTACCTCAGAACTCTTCCATTTTTAGGATGGCAATCAGTTTATGTTTCAAAAAACATGCTCTTCGGTTTTAACAATCGAACCTTGTTCACCTATGAATTGAAGAGCCTGAACCTTAAAGAATACAAACTTCCGCATGTTTTTGATGGCGCGATTTCTGTTCGCACAGCAGGCGGTAAAATATATTTACATAAAAAGGAAGCGATAGAGATCTATACGCTTCCCTGAGTAAAAAACTAGCAGATGGAATTTCTGAATGAGATGATCCTGGATAATCCTGTAAAAAGCTATCTCAAAGTAGCAGCAGTGATCCTGATCGTTTTTGTGATGAAAAGGATAATTTCCTTATACCTGGTTTCCCTTCTGCTTAAGATCTTCAACAATGCCAACAAGGTTGACAGTGTAAAATTTAAAAAGCTTGTTGTAAAGCCTATTGGATTGCTGTTAGTAACAGTGGTAAGCGTGGTTGCACTTCATAAACTATATTTTCCCGAGGCGTGGCAATTCAGAATTTATGGCATCGGCTCAAAATCTATTCTCAATGCACTTGGCATTTGCGCGATGATAATTGCGGTAGTGCGCTTTCTGTTAAGAACGGTGGACTTCATTGCCCTAATTATGAAAGAAGCCGCTAAGGGCCCCGGCGACCGCACGGAATACCAGATGATCTCTTTCTTTCGGGATTTTTTAAAAGTTGCGATCGGAATATTTGGGGCGCTGTGGCTAATCAGGTCAGGACTCGGAAGACCGGTAGGGCCCTTGCTGACAGGCCTGAGCATTGTAGGTGCGGCACTCGCTCTTGCAGCCAAGGAAAGCCTTGAAAACCTTATCGCTTCCTTTATCATCTTCTTCGATAAGCCCTTTTTTGTAGGAGACACCCTGAAGGTGAATAATGTTACCGGAACGGTGGAGCGCATCGGATTGAGAAGTACGCGCATCAGAACTGCAGAAAAAACCCTGGTGACCATTCCAAACAAACAAATGGTAGACGGCATCGTGGACAACATAAGTATGCGCACCATGATGAGAGCGGAAATAAAAATTGAACTTGATATAAACGCAAAGCCAGGGAAACTTGACCAGCTCGTAACAGATACAAAATCATGGTTGGCAGAAGGCAAGCCTGAGGTGCGGAATATTTCTGTCTTCCTGCAGGACTATAATAAAAACGGTGTAACGCTTTTCGTAGAGTACTTCACTCCTCCTGACAATGTTTCTAATTTTAATGTAATCAGGCAGAACACGATCTTGCAAATAAGAAAGAAAACAGAAGAGCTGGGGATTAGTCTCCAAAACTCTTCAACTGATATTCGGTTGGTTAAAGACGACGCTCCGAACCCTCCTCCGGCCAACCCCATCATTTAAGCAGGGCCGCTAACTCTTCATCCCATTTGCCGGTTTTGCCATATTCCACCACGCGCCCCACTTCTTTTCCATCCTTCAGCACGATGATCGTAGGCACATTGGTGATTCCCATTACTTTGGCAATATTCCCGATCACTTTTTTATTCCTGTCTGTTCCAAAAAAACTTATCCTGGAGTCTGGAAAGCCGCTCTTTTCCTGGATCGTAAAAAACTTTGGCAGAATATTCTGCGTATCCTCACACCATGTTCCGCCAAATAAAATGATACTGGTGTTTTCAGAAGCGCCGCTCATCGCCTGAACAACTTCTGCTGACGGACTGTAAACGCTGATTGATGGTTTATACCAGGTAAATGAAGAATCGTTCAACAGAATGTATTTTGAGATCATTCCATTAAGAATAACGGAAGACCCATCATTAGAATAGGTGTATGGCGTTTGAGAAACGGCTTTCAGCGAAATCAAGCAGGCAAAAGCCAGCATCAATTGTTTCATAGGAATATTCTTAAAGAGTGGTTTTTAATTCTGCCAAAAACTGTTTCAGGCGTTTCAGAGATTCAATCATGGCAAATTTTTCCTCTGCACGTGCGCTTTTTTTGAGATAGTCTTTAGCACCTTCAATAGTGTACTTTCTTTCACGAAGTAAATGATAGATCAGCTGGAGATTTTTTACATCCTGTGGACGAAAGAATCGGTCGCCTTTTCCATTTTTCTTAGGCTTCAAAATGGTGAACTCGCTTTCCCAAAACCGGAGCAGGGAAGGATTCACTTTAAACATTTCAGACACCGCGCCTATGCTGTAATAGCTTTTTTCGAACAAAATTGCATCTTCAGGAACCTCAACACGATGTACGCTTGCACTCATTTCGCTGATCTTCATTCTGCCCCTGGTCGATTTTTTTTCAGCAGCTGCAGCACGCTCTTCATTCACCACGCTTTTCTGTGGTTTCACATCTTTCTTCACTTCCTTTTCTTCAACCGGAGATGAAGGTGCAGGATCGAAGTCGAAATTGAAGGCGGCTTGCTTGAGTGGCATAATTATTAAAGTTAATCAAAACTTTTTGCACTGCCTGTGGCGGCAAGTTTCAGTATTTGATCATACTGCTCTGCATTCAGATCGTTAAAAAAGAAATAAACAGGGTTCACTTCCTGGCCATTTACTGACACTTCGTAATGACAATGTGGACCTGTACTTTTTCCTGTGCTTCCCACCCATCCTATCACTTCACCGCGTTTTACCTGCTGGCCCGCACGAACTTTAATTCTCACCATATGCCCGTAAAGCGTTTGATATCCGTAACCATGATTAATGATCACATGGTTGCCATATCCGCCTTCCATTCTTGCGGCGGTTTTCACACGACCATCTCCGGTGGCATAGATAGGAGTTCCTTGCGGAGCCGTAAAGTCCAGCCCACGGTGCATTTTAGGTGTTCCGTATACCGGGTCGATACGCATCCCGAAGCCGCTGGCGATCCGGTTCAATTGCTTATTGCTAACGGGCTGAATGGCAGGTATGCTGGCAAGCTTTGCATCCTGGTTTTTAATGAGCCCTTCAATAGCATCGTAACTGTCGAATTGATATTTGATGCGGGCCTGCATATTGTTTAGCTGTCCGGCAATGTTCTTTGCAAATTCATCCTCATCGATCACGCTTATTTTGTCGATCTCTTTCTTCTTTTCGATCATCTGTGCACGTGCACTGTCGGGCAAAGGGTTGGCCTCAAAAATACTGCGGTACACTTCGTTGTCGCGCTTTTCGAGTGCAACAAGCTGCAATTGCATATCCTTAACGCGACGTTGTATGGTTTTATAGTTTTCGCTGAGAACCTCATAACGGCGGTTCGCTTCAATGTTTCGCGGCTTCGGAAAAAACCTGTCCCACAAATAGATCACTAATGCGGAGCTCACCACGAGGGCTGAAAGAAACCCGAAAAACCTGAGAAGTTTCACCCGCAGGGGCGTTACCAGCTTTTCATAACGAAGCGTATGGGTGTTGTAGAAGTATTTTATTTTCTTCATGATGTAAAGCTGACCTGCATATCACGATTCTATCATTGAAAATTTTTGTTGCCATGCGGGCAAAGTTGGCCCGCTCCTTTTATTACCTTTGACGCTTCAGGAGCGGTATTCACAAATATAGACCGATAATTTTCAACAATACAACACCATTTTTTGGAATATGATGCAAAGCGCAGCGATCAGGCAGGCCTTCCTTGATTTTTTCAAAAGCAAGCAACATCTTATTGTTCCTTCCGCGCCGATTGTTGTGAAGAACGACCCCACGCTGCTTTTCACCAATGCGGGCATGAACCAGTTCAAAGATTATTTTCTTGGAAATAAAACGGCTCCGTCAGCAAGAGTGGCAGACACGCAAAAGTGTTTGCGGGTGAGCGGAAAGCACAATGACCTCGAAGAAGTGGGAGTTGACACTTACCACCACACCATGTTTGAAATGCTCGGCAACTGGAGCTTTGGTGATCCTAAAAATCCGGATGCAGGCTATTTTAAAAAGGAAGCCATAGCCTGGAGTTGGGAGCTTCTCACGGAAGTTTATAAAATTCCGAAAGAGAACTTATATGTAACGGTTTTCGAAGGCGATGAAAAGGAAAATTTACCGAAGGATACCGAAGCGTTTGAAGAATGGAAAAAATTATTGCCGGAAAGCCGCATCCTGTTAGGAAATAAGAAAGATAATTTTTGGGAAATGGGCGACACAGGCCCGTGTGGTCCCTGCACGGAAATACACGCCGATTGCAGAAATGAAGAAGAAAAAAAGAATGTGAGCGGCGCATCACTTGTAAACAACGACCACCCCCAGGTTATTGAAATATGGAATAATGTGTTCATCCAGTTCAACAGGAAGAAGGACGGGTCACTTGAACCTCTTCCTGCAAAGCATGTTGATACAGGGATGGGTTTTGAAAGACTTGTACGTGTACTTCAAGATAAAACCAGCAATTACGACACAGATATTTTTACTCCAACAATAGCGGCAACCGAAGCGATCGTTAACAAAAAATACCAGGGTAAGGATGATAAAATTTCGGTTGCCTTCCGCGTACTTGCAGATCACATCCGGGCCATAAGTTTTACAATTGCAGATGGTCAGCTTCCGTCAAATACTGGTGCAGGCTACGTGATAAGGAGAATATTGCGCAGGGCTGTCCGATATTATTATTCCTACCTGGAATACAAGAGTCCTTTGCTTCACCAATTGCTGCCCGTTCTTGCAGAGCAGTTCTCAGGCGTTTTCCCTGAACTAAAACAGCAGCAGGATTTTGTGACCCGTGTAATAAAGGAGGAAGAGGAAGCTTTTCTACGCACGCTTGATAAGGGTTTGAAAAAAATAGATGATATTATAATGTCTGCTTCAACCTCCGGCATTATCAACGGTGCAGCGGCCTTTGAATTATATGACACTTTCGGATTCCCGATTGACCTTACCCGGCTTATCGCTTCCGAACATGGTTTCCGGGTTGATGAGCCTTCCTTTGAACTTGAAATGAAGCAACAAAAAGACCGCAGCCGTGCCGCAACAGCATTGGATACGGAAGATTGGGTGGTACTGGATGCTTCCGGTTCAACCAAATTTATTGGGTACGACAACCTGAGCGCAGATACAAAGCTTGTTAAATACCGGAAGATCAAAAGCAAAGGAAAGGAACAGTACCAGTTCGTACTTGCGGAAACTCCATTTTATGCGGAGAGTGGCGGTCAGGTCGGAGATACCGGCTCAGTTTATTTTGGCGGAGAGCAAATAACGGTAACGGATACACGCAAAGAGAATGATATGATCGTTCATTTTGCAGACAGGCTTCCTGCTGAGGCCGGCGCTTCCGTGAAGGCGGTTGTGAATGAACAGAGGCGGCTGAACACGCAGTATAACCATACGGCGACACATCTGTTGCATGCTGCTTTAAGAAAGGTATTAGGTGGCCATGTAGCGCAAAAAGGTTCCCTTGTGTCTCCGGAAGTTCTGCGTTTCGATTTTTCTCATTTTTCCAAGGTAACCGATGAGGAACTGAAGGAAATTTCCCGAATTGTAAATGAAAAGATAAGGGAAAATATTCCCGTGGTGATAAGGGAGATGGAAAAAGAAGCAGCATTAAAACTTGGCGCAATGGCCCTCTTTGGAGAAAAGTATGGAGATAAGGTTCGTGTTGTAACCATTGATCCGGCTTATTCTGTTGAGCTTTGCGGTGGCACGCATCTGGACCAAACGGGAAGGATCGGGCTCTTTACCATTGTATCTGAATCTGCAATTGCTGCAGGCGTTAGAAGAATAGAGGCGCTGACAGGAGCTGCTGCGCTGAACTATCTTGAAGAAAAGGCAACCCAGTTGCATGGTATCGGTGAACTTCTGAAAACCAATGACGCGGGAAAAGCGATACGGAAATTACAGGAAGAGAAAAGTTCGCTGGAAAAACGCGTTGAATCTTTGGAGGCAAGGCAATTGGTAGGTATCAGGAATGAACTGATGAAGCAGGATGAGATCATCAACAATGTCACTTTTATCGGCGATATTCTCGAAGTGCCCAATGCTGATGCACTGAAAAAGTTAGCCTTTGATTTGAAGCACCATCTGAACGGGCATGTAGCAGTACTCTGCGCCAACATTGGAGGAAAAGCTCATGTATGCATAAGCGTTAGTGATACCGTGGTTGCAGCGCGTGGTATTGATGCATCTGCATTGATCAGGCAGGTTGTAAGTCCGCTGATCAGGGGCGGCGGCGGCGGTCAGAAAAATCTCGCAACAGCAGGTGGCCAGGATATTTCCAAACTGGTAGAGGTGATCGATGCAGTTCGCAAAGAGGTGGCCGGGAGTGATTCCTGATCCTTGTTCCCTGGTAATTTAAGGTTCAAAACCTAAAATCAAAATTTCCCGATCCTATTATCTCCGGGATTTTAACCTTATTCAGCATCCCACACGTCCCTCGATGCAGCCGCCTATCCATAGCTTTGTTAAATTAAAATAAATAATTGCGAAGGTTTTCGTAATTACCAAAATGATGCTACTTTTGAAGTACTAAAAGTTTCGTACATTAAAATGAATCAAATGAAATACGTTGCATTATCACTGTTAACCTGGTTCTTTGCCGCATTCTCTTATAAGGCTATGGCACAGGATGAAAAAAACAAAAAGTCGGAAACCGAAGAGGTGATCATCCGAAATAAAGGAGATAAGGATGCTACCATCACGATCCAATTCTCGGGAGACCAGGTAATGATCAATGGAAAACCCCTGATAGAGTTTAAAGATGATGAAATCACGGTCAACAAACGTAAGATCATTATAAAAGATAAGGATGCTTTCGATTTCGGCTCGTTCAATTTTGAAGGTTTTCCGTTCATGGACGAAGGCAGCGAGATCGAAAAAAGCCGCACCTTCCTTGGTGTTGTTACTGAAGAAACAACGGGCGGTGTAAAGATCAAATCGGTTACTCCCGGTAGCGCAGCCGATAAGGCGGGATTGAAAGCAAATGACGTGATCACAAAATTTGATGGGAAAGATATCACAACGCCCCAGGCCCTGTACGATGCCGTTACAGCAAAAAAAGGAAAGGATGTAGTTAAAATAAATTATGACCGCGACGGTAAAGGAAAAACGGTGAAGGCCACTCTTCAGGAAAAGAAAGAAACAACAAGAAGTTTTTCCATGAGAACACCGCAGGGTGGCAGAACCTTCGTTGTACCCCGCGCTCCCAAGGCTCCCAGGGCACCTGGTGCGCCCGCCACTCCTGGTTGGGAAATGGAGCTAGAAAAGTTGCGTGATCTTGAAGGAATGAATTTCGGCGATGACTTCCTGATTCTCCGCGGCCAAAAACTCGGCATTAAAATACAGGACACTGAAGAAAGCAATGGCGTGAAAGTAATTGATGTGGAAGAAGGCTCGGCGGGTGAAAAAGCGGGAATAAAAAAAGATGATATAGTTACCGAGATCGCAGGAAAACCGGTAACAAATACCGATGAGGCCCGTGAAATTCTTGCAATGAACAAAGACAAATCAACCTATAACATTAAAGCGAAAAGAGCAGGCAGCGCAATGAGCTTCGACGTAAAAATTCCGAAAAAGCTTAAGACGGCAACTTTATAATATCAACCCCCAATAAAAAGAAGAGCATGGTCGTTTCGGCCGTGCTTTTTTTATGGTGTACTTTTGCCGGGCAGCGCAAAAAAACATACCAATGAAACATTTCCTGATATTAGCGATCACAGCAACCATCTTCGCGGGATGTGCAGATAAGAAGACCAATGGTGGCGAGTTTACCGTGAATGGTGAAATTAAAAATGTGCCCGATCAGCTCATTTACCTGGATCAACTGTACTTCAGCGAACAGCAACCGGAACTTGTTGATTCGGCACAAATGACCAATGGCAAATTCACCCTGAGAGGAAATGCTGCTGAAGAAGGCATGTTCCGGATACGCCTTCAAAAATCTGAATCAGGATTTATCTTTATCAATGATGCAGAAAAAATTTCTTTCAGGGCAGACCTTAATGATATCAGCCTTGCAGGTCCGGAATTTTCCACCCGCGCAAATTCTATTTTGAAGAAGTTTCTCCTTTATATGGACGGGCAGCGAACGGCGATGATAGAAGGAACCGCAAAACTTGAGAGTTTAAAAACTACCAGGAACAATGATAGTCTTATCATTGAAGAAGAAAAACGCCTTGTAGACAGGGAGGATGGTTTTAAAAAATACATGATCGAATTCATCGATACTGTGTCTGACCCAGTAGTGGCCATGTTTGCCATCGGGTATACACGTGGCATTCCCGCTGCTGAATTAAAACAATCTATGAGCTCTCTCACTGATCGTTTTCCTAAACATACAGGCATTGCATCCATCGTTTCACAATTCAACCGGTTCCTTAACCAACCTGCCGATACAGCAAACGCACAGCCTGCGCGAAAACCCCTTGTGGGCGATATGGCGCCTGAAATAACTTTGGCTGATACCAGTGGAAAACCATTTTCATTAAGCCAGCTGCGCGGTAAATATGTTTTGATCGATTTCTGGGCAAGCTGGTGTGGCCCGTGCAGGAAAGAAAACCCGAATGTTGTAGAAGCTTATCAAACTTATAAGAATAAAAACTTTACCGTACTCGGTGTATCACTTGATAAGACCCGCGGAGACTGGCTCCAGGCTATAAAGGATGACAAGCTCTCGTGGACCAATATCAGCGATCTGCAATATTGGAACAGCCCTGTGGTGGGTTTGTATGGCTTCGATGGCATTCCATATAATGTTTTGGTTGATCCATCAGGAAAAATTATTGCGACAGAATTGCGGGAACAGGCCCTGAAAGCAAAACTGGCCGAGGTGCTGAAATAAAACGCTTCAGGAGGAAACTAAAATGCGGCTTCCTCTAACAATGATTTTACCATTGCAGAAACAAGTGTTGGGTTAGAAGACCTTTAGAACTCACCTATCTCTATACTTCTCAACTTTGAGATCTCCTTTCATTAAGGTGACGACTCTCTAAAAAGATGCGACTGTTCCTGCTGCTTAGCGTTTCAGCCTATCCCGCCATTTCAACTTCACCTAATAAACACGAAAACTTAAGCCAAAAAAAAGAGCCCCCGGTTACGGAGGCTCATAATATCTATTCTAAAAACAATTATCTCTGTAAGGTTACATCCAAAGTAAGCGGGGTACCGCCACCGTATGTTATCCACCGTGAGTTTCCATCATCATCCAGAAACCCTACGTACATTTTCAATGTGATTGATTGGTTGCAGTAGCTGAAAGAACCAGATAATGCAGGACGGCCTGTTATTTGGTCGGCTACCACGAAGGGAAACCCTGCCCACGGCGTATTGATATCACCTGCGTCGCTACCCGGAACCTCGCCCGGTATCACTACTGTAGTTGGATTGGCAGGATCTGACCAGTCGAGGATAAAACTAACATTTCCCCATTCCGTATCGCTGTTCAGGAGATTCTGTACTGTGATTGAACCACTTGTAGCCGTTAAAGGACTAGCTCCAGTAACAGTGGTAGTGTAAGGTCCTCCTCCCGAACCGAGGAAGAAATCAGTGGTATTATTAAATGTACCAACCAATTCATTTACATCAGCGAAGGCATCTGAACAACGACGCACTATCAAGGTAACCGTGTCACCAAAAGGAGAAGCTGGTACGCTCGATTGAGAAAAGGTGATGTAAATAGTATCTCCGTCTGGCGGCGGACCGTACGCAGAAGACACAGGTTGGAACTCAAATGAAGTTAGGGTTTCTCCCGCAGGAATGGTCATCGTACCACTGGAAGGACCAACATACTCAACTCCCGAAGTAGCACCAGTTGGAGATGAAATTTGATAGGTAAATGTTACATCACTTTTCGGAAGATGGGTAGTTCCCACTTCGATAGTTATAGGAGGAGTGGTCGGATCTTCAATGTTAACGAACTGCTTCATTGCACCGTTAAAGTGAATCTGGTCCACCGTAGCGATGTCGTAAGGTTCATGTTTGTCGCAACCCGCAAGCACAAGTGTGAAAGCGCATAGAAGCGACAGTGTTATCTTGCTGATAATTCTCATATTTTTTATTTTTTAAATTTAATAACCGGTATTCTGGATGAAGTTCGGGTTGGCCAAAATTTCATCGTTTGGAACTGGATAAACAAAAAGGTGGCTTTCTGGCAACAATGTCCTCCATTCAGGGTTAGCGTCTGTTGCTCCCCGCTGAACCGGTAAACCATTTCTCTTCAAATCAAAGAAACGAAACCCTTCAAATGCAAGTTCCTTGTATCTCTCTTCCATGATGGCGTTAATCAAGATATTTACATCGGTGAAAGTTTCATTTGTGTAACCTGCGATACGGTTCGTTCTCAGCAAATTAAGATCTGCAGCGGCTGCGGCAATGTCCGGAGTGGCTTTGCGTGCATTTGCTTCAGCCCTGATCAGGTACATTTCCGCTGTGCGGCTTGGTTTCATATAAACCGCAGGAAAAAACTTCTCAACGTAATAATCACCCGAACCATTAATACCGATGTAGGTGAACAACCTCACATCCTGGTTGCTGTAAGTACTCACCAACTTATCAGACGGCGCGAAATGTATTGTTCCTCCTGCAGAGGTAAGTGCCCCGCCATAACGGCTCTTCGTACGGAAAAGAGTTTCGTGGAAAACTACATCGTCCCAGATGTTTTGAAAATCTGTTCCTGATACCAGCGGACGAACGTTTGAGCTTATCACTTCAGTAGCATAGGCAATTGCGGCATCGTAATCTTTACGATAAAGCGCTATCCTTGCGTGGAATGCAGTTGTATTAAGATAGTTCAACGTAGTGTCAACATAATCTGCTGCAGTAGGTGTTGGCAAAAGTGTTTTAGCCTCAGCCATATCAGCTTCAATCTGAGCCATTACCTCGCCCATTGTGTTACGGGCGGGCTGGCGGAAAGGATCTACGTCCAACACGATGGGAACTCCCATGCCCGCAGGATCGTATACCCCCGAAAATGCCTGAATAAGACCGAAATAAGAAATTGCGCGCAGGGCCAAAAGCTGACCGCGATAATTGTCGCGCACCGGTCCGTCATTCGGAAAGCCTGAAACAGTGGCGATCTTTGGTAAAACCCGGTTCACCTGGTCTATCACTCCGTAATATGCTCCAAAAGAACCCTGAACACCGGAACCTGTTGTAGCGTCAGACCTGTATCCAAAGCGATATTCGATCTGACCTGAACCCGCATTACCAGAACCAATTCTAGCTTCGTCTGAGGTGAGTGAGTTAGCATACATATCGTTTGCTACTGCACCCGCATGACGGCCATAAGCGGTATTCACTCCTTGTTGGATGTCATCAAGGGTGAGGTAGGCATTGGCCTCATTAAAGGTATCTGTTGGCTGGAGATCCAACTCTTTTTTACAACTGCTGAATATAACCATTGAGGCTACCAGCAGTGTAAATATTCCAGAATATTTTTTCATAATAATAGTAGTTTTTTAATTAGAAGGTTACGTCTAAACCGAAAGTGATCGTACGCGGATTAGGGAATTCACTCAGGTTGATGTTAACTGCACCAGCCTCAGGATCCAGCCCTTTCCATTTAGTCCAGATGAAAAGGTTTGAACCTTGCACAAAGAATCTTGCGTCAGAGATAAACTTTCTGCCTGCAAGGATACTTTTTGGAACTCTGTATCCTAACGTTACATCCCTTAATCTTACAAAAGATGCATCGTGAATGATTTTAGAAGAGAAGGCCGTAGCATACAATGGGCTAGGGATAGAAACCACATCACCCGGTTGCTGCCAGAATTTCAAATCAGCAGATTGATTGTATCCTCCGCTCAAAAATCCTACAGGATTCTCAAGGAAGTATTCCATGTTATCCACTTTGGTAGATCCTTCCTGCCATGAGAAAAGAACATCAAGATCGAAACCTTTGTATGCAACACGCGTTCCAAAACCACCTTTCCATGGCGCTTCCCATGTTCCATGACTTAAAACGCGATCGTCGCCTGTTGGGCTAAGGGTTGTGTTTCCGTTTGCATCATAATATAAAGGACGTCCTGTTGAAGCATCAACACCTGCCCACGCAATTTCATAGTGCGTACCGATAGGGTAACCTTCTTTGATCAATTCTGTTCCGCGCTCAAATGGAGGTTCGCCCCCAAGGCTGGTCACCCTGTTCTTATTGTAAGCAAAGTTACCATGGATGGTCCAGGTGAAATTGCCCTTCTTTATCACGTCACCACTAAGAGCAACTTCCACTCCCTTATTAGACAGCTCGCCGGCATTCTTTGCAACGCTAAAACCTATTCCGAAACCTGCAGTAGCTGACAACTTTTTCTCAATGAATAAATCCTTAGTTACCCTGTTGTAGATGTTAACATCACCAAATAATCTCCTGTTAAATAATTCGAAATCAACACCAAAGTTTGTGGTATAACTGAATTCCCACTTCATCTCAGGATTTCCCGGAGTTGTAGCAATAATTGTGTTTCCCTGTCCATAACTTCCTGTCGTGTACTCAGCCTGGTATGGATAATCACCACGAGGGAAGTTGCTCGCATTACCTGAGCTACCGTAGCTAAGCTTCAATCTCAGGGTGTTAATCGGTTCTATGTTCCTGATGAAATCCTCTCTCCCTGCATCCCAAATTGCACCAACCGAGAAAAACTGCTGCCAACGTGTGGCGATCGGTAATTTGGATGACCCGTCACTTCTGAAAGAACCCGTAAGTGTGTACTTGTCGTTATAAGTATAACGACCCATGATCAATCCTGATACCAGGGCGTTCTCAGACTTTCCACCAGTTACACTCTGGAACAAACCATTATCCCAGCTTCCCACAGTGATACCCGCTGGGGTGTTAGGAGTCTTAGGATCAGGACCGTACCCGGTCATTCCCAAGCTCTTAGCTTTCTCTACTATAAATTCTCCCAAAGCGGTAACCTCGATATCATGGCTTTGACCCACAAGTTTCTTGAAAGTAACTGAAGGACGAACAGTGGCAGTCACAAAACGTGTAAGAGATTCACTGTGAAATCCTGAATAAGACGTGGGATCAGTACCGCCACCCGTATTAGGGTTCCAAGGATCAGCCAAAGTTGCGTTATATAACCTTACAAAAGCATTTTTTGCGCCGTAGTTTGTTCCCTGCGTTTCACGGAAATCCACACCAGCAGTTAACCCAAGTGACCAATTATCGTTGATATTGTAAGCACCTGTAGCACTCAAGGTCGCTTTCAACTGATTATTGTAGTTCATGTCTTTAGACATCAACTCCAATGCATTGGCTCCAATGAAATTATTTTCCCTGGTATCTCCTGTTGCAAAAGAACCATCAGGGTTTCTTACCAGTGAATACGGCGTAGAAATCGCCGACATCAGGAATGGATTATAAATATTATTGGTGGTTGTAGATTGCTGGAAGTTTCTTTTGGTATAAGCAATATTTGAACTCACGCCAAACACGAATTTATCATCAGCATAATCCAGGTTGTTGCGGAAGGTAATCCTGCTCATATCAGTTCTTAAAGTAATACCCTCTTCATCATACTTTGCAATGCTGCTATAAATACGAGTTTTCCCTGTACCACCTGATAAGGTGATCTGGTGGTTGCTGAATTTTCCGTCACGGAAGATCTCATCCTGCCAGTTGGTGTTTATACCTTTGATAGAATCGTAAATCAATTGCTCTGCAGCCTGTTGTGCAGGGCTAAGAGTTGCATAGCGGGGATTGTTTTGAGAATACCACCAGCCATATAAATGATCTAAAGTGCCATCCTGACCTGTAGGATCAACTATTTTTCCGTAATCCTCCTGTGTTTGAAGCAACTGCTCTGTACCCATTGGCCTGAATGCAAATTCAGGACGTGCTCTAACACCCATTTGGCTGGAATAGGTAACCTTCATTTTTCCCGCCTGGCCGCGTTTGGTGGTAATCACAATTACACCTGAAGAAGCACGTGCACCATAAAGGGCGGTAGAGGCTGCATCGCGAAGGATATCAATCGACGCGAAGTCGTTAGGGTTCATGCCTTGGAAAACGGCCGTCTCCACAGGAATACCATCAACTATATATAATGGAGAATAGCCACCTTCAATTGAAGATTGACCACGAATGATCACATTCGCCGCGGTACCCGGAGCACCACTTGCTGTTAGGGAAATAAGACCCGGTGCACGACCCTGAAGAGCGTTATCAAAGCCCATCGGCTTATCTTCCAATTCTTTAGGTCCAAGCTTCGTAGCCGCACCTGCGAATTTAGATTTCTGAACACGGTTGATACCGGTAACAACCACACCCTCAAGCTCTTTCGAACCTGCAGGAGCGAGGCTCGCTGAAACCGAAGTACGGTTGCCGATAGTAACATCCTGACTGTCAAAGCCAAGGCTGCTGAAAGTTAATGTTCTGCCGTCGGCCGGAACGTTAATGGTATAAGTACCATCAGAACCGGTGGCTGTACCAACGGTTGTTCCTTTAACCACAACGGAAACATTAGAAAGGGGGGCACCATTTGCATCGGTAACCCTACCACTAACTGTTTTCTGCGCCAGCGAAGCCAGCACAAAACCCAGGGAGACCACTAAGGTCAATAGAAGTTTCTTCATGTTGCTTGTTAGTTTTAAGTGTCGCAAATATAAGTAAGAATGTGTCTCAATTTACCTTAGACTGCCCAAGATTATTTTTCGCTGCAACCACTCATCATAAAAAACAACGTTTTTATCATGGGATAGGCCCATTACATTATGATAACTTTTTATTGGCAGAAGAAAAAAGCAGCAACAAAACCGGCAGTAAAATAAGGTTGGTAAGCGTGGCAGTGAGCAAGGTTAAAGAGGTTAACCAACCCAGGGAAACGGTGCCGCCGAAGGTGCTTCCGCAAAAAATAATGAAGCCGGCGGTTAAAACCAATGAAGTATATACGATACTTAGCCCGGTGTGGCGGATCGAACTTTTAACTGTAAGTGCCACATCATTATCCAGGTCTGGCAGTTCCTGCTTATAATTCACAAGAAAACGAATAGTGATATCTACGGCAATACCAAGCGCTACGCTGAACACCAAAACGGTAGACGGTTTTAATGGCAACCCTACCCATCCCATCACACCTGCAGTAACAAGAAGAGGTATAACATTGGGAATCAGTGAACAAAAAACGATCTTCACTGATTTGAACAAGTACAGCATGCATAAGGAAATCAGCAGGAAGGCCCAGAAAACACTTTCCTTCAGCCCGCTGATAATGAAGCGGCTTCCTTCCAAAAAGGTGATACTGGTTCCGGTAAGAGTGACCTTATATTTTGAGCTGTCGAAAAGCTGGTCTGTTTTAGCTTGTATAGTATCCAAAAGAGAGGGC
>JAEZDA010000041.1 GCA_023433345.1 Bacteroidota bacterium | reverse complement strand
CCCATTGTATAAAGGTGGTGGTACCATCTTCGGACCAAAACCTCACAAATACGATATCAAATTGAATCGTAAAGTGAAAGACCTGGCTAAGATGAGCGCTCTTGCCTACAAAGCAAAAGAGAATGCTATCGTAGTGTTGGAAGACGTGAACATGGATTCACCAAAAACCAAAACCTTCGCAGGGATCCTGAAAAACCTGAACGTAGGCCGCAAAAAAGCTTTGTTCGTTATTCCGGAATATAATAACAACATGTACCTGAGCCTTCGTAACGTTCAGGGTGTTAGCGGAACCTTGCTTAGCGATATGAATACCTACGATATTCTTAACGCGAACGTGCTGGTGTTAACTGAAAGCGCTGCAAAATTGTTCACCGAAACAGAAGCTGCAGAAGCATAAGATTTATAAATTATCAAATTGAATTGACATGAACTTGTCTGATGTTTTAATAAAGCCGGTGTTGAGCGAGAAAGCCAACAAACAATCTGAAAAGATGAACCGTTACACTTTCGTGGTTGACCGCAAGGCGAACAAACTCGAGATCAAGAATGCTGTTGAGAAATTCTACGGCGTTCAGGTGGAGAATGTAAACACATGGGTGATGCCTTCAAAACTGAAATCGAAGTACACAAAAGCAGGTTTCATCACCGGAAGAAAACCGGCGAAGAAAAAAGCCCTGGTTACAATTGCTGAAGGCGAAACGATCGACCTGTACAGCGCAGAATAATATTGTTAATGAATGGTGGTCAGCACCGCAAAGTTTTGACAAAGTAAAAAGAGATTAAAAATGGCACTTAGGAAATACAAACCAACAACAGCCGGAACAAGATGGAGGATCGGTAATGCCTATGCAGAGGTTACTACCAACATCCCGGAAAAATCTTTGTTGGAAAAACAAAAGAATACTGCCGGAAGAAATTCACAAGGCCGTAGATCAATGCGCTACATGGGAGGCGGAAACAAAACCATGTACCGTATCATAGATTTCAAAAGGAATAAGAAAAATATTCCCGCTCTTGTAAAAACTATCGTGTACGATCCAAACCGTACCGCTTTCATCGCCCTTTTGGCTTATGCTGATGGTGAGAAGCGTTACATCCTGGCTCCTCAAGGTTTACAGGTTGGTCAAACTGTTATCAGCGGAGATGAGGTTGCTCCTGAATTAGGAAATGCGTTGATGCTGAAAAACATGCCTCTTGGTACAAACGTGCATAACATCGAAATGCAACCCGGTCAGGGCGGTATCCTTGTAAGAAGTGCAGGTACTTCTGCTCAATTGAGCAACAAGGAAGAAAAATATGCAGTATTGAAAATGCCAAGCGGTGAGTTGAGAAAGGTTTTGATCAATTGCTACGGAACAGTTGGTGTTACCAGCAACAGCGATCATAGCCTGGAGAGCATGGGTAAAGCAGGTAGAAACCGTTGGAAAGGAATTCGTCCACGCACTCGTGCGGTAGCGATGAACCCCGTTGATCACCCGATGGGTGGTGGTGAAGGTCGTGCCTCTGGTGGTCACCCTCGCAGCCGTACCGGTAAATATGCAAAAGGTGAAATCACCCGTACACGCGGTAAGGGATCAGATAAACTGATTATCAGCCGCCGCAACGGAAAGAAGTTGCCGAATAAATAATTAAGTAAACAATCATTGTTAAAATATCCTGCTTCGGCGGGAGAATAAACAGAAAACAACAATATGGCTCGTTCGTTAAAAAAAGGTCCTTACATCGATGCTAACCTGGAAGGGAAGATCATCGCGATGACGGAAGGAAAATCAAAAAAAGGCGTGATCAAAACATGGAGCCGCAGGAGCACCATTTCACCGGACTTCGTTGGCCACACTTTCGCGGTGCACAACGGAAACAAATTCATCCCGGTGTATGTAACTGAATTTATGGTTGGCCACAAGCTGGGCGAATTCGCACCAACCAGGAACTTCAGGGGTCACTCCAGCAAAAAAATGTAATAAATCTTAATACCAGGTACTTAGTACTTTATACTTATAAAAATGGAAGCAGTAGCAAAATTGAACAATTACCCGACCTCACCCAGGAAGATGCGTTTACTCGCAGACCTTATCCGTGGTATGGAGATCGAGAAAGCATTGGCTATCCTGGAGCACAATCCAAAGCATCCGGCAGTTCCTTTGAGGAAACTTGTTTTATCTGCAATAAGCAATTGGAAAGCGAAGAATGAAGGCGCTGATGAAAATGGATTGATCGTTAAAACCATTATGGTTGACGGTGCCCGCGTTATCAAGCGTATGCGCCCGGCGCCTCAGGGTCGTGGCTACCGTGTTCGCAAACGCAGCAACCACGTTACTGTGATCGTTGATGCCGGTGAAGAAACAAAGGCAGCTAAGAAGAGACTGGCAGTTAAAAAAGAAACTAAAACAACAAACGCAAAATAATGCTTCATTCCCGCAAGGGTTGAAGTCTAAATTAAAAATATGGGTCAGAAAACCAATCCAATAGGTGCAAGGTTAGGAATCATCCGGGGCTGGGACAGTAACTGGTATGCTTCCAAAAAAGATTACGCAAACAAATTGATCGAAGACAATAAGATCAGGAATTACCTGAACGCCCGTATCAATAAGGGTGGTATTGCCAAGATAGTTATTGAGCGTACTTTGAACAAACTTATTGTAACTATTCACACCTCTAAGCCTGGTATCATCATCGGTAAAGGCGGTGGAGAGGTTGACAGGATCAAGGAAGAACTGAAGAAACTTTGCGGGAAAGATGATGTACAAATAAACATCCTCGAGATCCGTCGCCCTGAACTGGATGCGAACATCGTTGCCGATACCATCGCTCGCCAGTTGGAAAACAGGATCAATTATAAAAGAGCTATCAAAATGTCTATCGCTTCAGCACTTCGTATGGGTGCAGAAGGTATCAAGGTAAAAGTTGGCGGACGTTTGGGTGGTGCAGAGATCGCTCGTAGCGAAGAGATCAAACAAGGCCGTACTCCATTGCATACTCTGCGTATGGATATTGATTACGCTAACGTTTTCGCTCTGACTGTTTACGGAAAGATCGGTATTAAAGTATGGATCTGTAAAGGTGAAGTACTAGGCAAACGTGACCTGAACCCTAACCTGATCGCCGGCGGAAAAACTGACGGTGCTGAAAGGCAGCCGGGTGGTTTTGACAGGGGAGATCGTGGTGGTGATCGCCGTGGTGGCGGAGACCGTCGCGGTGGCGGAGACAGGAGAGATGGCGGCGCGGGTCGTGGAGGACGTAGATAATTTTTAAATTATCAAATCATCAAATTATCAAATTAGCAAATTAGAATACAATGTTATCACCGAAAAGAACCAAACACAGGAAAACGCAGAAAGGAAGGATGAAGGGCGATACCAAGCGTGGTGCTACCCTTGCTTTCGGAACCTTTGGTCTTAAGGCATTGGACAGTGTTTGGCTGACTAACCGCCAGATCGAGAGTGCACGCCAGGCAATGACGCGTCACATGAAAAGGGAAGGAAACGTGTGGATCAGGGTTTTCCCGGATAAACCAATTACCGCTAAGCCTGCAGAGGTAAGGATGGGTAAAGGTAAAGGTAACCCGGAAGGTTGGGCTGCTATCGTTCAGCCGGGCCGCATCATCTTTGAAGCTGATGGTGTGCCTGAACAAGTGGCTAAAGAAGCATTCGCTCTTGCTGCTCAGAAGCTGCCGATCCTTACAAAGTTTGTTGTTCGTCACGATTTCACAGCATAACTGTTACGGATAACCGAAGCAGATTATTGAAATATCAAATTTTTAGAAATGTCAAAGAAAATAGATTTTTTAAACAGTGTAAAAGGGTTGTCTGAAACTGATCTTACTGCTAAGATCAAAGAAGACGAGCAGCGTTTGAAGAAACTTAGTTTCGCTCACGCCATCGCCCCGCTTGAAAATCCGCAAAGCATCCGTGCTTTAAGGAGAGATATCGCGCGCCTCAAAACACTATTAAAGAAAACACAAATAGGAGCATAATCCGAAAACAATAAAAATGGAATCGACAACAACAAATACCGTTGACAGAAATTTAAGGAAGACCAGGATCGGCGTGGTATCCAGCAATAAAATGGATAAAACCATCACTGTGAAAGTTGAACGTAAGATCAAGCATCCGCTCTACGGAAAGTTCCTTAAAAAAACCACCAGCTTTCATGCCCATGATGAAAAGAATGAGTGCAACATCGGTGATACGGTAAGGATCATGGAAACCCGCCCAATGAGCAAAATGAAGCGTTGGAGACTGGTGGAAGTGGTTGAAAAAGTAAAATAGATTTTACGATTGCGGATTCCGGAATTACGATTTCCATTTTCGCAAACATTATAAAAAGACAAACACTGGTCCGGATCGGAGGAATAAAGTCCAACTATCACGGGTCGTAAATTAAAATAAAATGATTCAGCAAGAGAGCAGACTAAATGTTGCGGATAACAGCGGTGCAAAAGAGGTATTGTGCATTCGCGTGCTGGGAAACAGCGGACAGGATTATGCAAAGATCGGCGACAAGATCGTTGTTACCGTGAAAGACGCTATGCCTGCCGGCGGTATCAAAAAAGGAACAGTGAGCAAGGCGGTTATTGTTCGTACCGTAAACAAACTGCGCCGTAAAGATGGTTCTTACATCCGCTTCGACGACAACGCAGTAGTGTTGTTGAACAATGCAGACGAACCACGTGGTACGCGCATCTTCGGGCCGGTTGCCCGTGAACTGAGAGATAAGGGATACATGAAGATCATCTCCCTGGCTCCGGAAGTACTGTAAGTAAAAATTAAAAAGGAAAAAGTAAAAAGGAAATCGAAATCAGGTTAAAAACAGTTTTTGAGTTTTGACTTTTGAATTTTGACTTTTCCTGCAAATTCAAAAAAATGAGTACAAGATTTAAACCCAAGTTCAACATTAAAAAAGGCGATTCAGTGGTTGTGATCACTGGTGATGATAAAGATCTGAAGAAGCCACGTAAAGTGTTGGAGGTGATTCTTGAGAAAGGCCGCGTATTGGTTGAAGGTGTGAACATCGTTACTAAACACACTAAGCCAACGGCTCAGAATACAAAAGGTGGAATCGTTAAAACCGAAGCACCGATCGCCATCAGCAACGTGATGTTGTGGGATGCAAAATCCGGCGGACCAAGCAAGATCAGCCGTTCACGCGAAAAGGGTAAATTAATCAGAACCGCAAAAAAATCAGGGGAGGTAATTAAATAATGAGCACAACAACTAACAAACCCAGGTTGGCAGACAAGTACAAAAAAGAAGTTGTACCTGCCTTAATGAAGAAATTCAACTACAAAACAGTTATGCAGGCTCCAAGGCTTACAAAGATCTGTTTGAACCGTGGTGTGAATGGCGCTGTTGCTGATAAGAAACTTATCGACGTTGCCGTTGATGAACTAAGCAACATCACCGGACAAAAAGCTGTTGCCACCAATTCAAAGAAGGATATCTCCAACTTTAAATTGCGTAAGAACATGCCCATCGGTGCCCGCGTTACACTTCGCGGTGTAAAGATGTATGAGTTTTTAGACAGGCTGGTTTCTGTATCACTGCCACGCGTTCGTGATTTTAAAGGTATCAATGATAAATCATTTGATGGCCGCGGAAACTACACCCTGGGCGTAACTGAACAAATCATTTTCCCGGAGATCGATATTGATAAGGTAAATAAGATCACCGGTATGGATATCACTTTTGTAACAACTGCAAATACCAATGAAGAGGCATTTGAATTGTTGAAAGAACTTGGTATGCCGTTTAAAAACGTTAAAAAATCTGACAATTAATTATGGCAAAAAAATCAATTGAAGCCAGGCAGAGAAAGCGCGAGAAAATCGTAGCCCGTTATGCTGAAAAAAGAGCGGCCCTTAAAGCAGCAGGTGATTACGCAGCATTGGATCTTCTTCCAAAAAATGCATCACCAGTTCGTTTGAAAAACCGTTGCCAGCTTACCGGAAGACCCCGTGGTTACATGCGTCACTTCGGAGTGAGCCGCGTAATGTTCAGGGACATGGCTTTGCAGGGAAAAATTCCCGGAGTTACAAAAGCAAGCTGGTAATTCATAAACAAACCAGCAAAGCATTCAACTTTTACTGGATATCGCATTGTAATAAATTATTAAAATCATTAACAGAAAATAACAATGGTAACTGATCCAATCGCAGATTATTTGACGAGGATTCGCAACGCACAAATGGCTAACCACCGTATCGTTGAGATCCCTGCAAGCAACCTGAAAAAACGCATCACCGAAATCCTGTACGAAAAAGGTTACATCCTGAAGTACAAGTTTGAAGATGACAACAAACAAGGTATCATTAAGATCGCTTTGAAATACGACCCAACAACCAAACTTCCGGTTATCCAAAGCCTGGAAAGAGTAAGTCGCCCGGGTCTTCGTACATACTCAAAACCTGAAGACTTCAAACGCGTGAAAAACGGTTTGGGCGTTGCAATCATCTCTACATCAAAAGGTGTAATGACAGATAAGGAAGCAAAGGCTCAGAATGTGGGTGGTGAAGTATTGTGCAACATATTTTAATTGACAATTAGCAGGTTTGAAAATTTGAAAATGGTTTTCAGATCGGAGGATAAAGATTGAATTAAGCTTTCTATACATAGCTGACCACAATCAAAAAACATTTTCAAATCAATAAATTATCACATTTTCAAATTAAGAAAAATGAGTCGTATAGGTAGAAAGCCGATCGAAATTCCTTCAGGGGTAACCGTTTCCGTAGGTAAGGATAATATTATCGCGGTAAAAGGTCCAAAAGGAGAATTGAAAGAATCAATTGATCGCGATATCAAACTTGAGGTAAAAGATAATGTGCTTGAAATATCAAGGCCAACTGATCAGATCCGTCACCGCGCCATGCATGGTCTTTACCGTTCACTGGTAAGCAACATGGTAAAAGGTGTTACTGAAGGATACACAAAACAGCTTGAACTGGTGGGTGTGGGTTACAAAGCAGCTAACCAGGGAAATCTTCTTGATCTCGCTCTCGGCTATTCTCATAATATCATCTTTGAAGTTCCGAAAGAACTTAAAGTTGAAACTGCAACTGAAAAAGGTAAGAACCCTACTGTTACAATTTCCGGCATAGACAAACAATTGCTTGGTCAGGTATGTGCGAAGATCCGTGGACTACGTAAGCCTGAACCATACAAAGGAAAGGGTGTGAAATTCGCAGGTGAGGTGTTGAGAAGAAAAGCAGGTAAATCAGCAGGTAAATAATAAAATCATCTCCCTGGCAGCATCAGGGAATACAAATAAAAGAAGATGAACAACAAAACAAGTGCAAGACAAAAGATCAGGTATCGCATCCGTAAAAAAGTTGCCGGCACCCCATCTAAACCACGCCTGAGTGTTTTCAGGAGCAATACTGATATCTATGCCCAGTTGATCGATGATACCACAGGCACAACCCTGGCAGCAGCGAGCTCGAAGCAGAAAGATATCACAGCTCAGAAGGCGCCGAAGATCGACAAGAGCAAGATGGTGGGTGAAGCCATTGCGCGTAAAGCAGGCGAACTTGGCATCAAGCAGGTGGTGTTCGACCGCAGCGGATACATTTATCATGGCCGTGTGAAAGCAGTTGCCGAAGGCGCTCGCGAAGGTGGCCTGGATTTTTAATCATTACATTTTTAATAAGCACATACATGTCTAACGTAATTAGCAATAAAATAAAAGCAGGCGACCTGGAACTGAAGGAAAAAGTTGTTGCCATTAACCGTGTGGTGAAAACTACAAAAGGTGGCCGCGCTTTCAGTTTCTCTGCCCTTGTTGTTGTAGGTAACGAAGCAGGTGTTGTAGGTCATGGCCTCGGAAAAGCGAAAGAGGTGCAGGAAGCCATCACTAAAGGTATTGAGGATGCAAAGAAGAACCTCATCAAGGTTCCCATCTTCCACGGAACTATTCCTCACGACCAGCTTACTAAAGCAGGTGCTGCAAAAGTTTTAATAAAACCTGCCGCCCAGGGTACCGGTGTTATCGCCGGAGGTAGCATGCGCGCCGTGCTTGAATCAGCCGGAATTACAGACGTGCTTACTAAAAACCTCGGTTCTGCTAATCCGCACAACGTGGTGAAGGCAACCATTAAAGCGCTAAGCACATTGCGGGAACCAATTGCTGTTGCTAAAACACGCAACCGCCCATTGAAGAAAGTATTTAACGGATAATTTATCAAAGGGAAGAAATTGTTCTCTTCCATCTGAAAAAACTGAATAATGAAAAAGATCAAGATCACCCAGGTAAAAAGTGTAATCGACAGGCCCGAACGCCAGAAGAGAACAATGATAGCGCTGGGGCTGAAAAAGATGAATGCCACAGTGGAAGTTGAAGCAACTCCTCAGATCCTCGGCATGGTAACCAAGGTGAATCACCTGGTGAAAGTTGAGGAAGCATAAATTAATTTGATAATTAGCTGATTTGGAAATTTGATAATTAGTCAACCGATAGTTATAGAATATCCATTTCCAAATCTCCAAATTCCCAAATTTTCAAATCAAAACGCGAGCTCCGCGCTTTCGGGGCGCAAGTAAAAAATAAAAGCAATGAATTTACATTCTCTCAAACCCGCAAAAGGTTCTACACACAAAGAAAAACGCCTCGGTCGTGGTGAGGCAAGCGGTAAAGGCGGTACTTCTACAAAAGGTAATAAAGGCGGACAAAGCCGCGCAGGATACAAAAGCAAAAAAGCTCATGAAGGTGGCCAGATGCCAATTCAGCGTCGTATTCCAAAGCGCGGATTCAAAAATCCTAACCGCGTAGAATTCAAAGTATTTAATCTCGGCCAAATTGACCTGTTGTCAGAAAAATATGGCATTACAGAGTTTAACGCCCAAAATTTATACATCAACGGGCTCATCAGCCAAACCGATGTGGTGAAAATTCTCGGTAACGGTGAGCTGAAAGGAAAGTTCGCATTCAAGGTGCACGCTGCCAGCGAAAAAGCAAAATCTGCCATAGAAGCTGCAGGTGGCTCTCTTGAATTAGTAAAATAATTACACGATATTTGCGGACACCTTGAAAAAGGTGTTCTTTACTTTTGCGAATAAAACCATAAAACCCCGACATCATTCTGTGAAGAAGTTCAAGTTCGTTACAACACTGAAAAATATCTGGAGTATTGAGGAACTGCGAAAAAAAATCGTTTTCACTTTAATATTACTGTTTGTCTACCGTCTCGGTTCATTCATCGTGTTACCGGGGATCAATCCAAATGAATTAGATAACCTTAGCCAGAGTTCCCAAACAGGGATGCTTGGTCTTCTTGATGCCTTCGTGGGCGGCGCCTTCTCGCAGGCATCGATATTCGCATTAGGTATCATGCCATACATCTCTGCATCGATCTTCATGCAACTCGTTACCATCCTTGTGCCGCAAATGGCAAAGATCCAAAAGGAAGGAGAGAGCGGCCGTAAGAAGATCAATCAGTGGACGCGTTATCTTACCGTGATTGTAACAGTTTTCCAGGCCGCTGCTTATATCGGTTACCTGAAAAGCCCGGCAAACGCATCAGCCCTTATCGCATCTTACTCATCTTATTTCTGGATATCCACCATCATTCTTCTTACAGTGGGAACATTGTTCGTAATGTGGCTGGGTGAAAAGATCACAGATAAAGGATTAGGTAACGGTACCTCTCTTATCATCATGGTCGGTATCCTTGCACGTCTTCCACAGTCCTTCGGGCAGGAATGGGCAGCCCGTACCACACGCGGTGCCGGCGGATTGTTGATAATGCTTGTTGAGATCTTATTCCTGATCGCCGTGATCATGGGTTGTATAGTGCTCGTTCAGGGCGTGCGCAAGGTGCCTGTGAACTATGCAAAACAAATTGTTGGCAACCGTCAATTGGGTGGTGCGCGCAACTTTCTTCCTTTGAAAGTAAATGCCGCGGGTGTTATGCCGATCATCTTCGCTCAGGCTATCCTTTTCCTGCCAACTATCTTTACAGGTTTCCAGGGTGAAGGTTGGGCAAGATATTTCACTGACCATACGAACATCGTTTACATGATAGTGTACTCGGTTTGTGTGATCGCATTTACCTTCCTTTACACAGCACTTATTTTCAACCCGAAGCAAATGTCTGATGAGTTGAAACGCAATAATGGATTCATTCCGGGCGTGAAGCCTGGCCAGGATACTGCTGATTATATAGGAACTATCATGGACAGGATCACATTGCCGGGAGCAGTTTTGCTTGCCGTAGTTGGTATCCTTCCCGGTATTTTTCAGCTTGTATTCGGAATGAGCCAAAACTTTGCAACCTTCTTCGGCGGTACTTCGTTGTTGATTATGGTGGGAGTAATTCTCGATACATTACAACAGATCGAAACTCAATTGCTGATGAGGCAATACGACGGCTTGATGAGCAGCGGGCGCATGCAGGGCAGGCAGGCTGTTACATCAGGAATGTAATATACCAGACCGTAAAAATATTGATGAACCCTGGCCGCAATGCCGGGGTTTGTTTTAACTAATATTCAGATGATTCAATATAAAACAAAGGAAGAGATAGAATTAATGCGCGAAAGCGCCTTACTGGTTGGAAAGGCCCACGCCCAGGCAGCTGCAATTCTTAAGCCGGGCATTTCAACAATGAAGGTGAACGCTATCATTGAGGAATTTATTCGAGACAATAAAGGCACGCCTTCATTTAAAGGTTATCACGGTTATCCCTTTGCATCCTGTATTTCTGTTAACGATGCTGTGGTACATGGCTTCCCAACCGAGGATGAATTGAAAGATGGTGATGTTATAAGCATAGACGTGGGGATTTATAAGAACGGATTTCACGGCGACAGCGCATACACGTTCGCGTTAGGAGAGGTTTCTGAAGATGTAAAGCGCCTGCTCCGTGTAACAAAAGAATCGCTTTACCTCGCAATTGAAAAATGCAGGGTTGGCGGAAGGATCGGCGACATCGCCTTCGCCATACAGGAGCATACCGAAAAGAAGAATGGTTTTGGCGTGGTAAGGGAATTGGTTGGCCATGGGCTTGGTAGAAGCATGCACGAAGATCCCCAGGTACCTAATTATGGAAAGAAGGGCACAGGTGCAAAATTAAAAGACGGGATGGTGATAGCGATCGAACCAATGATCAACCTCGGTACGAAAGATGTATTCACAGAAGCAGATGGATGGACGATCCGCACGCGTGATGGCAAAGCCTCGGCACACTTTGAGCATGATGTATGTATCCGACCTGGCAAGGCGGATGTGCTTTCATCCTTTGCCGAAACCGAGGAGGTAGAAAAGAAAAATCCAAATCTTACCTGGAGTTATTAATACTATTTCATGAAGAAAAACCTCTGCATTATCGGTGGCGGTGCTGCAGGCATATTCTGCGCAGTGAATGCAGCGAGGATGGACCGTGCGCTAAAGGTTTGCGTTCTTGAGAAATCATCGAAGCTTCTCAGCAAGGTGAAGATAAGCGGAGGCGGACGTTGCAATGTCACTCATGCCTGTTTCAGCATTTCGGATATGGCTAAACGTTATCCCCGCGGGGCCAACTTTGTGAAAAAAGCATTCGGACATTTCTTTACTTCCGATACTATACGCTGGTTTGAGGAACGTGGTGTTGAACTGAAAGCAGAGGCAGACGGAAGGATCTTCCCAATAACAGATAACTCCCAATCCATCATCAATTGCCTGCTCGATGAAGCCGCAAAGTATAATGTAGATATCCGCCTGAATGAAGGAGTAACGGCGATCAGTAAACGCGGAAAAGAATGGTTGGTTGAAACGGCTTCGGGTAAAGAAGAATCTTACTCCCACCTCGTTGTAGGCACGGGTGGCTTTCCAAAGCAGGAGCAATTTGCCTGGATCACAAAAACCGGCCACACGGTGGAAACGCCGGTTCCTTCACTGTTTACTTTTAACATGCCATCGCACCCCATCACCGAATTAATGGGAATTGCCCAACATGCTTCTGTAAAAATTCAGCAGACAAAATTTCAGGAGGAAGGCCCTGTACTTATCACGCATTGGGGATTAAGCGGTCCTGCCATCCTTCGCCTTTCAGCCCGGGCCGCACGCGACCTTGCCGCAATGAACTATCGTTTTTCTGTTTCAGTAAATTGGGTTCCCGCCTTTCATGAAAATTCCTGCAGGGAGGAGTTGATAAAAATGCGCAACGAACACGCCTCACAAAAGGTGGCGAATAGAAATCCTTTTGAATTGCCTTCGCGCTTATGGCTGTTCTTCATAAAGTTGGCAGGGGTGAACTCCGAAGCCCGCTGGGCAGACCTTCCCGCAAAAGCCCAAAATACACTTGCTCGCTTGCTTACTGGTTTCGAATGCAGCGTTTCGGGTAAAACAACATTCAAGGAAGAATTTGTTACTGCAGGCGGAATTAAAACTGAGGAGATCGACCCGCTCACAATGCAAAGCCGCATACATGAATCTCTTTACTTCGCCGGTGAAACAATAAATGTTGATGGAATCACGGGCGGCTATAATTTTCAACATGCGTGGACGAGTGGCTTCCTGGCAGCGAAAGCTATTGCCGGGGGAAATTAACTTTTCAATTTTCGCATCGCTTCCTGCAGCCTTATCTTTACATCCTTGATGAAAAAGCTGGACGGCTATATATTAAAGAAATACCTGACCACATTCTTTTTTTGTCTTTTGCTTCTTACTACAATCGTTGTTGTAGTGGATGCGAGTGAACATACAGACGATTTTGTAAAATCAAAGCTTCCCGTTTCCCGCATTATCACTGATTACTATTTTGGCTTCATCCCACGAATAGTAGCCATGTTGTTTCCCCTGTTCATCTTCATCTCGGTAATATTTTTCACTTCTAAAATGGCCGGGCGCTCTGAAGTTGTTGCCATACTGAGCAGCGGCGTTAGTTT
>JAEZDA010000032.1 GCA_023433345.1 Bacteroidota bacterium | reverse complement strand
TTGCAAGGCTGAAGGGATTAGCCTCGTCTTCAATTCGCCGAATACGAGCAGCCGTCCCGGTTATCTTAAAATGGGATGGAAAGACGCCGGTCGCATGCCGCTTTTGTTTAAGCCCGGAAGCCTGTTGCCAGCCCGGTATTCTGAAGAAAGGATCTCAAAGTTTATCAGTCATTATAATATCAATACTGCGGCAACCGAATTGCAGAATGAATACAGTTTTCCGGGATCAGATAACTTTTATCACACGCCTCTTTCTCATGACTACATTAAATGGCGTTATGCAGATTGCCCGGTGGTGAAGTATGGCGGAATTGCAGTAGCCGGCAAATTCGGCATTATCTTCCGCTTGAAGAATCTCAAAGGTTTTTGCGAATTGCGGATATGTGAAATGTGGGCGGTAAACAAAGAGGGAGAGAAGGAGTTGAAAAAAAATTTGAAAGATCTCGCCAGGAAATTCAGGCCGGTGATGATAAGCTGCGCACCCACTCCATTAATTTCAACAAAGGCAGGATTCTACGGACCTTTTCGCAAAGGACCAATAACAACAATTCGTGAACTTAGTTTAACTGACCTGCATCATTTTGAGAACTTCCAAAGCTGGCGGCCTTCAATAGGCTCCCTTGAACTCTTCTGACATGGATGCTGTATTGGTAACCATATTGATAATTTTCATCAACACTTTTCTCGTGAAAGTGTTTGTACAGAAGTACAACGTGCTCTCTGAAAGTTACCTGTGGGTATTATTTGTGGTACATGCAATTCTGTGCACTGTTTACACACTTTATGCAGCTGCCACGGCCAGCGATTCGGTGCAATATTACGTTGTGTCTTCCACTACAAAAGACTGGTTCTCGCTCTGGGGCACATCAACAACTTTTATTTATTTCCTTGCATGGCCTTTCACCTATCTTTTTAACCTGGGCTATTTATCAGCAATGATAATTTTCTCCTACTTCGGTTATTTAGGCATTTTGCTCTTTTATTTTGCTGCTAAAGAGAACGTGAAGTTGCCCGCAGTTTGGGGTAAACTTACTTTGGTTGAGATTGTTTTTCTTTTGCCTAACCTTCATTTCTGGTCTTCATCTTTAGGAAAAGGAAGCGTCATTTTATTCGGGCTGTCTCTATTTGCCCTTGGCTTAAGCAGGTTTAACCGGAGATACATAACTCTTCTCCTTGGCGGCTTCCTTACATTTATGGTGCGGCCTCATATTTTGTTTACTGCCATTCTCAGTATCATGCTTGTGTTGCTTATTACGAGTTCAGGAATAAAGAATTATTTGCGGTGGCTTATATTTATCGTGGCGGCGGTGGTGTTCTTTTATATTAGTGATGATGTTGCAGAGTTTACCGAAATAGAAAGTTTCAACGTTTTAAATTCCGATGTTCTTCAGCATCGGGCTTCTGAACTTGGGAAATCTACTTCAGGAGTTAATCTGCAGGACTATAGTCTTCCCATGAAAATGTTCACATTCTGGTTCCGGCCCTTGTTCATTGATGGGCAAGGAATAATGGGCATACTTGTGTCTTTCGAAAACCTTGCATACATATTTATGTTTGCCATCGTAATAAAGAGAGCCTTTGTAGCCTGGGGCGATTGGAATGGTTATTACAGAATTTGCCTCGTATTTTTTCTTTTCGGTTCCCTTGCATTAGCCCAGGTTACCGGGAACCTTGGCATCGCTATACGGCAGAAGGCTCAATTGATGCCATTCTTTTTTATACTTTTCTTAAAAGCGGCGAGCTTCAGCACAACGATACAGAATCGATTGGTGATGAAATAAGCCGGGCTCAAAATAATTATGAATTATCCTGGAGTTTTTTGCATATCGCTCGACTTTGAATTGCATTGGGGTTGTTTTGAAAGAATGTTATTGAACGAATCAGAGCAACAATATTTCCGTAACACCCGAAAGCTGATTCCGGAAAAGCTTGACCTGTTTGCATCCAATGAAGTTCATGTTACCTGGGCCATTGTTGGAATGCTTTATCGCAAAAGCGTTACAGAATGGCAGGAAAATAAACCCGGGCTGATACCAACCTTTTCAAACAGGATCGCTTCTGCATACGACTGGATAACTGATCATGGATTTAAAGGCGAAAACGATCCCTTCCATTTTGCTCCCGACCTGGTTGAAAAGGTTTCTGCAACGAAGTTTCAGGAAGTTGCTACACACACCTATGCGCACTATTTCTGCCTCGAGCCGGGTCAAACCAAGGAACAGTTTCATGCCGATCTTCGTATGGCTGTTGATCTTGCCAGGGAAAAGGGAAAAGTTATTAAATCACTTGTATTTCCACGAAATCAATTCAATCGCGACTATCTTTCTGTTTGTGCCGATGTAGGTATTGAAGCAGTAAGATCAAGTCCGAATATTTGGTATTGGCGTTACGGAACCGGATCCACCTTCAGGGAAAAATTCTTCCGCGCAGGCGATGCATATATTAAGATGCAACCAATAAAGCCTGTATATCTTAAAGATATTGATATTGGTTCAGGGCTTCCACTACTATTGCCTTCAACAAGGTTGTACAGGCCCTGGCAACCGAAATATAGGATTCAAAACACGCTCAAGCTCCGTCGCATTCTTAATGAAATGACAGAAGCTGCCAAAAATAAAGCCTACTATCATCTGTGGTGGCATCCGCATAATTTCGGGTATCATCCGCGTGAATGCATGCATGAACTTGAACAGATAATTGATCATTACACCATGCTCAGGAAGAGATACGGATTTGAATCTCTGTCCATGGGTGAGATCACACAATTGTTATTGAACAGATGAGAAATCAAAAAAGGGAAAGACCGGTTTTGATGCGAATTACCACGATCCCTGCCTCAATGCAGGTGTTGCTTCGGGGCCAGGGTCGCTTTATGAAGGAGCATGGTTTTGATGTAGTGATGGTAAGCAGTGATGGCGACGAAGTTGAAGCACTGAAGCAACAGGAAGATGCGCCTCATTTTATTATTCCGTTCACAAGAACTATCAGCCCTGTAAAAGATCTGAAATGCCTCTGGCTGCTCACGAAGCTGATGAAAAGGATCAAACCCGACATTGTGCACACCCATACGCCGAAGGCCGGCTTGATTGGTATGTGGGCAGCGAAGTTGGCGGGTGTGCCTGTAAGGTTGCATACGATAGCCGGTTTGCCATGGATGGAAACGACTGGCCTGCTGAGGAAGATCTTAAAGTTTGTGGAGAAGCTTACATTTCTTGCAGCCACAAGGGTATTCGCCAATTCAGCACGGCAAAAAGAATTTTTGCTTGAAAATAATATCGGGAAAAATAAAATGGAAGTGCTTGGCAGCGGATCAAGCAATGGGATCGATACCTCTTATTTTTCAGTGAACGAAACCATTTTAAAGGATGCACAACGGTTACGCGCAAACGAAAATATTCCCGCCGGCGGTTTGGTATGGATATTTATCGGGAGGTTAGTTAAAGACAAAGGGCTGGAAGAACTTTTAACATCATTCAGCATCCTTTCGGAAAAATTTCCCGAGGACAGGCTTTGGCTTTTAGGAAAGGAAGAGCCGGAGCTTGATCCTCTGAGCACGGCCGCTTCGAATATTCTGAATTCGCATGGTGCAGTAAAAAAGTGGGGCTTCATTAATGATGTGCGACCTTTCCTTTCTGCAGCAGAAGTGCTTGTGTTTCCCAGTTACAGGGAAGGCTTTCCTAATGTGCCTATGCAGGCTGCATTAATGGGCTGCTCGCTGATACTTTCTGATATAAACGGCTGCAATGAAATTGTAGATCATGGTAAAACAGGTTTGTTGGTTCCGCCAAAAAACCAACCAGCACTGCTTGATGCCATGATAAAAGTAAGGAGCGAAGCAGGTTTCCGGGATGCAATAACTGCCAACACAAAAAATAGCATTTTACAAAGGTTTGACCAGAAAGCATTGTGGAATATAATTTTAGATAGATACACACAACTATTAAAAACGGCGTAAAAATTTGTACAGGCACTTTTTTAAACCACTTATTGATATACTGATATCGGCATCGGCACTTGTTGTTGCACTTCCGGTTATTTTAATCATAATCGTTCTGTTAAAGCTTACCGGGCATAAGAGGATCTGGTTCATGCAACAACGGGTAGGCCTGCACGAAAGAATATTTATGGTGCTGAAGTTTCGTACCATGACAGACCGGGAAGACGAAAATGGAAATCTATTGCCTGACGCCGAAAGGCTTACAGCCTTTGGAAAATTATTGCGGAAGACCAGCCTGGATGAGATCCCTCAATTGATCAATGTGCTTAAAGGCGATATGAGCCTCGTAGGCCCACGACCCCTGCTGATTTCCTATCTTCCACTTTACTCAACAGAGCAGAAAAGACGTCATCTGGTAAAGCCAGGCATAACGGGCTGGGCACAGGTGAACGGAAGAAACGCGATAACCTGGAAGCGAAAGTTCGAACTCGACCTATGGTATGTTGAAAATATCAGTTTCACTACAGACCTTCGTATAATTGTAAGAACATTCAATAAAGTGATTTCCGGAAGTGATATCAGCCAGGAAGGACAGGCTACAATTGAGGCTTTTAACGGAAATAACTAAAAATTTAGAGATGAAAAATATTGCCATATTCGGAGCAGGCGGGTTCGGCCGCGAGGTGAAAATGTTGATCGATCAAATCAATGAAAGCCAGCAGATCTGGAAATTCGTTGGATATTTTTCTGATGATTTTTCGAATACGACAGTAGATGGTGATTTACAATTGGGCGGAATGGAGGAACTTAATCAATATCCCGATGAGTTAAGTATTGTAATTGCAATTGGCAGCCCAACTGTAAAAAGAAAGATCGTTTCCCGGATAAATAACAGCAATATTAACTTCCCAAGCCTCATCCATCCCGGGGTGTTGAAAGGAGCCTCCAATGTCACTATCGGTGATGGTTGTATAATTTGCGCCGGCAACATTCTTACAGTTGATCTTCAACTTGGCGATCACATCATCTTGAACCTTGCATGTACCGTCGGCCATGATACGATCATTGAAGATTTCTGTTCCTTTATGCCAGGTGTGAATATTTCAGGAGAAGTGGCGATCCGCAAAGCCGTTTATGTGGGCACCGGCGCCAAAATCATCAACCAGTTGGAGATCGGGGAGAACACAATAGTTGGAGCTGGTGCCGTGGTTTCAAAAACTCTTCCTGAAAACTGTACGGCCGTTGGCATTCCTGCGAAGCCAATAAAATTTCATGACCCGCTCTCTTAAGTGTTTGATTGCTAAAAAGAATTGTTAAAAAGTAGCTTTTTTTGTATACTTTTGCGGGTAACAATATCCTGATCGAATTATTTCAGGGTAATTTCTGATTAAACCATCTGAATTAGTGTCAAAAATCTGGCTTTCCTCGCCGCATATGGGCGAGAAGGAAAGAGCGTATGTAGAAGAGGCATTTTCATCAAACTGGATCGCGCCTCTTGGTCCGAATGTGACTGCCTTTGAACAGCAGCTTGCAGAACGGCTAAACGTTAAGGGCGTTTTATCTCTTAGTTCCGGCTCCGGAGCCCTGCACCTTTCCATGGATTTGTTGAATGTTGAACCAAATTCAGTGGTCATCTGTCAGAGTTTCACCTTTGCAGCTTCTGCATTCCCAATTTTATACTGCGGCGCAAAACCGGTTTTTGTAGATAGTGAAGCGGATACGTGGAATATGGATCCTGAACTTTTGGAGGAAGCTATCAAAGATCAAAAGAAAAAAGGCCGGAAAATATCCGCAATAGTGGTGGTTCATCTTTATGGCATGCCCGCGAAGATGGAGCAGATTATGAGTATAGCTGGCAGGTATGAAATACCCGTTATCGAAGATGCAGCGGAGGCGTTGGGGAGTTTGTACCACGGAAAGCCATGCGGAAGTATGGGGAAGATCGGCATACTTAGTTTTAATGGAAATAAAATTATAACAACCAGTGGCGGTGGGGCCCTGGCCTCAAACGATGAAGAGATCATCAGGCGGGCCCGGCACATTTCAGCACAGGCAAAAGAACCGGCTCCTTTTTATTTACATAAGGAAGTTGGATACAACTACAGGCTTAGTAACGTATGCGCCGGGATTGGGCGTGGCCAGATGGAAGTATTAACGGACCGGGTTGAAAGACGACGGGAAATATTTGATTTTTACACAAATGAACTCTCAGAGATAGAAGGGATTGATTTTTGTAAGGAGTCGGATAATATTTATTCCAACCGTTGGCTAACCACAATCCTGTTAAGCGAAAAGCTGGGCTCAGGCATGAATGACCGTATTCGAATTGCATTGGAAGAGAAAGAGATCGAAACACGTCCCCTGTGGAAACCTTTGCATCAGCAACCCGTATTCCAAAACTGCGATCATTATAATAATGGAGTAAGCGACAGGTTATTCCAAAATGGCCTTTGCCTGCCCAGTGGGTCAAACCTTACGGAGGAGAATTTAAAAAAAGTTGTTCATGGAATCAAAGATGTACTCAGTGCGCGGAAGTAAGAGATTAAATTTCAGGCCTTCCGACCTGGTTTTAGTGGGCGATCAGTTTCTCATCCTTTTAGGGTTGATATCCTCTTTATTTGCCCACTACCGTATCTTGAACATTTCAGAGTTTCCTCTAAAAACCGTCCTTTATCATAGCCTGATCCACCTGACGGTTGCCATTTTTGCATGGGCTGTTTTTAAGGTTTATAAAAAGGTGATCAGGTTCTTTAACAGCAACGATTATCTTAACCTGATCGGTATAGTTCTGCTCATTCATGTAGTGAGCCTCTTCCTGGGGCGGCTGCTTCCCCCAAAGCATTTATTGAGGCCTGAAATATTTCTCGTTAGTTTCTTCATCACATCCCTTTACATAATTGGAAGCCGGTTGATCATCAGCTTTCTCTATACTTATTACCGTAAGGCTAAAAAGATAGCGCCTGAAAAAAGGCTGCTAATATACGGAGCCGGCCATCTCGGAGTGTTTTTAAAGAAATCGATATACAGCACCCACGAGCATGGATTCAGGCTGATGGGTTTTATTGATGATGATAGGAATAAGATTGGCCGTTACATTGAGGGCGTAAAAGTATTGGCGGCGGGGGAGTCGCTGGAAGATATCATCCGCGAAAAAAATATTACCGATATCATCATCGCCAATAAAGCGCTTACCCCTGCCCGTAAGGCGAAGTTCCTGGAGAGCACTATTAAAATGAATTTGAGAATAAAGGAGATCACTTCAATAAAGAGCCTGCTATCAAATTTCAATATAGACAAGTTGGCTTCCCTCGATATAAGTGACCTTATGAACCGAGAGGTGATTGAGCTTTATGATGAACACGTGGCACGTAATCTTACCGGGAAAACGGTTATGGTCACCGGTGCTGCTGGTTCTATTGGTAGTGAAATTGTACGGAAACTTTCAAAGCATAACGCCTCCCTTGTTGTTTGTGTTGATTTTTCAGAAAGTGCGCTTTATGATCTTGAGCAGGAATTAAAGAGAACCTATCCTGCAATACAATATCGCTTTATTCTTTCAGATGTGCGTAATGAGGAGATGATGTACGAAGTGTTTGAAAAATTCTCCCCGCATTTTATTTATCATGCAGCTGCTTATAAGCACGTGCCTTTAATGGAAGAATTTCCGTGGCAGGCCATTCAAACCAATATCATCGCTACGTGGCAGATCGTAAAGCTTGCCATTAAGTATAATGCCGAAAAATTTGTTTTTGTATCGTCTGATAAAGCTGTTCACCCCACCAGTGTTATGGGCGCTACTAAAAGGCTTGCAGAAGTGATCGTACAATGTTATTCAGGCACAAAAAGCAATACCAAATTTGCCATAACGCGTTTCGGAAACGTACTCGGTTCTAACGGCTCTGTTGTACCACTGTTTAAGAAGCAGATTCAACAGGGTGGTCCTGTTACCGTTACACACCCGGATATGACGCGCTACTTCATGACCATTGGAGAAGCCTGCCAGCTTGTACTTGAAGCATCGATAATGAGTAAGGGTGGAGAGGTGTTTGTATTCGACATGGGCCAGCCCGTTAAGATCGTTGATCTGGCAAGAAATATGATAAGGCTTGCGGGATATGTGCCTGATGTGGACATGCAGATCCATTTCATCGGAGAACGGCCCGGAGAGAAGCTCTATGAAGACCTGTTCCTGGAAACGGAAAAGCTTCGCGAAACTCATCATGAAAAGATCATGATAAGCAAGGAAGACGATCATCAGCTTGAAGAAGCTGAAAATATTATTCATTCTTTTATGGCACTTGAGAATAATTTTGAACCGGAAGTTTACAAACGCACTATCAAGATGTTGCTGCCTGAATATAAATATAATTTACCCACTGATGGAAAATCAGTTATCTTGAAACCGAATTTTAAGGCCAACAAATACAATTTTCAAAACTAAGAATATGAGAATTTCAAAATTACTCTTTGTAATTTTCTTGTCGTCAGCAATGGTCACTAATGCTCAGAACGCACGTTTTTCGCAACTGGGCACACCTACCCAGATGTTCAATCCTTCACTTACCGGCAGATTCGACGGAAAGGCAAGGGTGGGAGCTTTATACAGCCACCAGGATTCACGCTTCGGTGTTATGCATCATGTGAACGGTTTCGTAGAATATAAATTCGGCAAATACCGTTCTTCCGGCGATGAAAACTATTCCTTCGTAGCAAGAAATACAGAAGGTAAAAAAGTATTGGCAGAAGCGAAAGATAAAATTAATGATCAGCTCCGCGGCGCTGCGGGATATTGGGCAGCGGGCTTGAACTATTACCAGTATGGAGAGAGCAATTCTCCGCTGTCTGCTAAGTTCATTTCCGCTTCGGTGGCACGCCATTTTTATCCGCGCAGAAACAAATATTGGGGCGTAGGCGGCCAGGTAACCTATGCGATGGGAGAAGTGGATGAAACCAAGGGAAAGGAATTCGACCGTGAAATTTCCGGTGATGGGTTTGCGTATCCGCAGGGCGTGATGACAGATCGCAAAGGCGACAAGAATTATGTTGATGCAAATGTTGGCGCTTATTACGGGATGGTCACTGAACCCGTTGCTTTTGAAATTGGCGGTGCGATGTATCACCTGTTTTATCCACAGGCAGATATCTTTGACCGTGACGATGAAAAGAAGTTACGTCACCGCGTGACTGCGCACTCGATGTTGCGCCTTAAATTCAACGACCGTTGGGGCATTGTTCAAAAGAACTATTACTGGCAAGAAGGTTTATACCTGAGAAGCCGCGAGTTCAATAAAGACAGTATGCACATCTCGGATTTCTGGGCAGGCGTTGAATTTTATAAAACAAATCCACTCAAAAATACCAACCTGAATTTTGGATTATACACCCGTTCATTCAGAACAGTGATGCCCTATCTTAATTTATATTTAGGAAAGGCATTAAACCTACGTGCTACCTACGAACATCCTCTTAATTTCGGAAAGTTCACTGCTTATACAGCCGAACGCGCTGAAGTTGCTATGCTGTTTTCCTTTAAGAGAAACACCAATCCCGGAACAGAGTTTTACAGAAAAGTAAATTTTTGGTAATAACCTTTTATAAATAGCAATGAAAAAAGTAATACTCAATGTAGTTGCATTGGTTTTGGCAGTGCATGGTTTTAGCCAAACGGATACTCTCGAAAATCTTGGCCCGCAGGTGAATTCGGCTTACCATGAAGTGCGGCCAACGATTTCCGCTGATGGACAGTTGCTCTATTATGTTGTAGAGGGAAATCCTAAAAACACTTTCTATTCAACGGATAAAAAAGCGCAGGACATCTGGTTCAGTCAACTTGGTGCAGATGGAAAATGGGGCCCTGCAACACAAGCCCCCGCACTCATGAATGCGCAGGCGAACAATGCGGTTTTCTGGATATCTCCGGATGGAAACCGTGTGATGATTCGTGGTGCGTATGAAGACGGCGTGTATAAAGGTCGCGGCTTTTCAATGCTGAATAAAGAAGGAGATGGCTGGTCAAAACCTCAAATGATCAATGTGCCAGGCTATGAGTCATTATCAAAGGATATGTATTCCGGCGGTTTTATGACGAGCAATGGAAAGCACTTGCTCATGTACCTGTCAGAAGAAAAAAATTCCTTTATCAATGATATCTATGTAAGCCATCTCAATGACGACAATACGTGGACCACACCTGAAAGCCTTGGCACCGATGTGAACACTTTCGAATACGATGAGATATCTCCTTTCATGGCTGCGGATGGTGTTACGCTCTACTTTGCAAGTAACAGGCCGGGTGGCTTGGGTGAACATGATATATGGATGGTGCGCCGGTTAGATGAGAGCTGGAAAAAATGGAGCGCACCAGTGAATCTTGGCGCTCCCGTAAACACTCCGAAATGGGATGCATATTTTACACTCGATGCGAGCGGACAGTACGCCTACCTTTCAAGCATGGAGAAAACAAACGGAGGAGCTGACCTTGTTAAAACAAAACTTGACTCTCTTGCACAGCCTAATGCTGTTGTATTGGTATACGGAAAAGTACTGGATGCACAAACGAAATTGCCGGTGGGTGCTACGCTTTATTATGATGAAGTGGGCGGCAAGAACGAAGGAAATATTTATGCTGAACCTCAAAGCGGCGATTACAAAATGGTGCTTCCCTATGGTAAGAAATATGTGATGCGTGCCACTGCTGATTCTTTCCATACAGTTACTGATACGATCGATCTGACAGTGGTTGATGCATACAAGCAAATACATCGCGATTTATACCTGACTCCTGAGGGAGTTCGAATTGTGAACCCCGACGACAGTTTGCGCCGCAACCTTGACGACCTCGAAGATGATGAGGAATTGAGGGAAGGCGAGATCATTACTTTGAACAATGTTTATTTCGTTTTTGGAAAATCATACCTGAAGTCTGAATCATACCCTGAGCTGGATAAGGTGGTGAAAGTGTTACGGGCTAATCCCGGTATAAGGATCGAGCTGTCGGCCCATACAGATTGGATCGGATCCAGGGAAGATAATATGAAGCTTTCGCAGGATAGGGCGATCGCAACAAAGGAGTATCTTGAATACAAAGGCGTAGAGATGGGAAGGATAACTTCAAGAGGCTATGGGGAAACCAAACCAATTGCCAACAACATGACAGCAGAAGGGCGCCAGATGAACAGGCGCGTTGAGTTTACCGTGATCAAATAGAAGACAACTTTATAGATATTAAAAAAGCCATGATCTCATCATGGCTTTTTTATGTACAGACTTCGATGGTTTTTCAAACAGGAGACTCCAAATGGAGAATTATTTAAATGCAACGGGAAGGTTCATCCTTTCCTCCTTCCGTAATTATTAAACCCTTTTCGTAATATTTCCTATCATCCACCCTTTGTGATAAACCTGCATCACGTAGTTGCCCGTGAGCAACCTGTCCCCATTCAGCGAGAAAGTGACCTTTCTAACGGGCCCCTGCGGATTTTCGATTCTCATTTTACAGGAATAGATTTTTTTTCCGTCGGCGGTTTGAAATGTTCCTGATTCCCAGGCTGACTTTTGCAACACTTTTCCGTTAGGCTGAATTACAACCACCATTATATCATCATTGGTTGTGATTCGGGGATTATTTTTTATGGCAAAACTTCCCACCAACTCGAGGTGCTCACCATCGTTCCTGTTAGATATTCTTTCCAGGTTTAAATCTGATGCTGCATAAACAGCGGGAGCAGCCGCTTTCCTGTCGTTACTTGATGAAACCTTTTCCAGTGATCCCTGGTCGCTTTCCAATTCTTCATCCGTAAATTCGGCTCCCGCTTGTGGTAGTGTTGCAAGGCCGGTGGTTCTAGCCTGGTTCGGCGTATTCGTCTGCAGGGAATTTCGCATTTGAGTAAGCAGGTCGTACAAGCGCAGGTTTTCTTCTGAAATGTTCCTGTTAGTTCGTTTTAACTCCCTGATGCTGCTTTGAAGTTCATCTATCTTTTTACTGGCGGCCGCAAAATCCTCATTGGTAGTTGCGTTTTTGAGCATTTCACTCAATTCGTTTTTAAGGCGGTAAAATTCCTGCAAACGTCCGTCGATATTCTGACCAATTGAATCCGCAGCTGTTGAGGTGTGAACCAATTTCTCTTCCAGTTTCCCAATGGCGGAATTGTACAAGAGCATCAGTGAATCCTGGTTTGACTGACCAGTATTTTTCGAAATGTTTTGTTGGGTATCACGTAAATTATATGATCGATATCCCCAAATACACAAAACAAGAAATGAAGCGAGTAGCAAAACAAATGAAATCAGCAATAAGAGTGATACGCGGACGTCTCGCATGGATCATTCTGTTTATTGGGTGGTTATTGCCTGGTTCACGAAAGCGGAGATCCAGCCTACCTGACCGTTTTTAACCAGGAAGAACTGTTTCTTTTCATAAACACCTTCAAACTGCCTCATGATTTTAAGAAGCAATCCTGTTCCGGATAAGAGCGCGCGTTGATCAAAAACTTTGTTTACAGTTTTAGATTGTTTAGCAACCAGTTTTTTGTCTACCGTTGCATCACTTACGCTTTTAGCCACCGCTTCCGGAGACAGGCTGTTATAATTTTTTGCGATCCTTTCCATGAAGGCCGCGATCTCATCGTATGAAACGGGAACCACAGCGTTATCTATCAGTTCGGGATAAGCCAGCGTGGCCACGGCCCAGGCAATACCACCACTAAAGGCAATGTTATCACTCATGTTGTAAGCGCCACTAACGTTTACCGCATATACGATCTCCTGATCGGCCGAACCTGCCAGAACGCGTTGCAGCTGTCGTGAGAAATTGGTCATACTACTATCCTCACCTAAGCGCGAATTAGTTGCGTTAGCGATACTTTTGGTACCCCAGGTAAGTTGAAAAAGGCGAATGTCATTAGTATTGTCAGTAGGGAAGAAGCCTCCCTTCGTATTTCCGCTTCCGATATCAATTAGAAAGGTAGAGAACCTGCGAGAATCAGGAATTATGCCGAGGTGTGAAAGACGGGCTTCTTCTTTTACATCGATTACTGAAACCACGCGCGATGGTTCTTTTACGATAGTTCTGAATTCATTTGCGAGCCGGGACAGCCATTCTTTTTTCGCATCTTTATCAGCCTGAATGCTCACACCGCTGCTGATAGCAGTGAATACAAAACGTGGTTCGATACGATATTGATCGGTTGCAACGCGGTACAAACCCGTCAATGCATTAAGAGTGGCTGCGAAAGTTTGCTCAGTAAATGAAATGAAGTCGGTGTTTACTGATGTATCCTTTACAACATTGTAGTTGCCGGTTTTCTGTGTTTCCTTGCTCATTTCAAGGATGCTCATTTTTACGCCCTTTGAGCCTACTTCAATTCCCGAATAAAGCTGCCCGGTTTTCAGGGAAATTTTATTCACTGTTTGAGCCGACACATTAATAAAAATGAATACGATCGCACTTGCTAATGCAATTCGTTTTAATATAGATAGCAACATCAATGATTGTTTTGGATAACTAAAATTAACACAATCTGCAACAGCACTCCGGGCTTATCAACAGGGTGTGTACAAGTTGTTGTTATCCGGTTCGCCAGAAGGAAAGGAGATCGTTGAATCAGACTGCGAACGCTTTTTCTATGCGCCTGGTGAGATCCGTTTCAAGCATGGTGCAGGCGATCCTGATCATGTTCCTGAATGCGATCGAGTGGGAAATGCCATGGCCGATGATCACCGGCTTTGAAACACCCAGCACCGGCACACCTCCATAAACTTCAAAGTTGAAGCGTTCAAAGTGTTCATCTTTTATTTGCCTGCGTTGCACAATATCATAGATACTTTCAGCAAGTTTCAACACAACATTTCCCGTAAAGCCATCGCATACGCAAACGTCAGCCTTGTCCAGCAAAATGTCGCGCCCTTCAATGTTTCCAATGAAATTTAACCTCGAGTTTTCCTTCAAAAGCGGGAATGCTCCCTGGGCCAGCAGGTTTCCCTTGCCTTCTTCTTCACCAAGGTTGATGAGGCCCACACGTGGCGAGTTTATTTTTAAAACATGCTCGGCAAAGAGAGAGCCCAGAACGGCAAACTGATTCAGATTTTCAGGTTTGCAATCTGCGTTCAGGCCCACATCAACCAACAGCCCGAGGCTGCCGTCTTCACGCGGAAGGTATGCGCCGATCGTTGGCCTTGAAACGCCTTCTATGGTTTTTATGCTGAACAGCGCTCCGACCATCATGGCGCCGGTGTTTCCCGCGCTGATAAAGGCATCGGTTTTTCCCGCTGATAATAGATGGAAGCCGATTGCAATTGAGGAGTGTTGTTTTTCTTTAAGAGCCTTTGTGGGGTGTTCGTGCATCTCGATCGTTTCAGATGCGTGAACAATGGAGAATGAGCCGGGTGGTATGTGAGCCTGCTCGAGGTGTTTTCTGATCGATGGCTCATCGCCTATCATCACCAGATGAATTTCCCCGTTTTCTTGTTCCTTAATAAATTCAATTGATCCTTTTACCGCTTCTGCTGGCGCGAAATCTCCGCCCATCATATCAATTCCAATTCTTATCATTCTCCGGTATTGTAAAAATGAAAAATTCCAACATCATGCCTGAAGATACTCAAACATCGACACTGGAATAGAAATTATCTGCACAAAAAATTATGCCTTCAGCGGCGCTTTTTCAGCAACAACTTTTCCTTTGTAATACAATTTTCCCTCGCTTACATGTGCGCGGTGGCGTACATGCATTTCACCCGTTGTAGGGTCTGTGCTGAGAGTGGGAGCTGTAGCTTTATAATGCGTCCTTCTTTTTGCGCTGCGTTGTTGTGAATGTCGCCTTTTCGGATTTGGCATGTCTGTTTGTTTTTAAAAATTTATTTCTTCCTTATGATCCGTGGTTACGGAATCAATTTTCTTTGAATTTATCAAGCCCTTTCCAGAGGGTATTCGAATTGTTTTCACGGGTTTTTTCTTCCATCTCCCGAAGCTTTGCCAGAACCTCCTTGTTGCACCCTGTACCGCCAACTTCAGGTTGCGCGCACATGCGTTGCATCGGCAAGCTGAGTAAAACGAATTCATACATCCAGGTTCCAACATCGATGTGGCTCTCGGTTCGTTGAATGTAGAAAATGTCAGGATCTTCTTCCTGTTCATTCATCTCATCGGGGTTATCAACAAGCTTTACCACCATGTTGAACTCATCCCAGAGATCAAGTTTCAAAGGGTTGCCGCAACGATCACATGAAACCTCTGCCGTGCCTCCGATTTCAAACTTTAGCATCAGAAATCCCACATGTTTATCCAGCGTGAGCTTTACCTGAGCTGAAACATTGGTAAGATCCGGCGCTCCTCTTTCGTGAAAGAACTCGTCATTTAACTCATACCTAAAGTCATGAATCCCAGGCTTTAATCCTACAAATGCTATCTCAAATTCCCTCGTTTTAGCCATGGGGTATGGGTTAAAGGACGGCAAATGTACAACAATTTCACGGGAATTGTGTTAAAAATCGCTTCCGGAACCTGCAAAAATGCTGAAAAAAGCTGTTGATATATATTTACCGGAATGTTTGCCCGGAGAAAATACCTGTTGACTGTTATTCTCATTGCAGTGGCGGCGATCATTCATTTGTATTCAAGGGACAGTATTCGGGTGGAGAATGGATACAGCAAAGGGGTTTTTCCATTCATAAGTTCTTCGCTTCGTTGGCTTTTCGGATGGCTTCCTTTCAGTGCCGGAGACATTTTCTACGGGCTGATGGTGATTTTCCTCGTGTACAGGATCATAAAAACAGTTGGCAGGAAAGGCAAGGGGTGGCAGTGGAAAAGAAAATTGTTTTCGCTCCTCCATGCCGCCTTGATCATTTATGTGATTTTCAATTTGCTTTGGGGTTTAAATTATAACCGGGCAGGAATATTGCACCAACTGAAAATTTCCGCAAACGATTATTCCAAAGAAGATCTGGTTGCATTGAATTCATTTCTCCTTGAAAGAGTAAATGATTCAAAAAAGCAGTGGATTGCTAACGGTGCCGAATACCCGAAAAAGGCGGAGATGTTTTCCATGGTAAATGAAGCTTATTCATCAGCCTCAAAAAGATATCCGTTCCTGAAATACGAACCATCTTCCATAAAACCATCGGTTTGGAGTATTGCAGGCAACTTTCTTGGTTTTACCGGATATTATAATCCCTTCACAGGCGAGGCACAGGTGAATACAACCACGCCTGCCTTCCTTCATCCATTTACGGCCTGCCACGAAGTTGCGCACCAGGTTGGTTATGCGAAAGAGATGGAAGCAAATTTTGTCGGGTTTCTTGCTGCAAGCCATTCAAAAGAACCTTTACTTAGCTATTCACTCTATCTTGATCTGTTCTTTTATGCCAACAGAAATTTATTCTCTTTAGATTCGGCCTCTGCAAATCAATTTCGAAAAGAACTTATTCTTCCGGTTCAGCAAGATGTAGAAGAGTGGCGAAGATTCCGATTAAAGCACAGATCTTTTCTTGAACCTGTTTTTCGCTGGGCATACGGAGCATTCCTGGAGAGAAACGAACAGCCGCAGGGAATTCTTGCCTATGACGAGGTCACTTCCTTTGTGATTGCATTTTATAAAGAAGAAGGGATACTTCCGAAATAAAAAATCACCCCTTTCGCTAAAAAGAAGGTCTTAAAATTTGTTCTTCCACATCATACTTTCCACAGGCCTGTTTGGCTGCCCGCTGTATTTTGCATTTGACTTTCGGTTATAGGGCACTTCTATCACTCCATCAACGGGGAAATAGATAAGCTGACCGACAGGCATTCCATGGTAGACTCTTACCGGTTGCTTCACGGAAATTTCAAGTGTCCAGTTTCCGCAGAACCCAACGTCACCTTTGCCTGCGGTGGCGTGGATGTCAATTCCCAGCCTTCCGGTGGATGACTTCCCTTCAAGGAAGGGAACATGATTGTGTGTTTCTGTGTACTCCTGTGTTACGCCCAGGTACAACACATTTGGTTGTAAAATAAATCCTTCATCTCCTATTTCGAAATGTGTGATGGTGTTGTGTAGCTTGGCGTCAAGTACTTCATCCACATAGGTTGCAAGATATTTTCCGAGGTGAACATCATAACTGTTGCTTCCCAGTTTGCTGCGGTGATATGGTTCGATCAGAATTGTGCCTTTGGCAATTTCTTCAAGAATGCGCGAGTCGCTCAAAATCATTATAGCCTGTTTATTCGTTTATTTGTAAAAGTAATTTTTTAAGGGGTCAAAATTTCCATTCCGGTTCTCCGCATGCCGCTGGTTTATCAACAAAATATCAACTTGCACAGCAAACTTGGCCTTTGGCATATCAGCGAACCCGAATCTTTTTTCGAATACAGGAATATTGTTTCTCCGGAAGTTCGCCATCCTCATAAGCGGTTACAAACCCTTGCCGGGAGGTTACTGCTTACCGAATTGGAACCTGGTTTTCCATTGGAAAAGGTGTTGATCGCAACGACCCGTAAGCCATTCCTTGAAAGTGAGGCATATCATTTTTCAATTTCCCATTGCGATGATTATGCAGCTGCGATAATAAGCACAAATGAGCAGGTTGGTATTGATATAGAAGTGCCTCAGGAGAAGATACTCCGGCTGGTACACAAATTTTTATCAGATGCCGAACAGGAAATTGTTATGGATGAAAAACCGAAGGACATCCTGCGGGTAACCATGGCCTGGTGCATGAAAGAGGCCGCATATAAATGGTATGGTGCCGGTAAGGTTGATTTTATAATGAATATGCCGCTTACGGGATTTTCGTTTGTGGGTGACCGTTATAAAGGGACGATCTCATTTCGTAAGGAAATTGAAACCGTTTTGCACGTTCACGGGATAATAATCAACGGCAATTGCCTTGCCTGGGTTTGCAATTAATACATTACTCTTCGTCCTTTCTGACGATCCTGTCGTAGAGTTTAGGATTATCGCGAACCCGTTTTGCAATGAGCATAATAACGGCAGCGATGATCAGGAGAATAGCAATTGGTACAAGAAAGTCGCTTGCTGTTGCGGGCCGTTGACTTTCCCGTATCTGTTCAATATGCTTAATCAACATCTTCCTCGCAATGGAATCTTTCTGGTATTCGCCCAGCTTGTGAAAGCCTTCAGGAAGCCGCCTTCCTGCCACTTCGATAGTGGTGGAGTCGTCGAGTTTTAAAAAGTATGGATTCTCCTGCGGCATATATTAATTTTCCAACAATGGTGTCGATTCTCCATCAAGCAGAGGGATATCTGCAACTGAGGCTCCTGCTATACCTTTTACTGAACCGTACAATCCTGATGTGTTCAGCAATACTTTTTCCAGTTGTTTCTCCCGTTCTTTCCAGATCTTTTCCATCTGCATCCTCTCGCGGGTGATACCATCCTTCATAGCTTTGAACCCTTCAGCAATGGCCTCAACCTGTCCTCGAAACTCAAGGCCTGTAAGATAATCATAGAGCATTTGCATTTTATCGCCCTTGTTCTCTTCACGTTTTTGTATTTCATAAAGCTGGATCAATGAGTGCCGCATCAAAAGACTAACGCTCGCAACCTCGCTGAAGCTGCAGATCCATACTCCGTCTTTGAGCCCGAACCTGTCCATGTCTTTAGGAAACACCTGTGTAACCAGAATTGCAATATCGGCGCATTTGTTGCGCATATCCGCTTTAAGCTTATCGACCCATGTGTTGCTCCATGTTTTTGTTCTTTTGCTTTCATAAATAATTTTGCCACAATCCCGCCCGGTGGTATTTCTCACTAATTGTATGCAGTCTGCACCTTCCACTCCCTTACCTACTTCGGTGATCGCATCAAAAGGAAAAGTGTCCCTGAGAATTTGCTCCAACAACAGTTCCTGGGCCTCACCCTGTAACTGCATGGAGCCCTGCTCGCTTTTTCTTTTAAGATCATCTATGGTTTTTTTTAGGCTTTCCATCTGGGTTTCTTTTTCCTTCATTCTCAGGTCAAACAATTCATGCTCGCGCTTAATGATGTTGTTTTCCACCTCCCTGCTCTTTTCGAGAAAATATTTCTCTTTTTCTATTTCAAAGTTTTTCTGCCTCGCTTCCATTTCATTCTTTTCGCGAAGCAATTCCAGTTCCTTCCTCTGAAATTCCTGCAGTTGCCTGGTTTTTTCTGCAGCTTCTTTTTGAAGTGCTGCCAGTTTCGTGTCTATTTCATCTGTTGCTTTTTTTCGCGCGGCCTCGCTTGCCTGTTTGAGCTGTAAGGAAAATTCTTCCTCGCGTTGTCGTCTCCAATTTGCTGCTTCTTCATTCAATTTTGAGCGCATTTCTTTAAGCTGCGAATTCATTTCTTCATTCATTACCTCATTAAGCGTAAAGGTATGATTGCATTTAGGGCAGGTGATTTCGTTCTGCATTAAATAATTTTTGGCAAAGATACTTAATATCAATGCCGCAGTGAGGGGAGAGATGCCGGCAGGAATTCTTCTGATACCTTTTTTAAACCGGGGTAGCCGATGAAGAAGTCCACCGGCACATAAGTGATAGATTTTCTCCCAAGGTAGGAAGCAATGAAGGGATTTTCGATCAATTTTGTAACGGGTATGAATCTGAACTTTTGCGGGTCGAGTGAAATCAAAACATTGAAGCAAAATTCGGAGCAATATAGCGCCTGATTTCCCAGCATCAGTTGGTTGTCGAATTCAACGGGCTTATGGTTTGCAAGGATGTTCTTTAGTTTTCCAATCTCCTCCTTAGATACCGGTAAGGCATAGACGCAGTAATAAAATTCCTGGTTTCGAACAAACTCTGGCAGTGTGCTTTTAACAAGAGCATTGTTCGGCTTGTCTTCAACATGAAAAATAACTAACCCTTCCCTTTCCTGAATTCCGATACCTACGTGGCTAATCAGGGTGTCCGCTAAATTGAATTCCTTTGCGATCAACGCGGATTTTTGGAGACTAGCTCTTCCGACAAAATAAATGTGGTGCTCCGGCTGTTTAAAAGCCGGTGTATATTGGGAAATATACGAGCACCACATAAAAATCTGCAGCATCAGTTTCATAGATTATCAGGAAATTGAGCCAACTGCCACCGCCACAAAGCCGATCAGTGCTCCACCGAGCCCGCAATAGAAACCGCAAAATGTATAACCTAATGTGAACCCGATAAGGGTGGCCGCTCCTGCGCATTCCATCCCTTCGCCCTCGTTAACAACCCTGCCGTTAACAGAAGTATTGCAACGAATTCTCGCCATACTCCCGAATTGATCAGCATTATACATGATGGCTACAAGGGTGAGCAATATTTCCTTGTCGTCTTTTTCCAACGCAGTTTTCAGGTAGCTTTCTGCTTTTTCCGTGAGCCAGGCTTTGTGCATCTCGGTTTTTGATGAAACCAAATGTTCAAGCATCATGCTGACTTCTCTTTGCAGTTCCGGTTTTAATGAGGACGATTTGAGCACGGAAGAAAATGGCAGGGGGTTTTGGGCAATGTTCTTCATTATTTCTCCTGCGAGGGAAGGATTCATTTGGGTTTTGGTAGGGATAGAGGATTGAATCTGGCTTATAGTTGCCTCGTCCGCGTTTTTAATATTTCCTTTTTTTAATTCAGAGGCGATTACCTGAGCAGATTTAACGAAGTCTGTACCCGCCCTGTTATAAGGGTTGTTTGGTTGGGCCTGAGTTGACGAAGAGAGCATGGCTGCAACGCAGCAGAAAAAAAACATTTTCATAAAAGGGTGGTTTAAATGTTATGTTGAAGAAAGTTGTCTTTCGTTTGCGCAGTTCAACTCTGCGTTCCTACCTTGCTATTTTATAGGCAAAGCTGTCGGAGAAAATTTAAGCCTGCAGCGAATTGCTGCGGAGACAAAAGTGTTTAGAGTCAGTAGGAAATTGAAAGTGAATTGAACGGTGAGATCCGCTATTTATCTTTATTTTATTTGATGGTTTGCGCCAGGATAGATGGGTTAATATGCTGGAAGAAAGGCAGAATCTGGCAGGGGACTTTTAACCCAACGATTATCCGTTTACTTCGCACTTCCTTACTCTGAAACGTTTTCGGCTGATTTTATAGCTTATATAGCAGCTCAAAGTTTTTAGCAAAATGCCCAAACCAGGGCAGAATCCAGCTCAGTGAAGCCGGAACTTTAAAGTGAGAAAACTACGGAAAGCCCTCAAATAAGCTCGGTGATTAGAATACTTATCAACCTGAAAGCCGTCGCAGGCACCGCAATGCGAATAAACTGGATAAACGTAGAGCGATTTATGATTGAATGAAGTGGCGAAGTATCTAAGTTGTGATGCTTCAAAGGCAGTGTCGAAGTTGTGATACTGCAAAGAATAAACCCTCGCCCATCAACCATTTATCAAAATCCACCCTTCCTGCGCCACCATATAAACACAAAATAATTCCCACCCCAAAAAAAATCCCGCCGAAGCGGGAAATGATCCGGAATTACAGTGCCCCGGAACGGAGTTGAACCGTTACGACCATTGCTGATCACAGGATTTTAAGTCCTGCGTGTCTACCAATTCCACCACCGGGGCATAAAAGACACTGTTGAGATTCAAAAAAAATCCCGACAAAAGGTCGGGATCTTTGGAGCGGAAGACCGGGCTCGAACCGGCCACCCCGACCTTGGCAAGGTCGTGCTCTACCAAATGAGCTACTTCCGCATTTTTTAAGAACTGTGTTATTTTTTTTGGACTGCAAAAATAGGGCGAATCACCTATCCAAAAAAATTATTTGTATTTCGGAGAATAAAGAGTGTTTTCAGGCACAGTTACCTCCGGCTTACCTTTATAACGATGTGTGTAAAGATTATAGCATCCGCCTAAAACAAAGGCAATAACCAGGAACACCTGGCAAAACCACAAAAAGCGCGAGGATGAAACCCAGTTGTGCGCAAAATCCTTGTGCTTCGTTTCTATGATCTCTTGTTCCATTTCCTGTAAATTTTCTTCGCAAAAATAGGAGTAAACAATTAATAAAGTTTAATTCTGTCCAACAATTTGCCTGAACGTTTTCTTCCCCCCGATATAATATTTCCAAACGATACTTCCCTTGAACTTTCCCGACAAAGGCGCCTTAGCCACCGCAGCCTGTCGCTGTTTCTTCCAGGCCTTTTTCCATGAATAATAAGCGAGATGGGCCTTTACAACGGCAAACATTGACGAAACTTCGCCGCTGAGCAGATACCTGATACCGGCGATTCCGTCGAGAAACAACCTTGCAAGTATTTTTCTTCCGGCTTCTCCTGGCGGAAGGTTTTTGCGCATCATGATCAGGTTGTTTCTGAAATTCAGAAACACTTTGCGTTTATTCCCTACCGGTAGTGTACCTCCTCCTACATGATAAACTGTTGAGGCGGGTTCACAATAAATACTATATCCTTTATGCTGTAAGCGCCAGCAAAGGTCTATCTCTTCCTGATGAGCGAAAAAAAATTCATCAAACCCATCCACTTCCCTGAACGCCGAAGATCTTAGGAACAATGCTGCACCCGAGGCCCAGAAACATCGTGTGGCAATATCATACTGGCCCTCGTCTTTTTCGCAAGTATCAAACACCCTTCCTCTCGCGAACGGGTAGCCGAACTTGTCGATCCAACCTCCGCAGGCGCCGGCATATTCGAATTTTGACTTTTGATTATAAGAAAGAATTTTGGGTTGGCAGGCGGCGATAGCTCCATCATTCTCCATCAGCGCGACAATGTTTTCTATCCAGCCGGGAGTTACTTCCACATCGCTGTTCAATAGTACGTAGTATGGAGAATCAATTTGTTTCAGTGCCGAGTTGTAACCCTTCGCAAATCCTTCGTTTTCCTCATTGATAATTATTTCTACAAGAGGAAATTTCTCGCGCACAAGTTCAACAGAGCCGTCTGTGGATGCATTGTCTGCTACAATAATGCGTTTGTTTGGGTATGTTGAAGAAAGAGCAAAGGGCAGAAATCTTTCCAGGTAGGTCTTTCCATTCCAATTCAAAATAACAACGGCAACCTCAGGAAAAGATGATGTATTTGAAAGTTCCATTCTCAGCGAATATAGCGGATGTTCTGAAGCGAGCTAAGTTATCAATTCCACCGGAAAAGTCAGTCTGCTTTGTATGAGTGGCACAGAGGATGTAAATCATGCTTACATTTACCATATGTATCCACAGTTGTTCAATTGGAGAACAGGTCTTGCATTGATGGCTATCGGTATCGTTGTGGCCACACTTTTTTATTCTGACTTTCTTGCAAAAAAAATAGCCGCCGAAGAGAAACTTAAAATTGAACAATGGGTTGTAGCCTTAAGAGATATTAATAATCCTGATTTTGTAGAAACCCATCTTTCAAGCAAAATTCTCACAGAGAATAGTAAGGATATTCCTATGATCGCTGTAACGGAAAACGACAGTATTCTCGATTATCGGAACCTGGATTCTGTAAAAGCCCTGAAAGATGAAAAATATCTTTTTGAAAAACTAAAGGAGTTCAAATCATTAAACGACCCGATCATCTGGAGTAATCCTCATAATGAGTCGGAAAATAATCTTGTATACTACGGAGAATCTGAATTGCTTAAACAAATTAGGTATTTCCCTTTGATACAATTATTGGTGGTCGCTTTATTTATTGTGGTGACCCTGCTGATGATAAGCACAAGAAATAAGAGCACACAAAACCAGGTATGGGCAGGGATGGCAAAGGAAACTGCTCATCAGCTTGGTACACCCCTGTTTTCGCTGCAAGGTTGGGTTGAAATGTTGAAAGGGTCTGCAGGCAATGAAAAAATTGCGTCCGAAATGGAAAAGGATGTGGAGCGGTTAAAGCTTGTGAGCGACCGTTTCGGCAAAATTGGCAGCACGCCCCAGTTGGAGGAAAGCGATATATTATTACAGGTGACCGAGATGGTAAATTATTTGAAACGACGCGCACCGGAAAGAGTCAGGTTTTCCGTGGAAGGGAATGGAGAAAATATCGTCGGAATGATCAATCCGCCTTTATTCGATTGGGTGATCGAAAACCTGTTGAAGAATGCCCTGGATGCAATGGACGGGCAAGGTGAGATACGTGCGAGAGTTCACGGAGAACCCACCCGCGTTGTGATCGATATTTCTGATACCGGGAAAGGAATTTTGAAAAAGAATATCCCGATGGTTTTCAAGCCCGGATTTTCCACAAAAAAGCGGGGTTGGGGGCTCGGGCTTTCTCTTTCTAAAAGAATTATTGAACAATATCATCGGGGAGACCTTTTTGTAAAAAGCAGCGAACCGGGCAAGGGCACAACTTTCAGGATTGTTCTAAAAAAATAACTTCGAACACTTTAAGGCTGCAAAGGGAAATAAAAAAATTGCTACTTTTGCGGCAAGTTCTTAGGTGGTTTTCCACCAAAATGCGGCGATGGCGAAATTGGTAGACGCACTACTTTGAGGTGGTAGCGCCCGAAAGGGTGTGGGAGTTCGAATCTCCTTTGCCGCACATTTAAAACCCGCTTATGGCGGGTTTTGTTTTTTAAACCTGCACGGCATAAAATTCATTTGAAGATCCGCAGGTCAAACGGAAATTTTTCAGAAGAAACTATTTTCACTTTTTCAAAATCGGGATGTGCAGTATTGATAAGGTAATTGAAATCTCCCCTGGTAACGGCCGAGGGTACACGAAGTAGAAGATTTTTATTTTCCCTCACAAAGTCGTCGCCGATCTGTTGCGTGGAAGGATGTGGGGGAAAAATGTTCCAGTTGACAGGCAGAGAGGCAGGCAAAACCTTTTTTTCAGCTGCATCATCAGGAACAAATATCGTGAGCATCACAAAGTCTTCGGGTAATGTAGCCATAGTGAGATGCACAGCTACTTCGGCCATAGCTAAAGATCGGTTTGATGCTGTATATAACATGTGTACGCCTGCACTGTTCCACCTGCCGCCCCGTAAAGAAGCTCCCAGGCCTGTTAATGGTTCCGCGAACTCTTTCCTGCAAAGCCTGTATACTTCCATCAGGCAAAAATTCCGTGGCTTAATCGTGTGATCTCTGCCATCACCATTTCTTTCCCGTAAGAATCTTTGAGTAATTCTATGGGAGGAAGATTGCCGAGCGCGAAGTTTGGTGTATCAAGCCATAACCGGAATTTCTCGTTCGACCTGAAAAACTCCAGACCTGCATGAGTTACTTCAGACATCTCTATGATCTTTTCAGTATGAATGGGTTTGAATTGATGATTCGACTGTTTATAGCGCTGCAGTGACTTGGTGGATATATCTAAAAATTCTGCCCAATCTTTTTCCGTGAAGGGCGTATAATCGGAAATTGTTGAAAATAAAGTATAAGGTATCCCTGCCCGTATAGTTTGAATTATTTGCATCGGGTTGGAAAGAAAATCCGAGTAAGTTGTTTTGCCTGATTTCAATTTATAGGGCGCCTCTCCCTCGGCAAGTACTAGACTGATCTCTTTGTCAAGTTTCTTCTCAACAACTGTATATTTTGTACCCATTATCTCAGACATTTGTCCACGAATATACGACTTTTTTCCAAGCCCTCAAATCTTATTTTCAACCGGGCGTACCTCGTATAATCCGCTGAAAAGAAACCATTTACCAGATCCCACCTCCTGGCATTTATACCGGGTTCGAACCTTCACGCCACGTCTGAAAATTCTGCCATCGGTGGTAGAAAACAATGTCTCCTTATCAATCTCTTCAACCGGGATGTTTTTCTTATTTGGCCGGTCATATTTTCTTAGCGAACGCAAAAGTTTTTCATCTCCACAACTACTTGCGGCAGGGTTATGAAGGTTTTCCATGAGCGCAATCCTGATATCGTCAGGGAAAACGTTTCTCTGAATAAAGTGCAGGAGTATTTCACTGTATTCTTTCTTCCATTCCCTGCCATGAGGCTGAATTCTGTTGCCATATTTTTCAAACGCAACAAGGTGCGCGAGTTCATGCAACAGGGTTATGAGAAAGCTGTAGGGGTTGAGGTTGCCGTTTACGCTTATCCTGTGATTTTTCCCGGGAAGAGGATGACGGTAATCGCCGAGCACGGATATTCGCTTACGCGTTATCGTTAGGTGAACCTTATAGTGAACAAGATATTGCAGTACATCTTTAACGCCGGCCTCCGGGATGTAATTTGCAAGGCTTTCGAGAGGAGCTTCTTCTTTAGGCATTTTTGCTGCTGTTCATCTTCATCACCGTATAAACCTCTGCGGCGAGGTATAATAAGTATAATACAAGCACTGCAAAAATACCACCCTTGCTGAAATTGTCCCCACTACTTTTTGCGTAAATTATTACTCCTGTGGCCACGGCGACCATTTTAATTAGCATTGAAGACATAATGCTTCTTATAAAAACATTCGGATTCTTATTTTCGAGTGCTTTTTTCTGAAAAGCGATAGTGAAGAGTGTCAACACCATCAATGCAATATTACCTGCGGCCAGCACACTGGAAGAAATTCCCATTTTGACCATCCACGCGGGAAAAGCTTCGCGGAAAATTATGGCAAGAAAGAACACTGTTATAACGGGGAGGAGTAAACGAAGTTTGCCCATACTATTTTTTCTTCCCGGTGTCTTTGATTATTTGAATGATAACACCGGCAATTACGAGCAAAGGTAACATCCAAACGAGAAGTGGGAAAGTTATATTGAGCCACTTGTCGAGTTTCATACCTCCATACAACCCGATCGCAATTGCAACCAGAAATTGCATGGTAAGGCCTGCATATCTTAATAAGGAAGAATTGTTTTTATCCATTTGCCTGAAGTGCAGTCGCAGCCTGGAGTTCTACCACGTTCGCTCCCATGCGGCACTGCCCGTTGAAATTTGCCGTGGGTTCGATGAGCAGTTTTACTGCATGTATATCGCCGGTTATCGCTGCATTTCCCCGAAGATACAACAGGTCGTTCGCACTAACTTTTCCTTCAACTCTTCCCATCAGGTCAGCCTGCTCCGCCTGTACATCTCCTTCAATCACTCCGTCGGCTCCTAATACAACCTTGGCCTTGCATCTCAAATTTCCTTTTAAGGTACCGTCAATCCTTATGTCGCCTGAGCTTTCAATATTCCCGGTAAGCACGGTGCCTGCGGCGATAAAGCTTGTTGGGTGATCTGATGACTGCCTTGAGTCTGATCTCTTGCTTTTGAAGAAGGACATAGCTGGTGTTTTCGTTTAGGAAGGGATTTGCCTTAGTAACAACGAAAAACCTGGAGATTTATTCTTAGAAAGTTGATTTTTCTATATTCTTCAACTTGAGAATGTTTGTATCTGGTTGAATTACATTGCCTTTCAACACCTTTTGCAGGTCGTCAAAATATCTTTGCTGCTGTACCAAAGACCTTTCCATGCTGTCTGTTCTCAGCTTCAGGTCCCGGTATTCCTTCACCTGTTTCGCATTTCCATAACCCACCCCGGGGAGATAATATTTGAGAGGGGTAAAGATGATTAGCGCAGCGGTAAGACCAACCATTACTACAAATATGGTACTCATTAGTATATATACACTCCATCTGTTCAGCTTGAACTTAACAACCTCTTCATAGGTGTCTTCATTCATCACCACTAACCTGTAATGACTTCTCAATCGCTTAAGCGTGGTGTTAGGTTGAATTTTACTCATCTTTCAAAACTAAAATTAATGAAATACGGTTTACCGCATCCTAAGTTTCCTGCAGGCTCTTTTAACATTGTTACTTCACAACTGTTCTCAACGCTGCGTAAATTTGAGGAACAGATTACAAAAAAACCACGATATTTAGCCCCAGTTATAACTAACCTTCATGCAGTTCAGGCCTCTTAGTTTTTGCATAACATTATTGCTTTTCACCATGTTTGGTTCAGTAGCCTATGCTCAACCTACATGGACGCTCGATCCGTTCGGCAAGGAGAAGAAGCCTAAAAAGTTCGAGGAAAAAACGCTTGGTTCAGAAAAAACTGCTACTAAAAAATTCACGCCTGTTCGCCGGTTTATACAGAATAATGTCACCCATTACAACTTCTATTTTAACGCGAATAACAAGATAAACCAGGTGATAGAAAGAGCTAAAATGGCTCAGAAAGATGATTACTCCAAGCTTCTCCCGTTCTATCCATATACGTTGGAAAATACCGCGATGCAGCAGGTTGAGCTGGATTCAGTGATCTATAAGTCTACCTCCGGAATCCTGCTTCACGATCTCCGTAACGACTGGATTGATAACTTGTACCTGCTTATTGGTAAATCATATTTCCTCAGGAAGGAATTTGATTCTGCCGCACTTACTTTTCAGTTTATCAATTACAATCTTTTCCCCCGGAAAAAGAATGAGGACGATAGTCGCGTGATAGGTGGCCGCGATGTAGAGAAACCCGGGGTTTTTTCTATTGCCGATAAGGAGGATCGCAACTTTGTTCAAAAAGCACTTACGAAAGCCCCGAGCCGTAATGAATCCCTTCTCTGGCTGATCAGAACATTTGTTGAGAAGAAGGAGTTCGGCGAAGCGGCAGGCCTTATAAACATCCTCCAAAATGATCCTAATTTCCCTAAAAGGCTAAATGACGACCTGGAGGAGATTACAGCCTATTGGTTTTATTCCCAGAATAATTTTGACAGCGCTTCCCTGCATCTTGAAAAGGCGCTTTCAAAGGCCCCGGGTAAGGGAGAAAGAGCCCGTTGGGAATATCTTCTCGGCCAGATGAATGAGATGACCGGCAATTACGAGAAGGCTTCTTATTATTATGGAAAGGCATCCAAACACACAATTGATCCCGTTCTTGATATCTATGCACGCCTTAGCGATGCCAAGATGCTCAGGCAGTCAGGCAACGAAGAAGCCCTTCGCGAAAGTGTTGCACGTTTGCTTAAAATGGCCAAACGGGACAAATACGAAGCCTACCGGGATATTATCTATTATTCAGCTGGAAAAATTTCGGTGCAGGTACCCGACACCGTTAGTGGCATAGCTCATTACCGAAAAGGAATTTCTTCCTTAGGTACAACCGAGGGAATAAAAAGCCAAACTTATTTCCAACTTGGCAATATTGCTTACCGGCAAAGAGACTATAAAAATGCGGCTGCTTCTTACGATAGCATTCGCATAGAAGACACTGCCTTCCTTGATGAACATAATTTCAATCTTGTAGAAAGAAGTGCTACTCTTAAAAAATTGGTTGCACAACTTCTTATCGTTGAAAGAGAGGATAGTCTGCAAATGATCGCCGCAATGGCGCCGAATGAAAGAGAAGACTTTGTGAGAAAGGTAATGCGAACACATCGCAAACAAAGTGGCGGAAAAGACGAAGATCCTTCGGCGGGCAAAACCCTTATTACTTTCAACAACTCCAAAGATGGCCCCGTAGATCTTTTTGCCGCGCCGGATAAGGGCGATTGGTATTTTAATAATAATAGTCTAAAAAGCCGTGGATTCAATGAATTCAAAGTAAAATGGGGCAAACGTGACAATATTGATAACTGGCGCAGGGTGGAAGGTGGAGCAACCCTTCCAAGCGATAAGAGTGGAATGGTACCGCCTGCTGTACGTGATTCATTGAATAAAGCGCAGGGACTTGAAGATTACAATTACAGCTTCGAAGGAATGATGGATGCGCTGCCACTTACTCCTGCAGAAATAGACAGCAGCAATATGATAATTGCCGAGAGCATTTTTACAATGGGCAAGATCTTCCAGTTTGAGTTGGAGGATCACCAACAGGCTGTTAACATGTTTGAGTTATACCTGCAACGCTTTCCTACCTTATTGAAAAATGGCGAAGTTTACCTTGGTTTGTATTACAGCTATAATAAACTCGGCGATACTGAACGCGCTGACCATTTTAAAAAATTGCTGGATGCAGATTTTTCCTCTTCACCCTCCGCGCTTGCAGTGAACAACCCGGCTGCGTTAGACCCCGAAAGAAAAGATCCTGCCGCTACTGCGCGTTACTCAAATATTTATGACCTGTTCATTGAAGGCAGGTTTGAAGATGCCCTTTCTGCGAAGCGCAGTGCCGACAGCATTTACGGAACAAATTATTGGACGCCGCAATTACTCTATATTGAAGCGGTTCACCACATCCGGGAAAAGAATGATAGCCTCGCATTCGTAGCGCTGAATAATATTGCAACACTTTATCCATCTTCGCCCTTGCAGCAAAAAGCACTGATGCTGATAGATGTATTGAATCGTCGTCCGGAAATTGAGGCCTACCTAAATAACCTGCAGGTTACCAGGGCAACGGAAGATCATGTCATACTTCCCTCTGATGACAGAGCTGAGGTAAAAACAGTTGATGCGCCGGTGGTAAAGCCAATTGCTCCCGTGAACGTTCCGGTAGTGAAAGACAGCGGTATCGCGGCTCTTCCAAATACCACCGATGGCACCTTTAATCTTAATGCCGGGGAAACTCATCATGTGTTAATGGTGTTGAACAAAGTTGACGGTACATATCAGAATGAAGCCAAGAATGCATTTACGAGATACAATCGCGAAATGTTCTACTCTGCGGGGCTGACCTTGAACCGCGAGGCTCTGGATGCAGAAAATGCGATACTTCTTACTGGAAAATTCGATGATGCCGCGGCTGCGCTTTCTTATTATGATAAGGTGAAAAAAGCCGCGCCGAGGGAGGTTAGCTGGCTGCCCGCAAATAAATATTACTTTCTGATAATCTCAGAATCGAATCTTCAAAAATTACGTGAGAATAAAGACCTGAATGCTTATCGTGCGCTGCTGAATAAGCATTATGAAAACAGGTTTTAACCGTAAAAGATATCCATGAGAACTTCTGTAAAAATCCTTTGGGCATTATTCATTACTGGCATTGGTTTGCTTGCAATTTTGTTACTCGCGGCAAATTTTGGAGTATTCGGCAAAATGCCCTCACTGCAGGATCTGGAAAACCCGGAGGCTGACCTGGCGAGTGAGATTATTAGTGCAGACGGCTTGTTAATGGGAAAATTCTATGCAGAAAACAGGAGCGAAGTAAAGTACCACGAAATTTCGCCTAATGTGATTCATGCATTGATCGCAACAGAAGATGAGCGTTTTTACGAACACTCCGGGATTGATGCGAAGGCCTTAGGTCGTGTAATTGTTACGGCCGGAACGGGAGGCGGAGGCAGCACTATTACACAACAGCTTGCTAAGATGATGCTTGGTCAGGGACGTGGCAACATTATCGTTCGCGGCATTCAGAAGCTTAAAGAATGGATCGTTGCAGTTCGCCTGGAGAGGAATTTTACCAAGGAGGAAATTCTCACTTTATATCTTAATCATGCACCGTGGGGAAATGTTTATGGTATTAGAAATGCATCCAGAACCTATTTCCAGAAAGAGCCTTCAGAACTTAAGATCGAAGAAGCCGCTGTACTTATTGGAATGCTTAAAGGCTTCATCTATGAGCCGATCCGCCATCCCAAAAATTCTATTGATCGAAGGAACACAGTCATCAACCAAATGGTGGTGGCGAAGCAAAAATTTATAACGCCTGAAGAAGGCGAAAGGCTGAAGGCCAAACCACTGATCACCAATTACAAGAAGATCGATGAAAACGTAGGCATTGCACCCTACTACCGTGCAGTGCTCGCAGATGTGTTGAAAAAGTGGTGTAAAGAAAATAAGAACCCCAAAACAGGCGAGCCTTACGATCTCTATCGCGATGGTTTGAAGATCTATACAACCATCGACTCCAGGATGCAAAAATATGCAGAGGCCGCAGTGGAACAGCATATGCCTGTAGTGCAACGAAAGCTTGATGCTTACTTCGCCTCGGGAAACAGGCAGGATAAATTGTGGAAAGGGCAGGAAAAGATAATTGATGCCGCCATCAAATTTACTGATCGGTATAAATCCATGAAGGAAGATGGTGCATCAGATGAAGAAATAAAAAGTTCATTTCATAAGCCCGTGGCTATGAAGATATTTTCGTGGCGCGGCAACAGTAAACATGAAAAGGATACGGTGATGACGCCTTATGATTCCATCAAATATCATAAGCAGTTGTTGCAAACTTCTTTCGCTGCGATGGACCCGAGAACCGGTGAAATAAAAGCCTGGGTGGGAGGCATAAACTTCAAGTGGTTTAAATATGACCACGTGACTGCCAGAAGGCAGGTGGGTTCTGTTTTTAAACCTTTGCTATACACTCTCGCAGTAACAGATGCTGGTTATACGCCTAGTACCTATATCCCAGGGGGACCACTAACGCTGGGAGGAAAAACAATAAGCACGCGCGGCGGCACTATGGCTAACTGTCTTGCATGGTCGGTTAACGGTGCGGCCTGGCATTTGATGGCAGTGATTGGCGTAAAAAGAACAATAGAGTTTGCACAACAGGTTGGTATCAAAACAAAACTTCCGCCTTATCCGTCAATTGCGCTTGGCTCAGCGGAGATACCGATGCTCGAAATGTTGCAGTCTTTTACTATGTTTCCGAACAAGGGATATAATACCGAGCCTCTGTTTCTTACCAGGATAGAAGATAAGAACGGAAACCTTGTACACGAATTTCCTATTTCTCAGAGTAAGCAGGTGATTGGTGAAGCAGATGCTTTTACCATGGTAAAAATGATGGAGGGCGTTGTAGCCATGGGCACTGCGCGCAGGCTTAACAGTTATAAAATACCTGCGGATAAAGCCGGAAAAACGGGCACAACAAATGGGAATACTGACGGCTGGTTTATCGGTTATACGCCTGAACTGCTTGCAGGAGCATGGGTTGGTTGTGAAGATCCGTTCATTCCTATTTATACATCCAACTCGGGTGGATCTGAAATGGCCGCTCCATCATGGGGTTTATTCATGCAGAAAATATATGCAGATGCAAAAACGGGATATGGAAAAACATTGAAATTTGAAGAACCGGTGGAACTAAAGAACGATCCTATTTACGCTGATGCCAATTTTGAAAACTATTTGACCAAGGGCGACAGCCTGATAGTAGATGACATCGGCAACAGCAGCAGCGATTTCTTTGGAAACGATGGAGAGGAGCCACCGGTTGCTCCAAAGCCGGATACAGGTAAATCTAAAAAGCCTGCCGGTGCAGTTCCGGTAAAAAAAGATTCTTCGAAGGATGCACAGAAACCACAGCAAAAACCCAAAGCGTCTAACGATTACCGGTAGTTAGATCTTTCCCCAGAATTTTTACGCTGAATAATTTTCCGTCCATTTCCGTTACCTCAGGGAGGTGACCCCATTCCGCGAATCCGGCATCAGAGAAAAGTTTTATGCTGGCGAGGTTGTGCGCGAAAATCACTCCCACCAACTTCCTGATGCCAAGCTTCTTGCACCTGCCGGTACACTCAGCTAAGATCTGCTTCCCCAACCCCGAGCGACGGTAATCCTCATGTATATAGATGCTTATTTCAGCGGTGATATTATATGCCTCGCGGTTTTTAAAATCACTTATGCTTATCCAGCCAACTTTAAGGCCATGTTCTTCCGCGATCCACAAGGGGCGGTTCTTTTTTTGATGCTGTTTAAACCACTCCTCCCGGCTCTCAACTGATACCGGCTCAAGGTCTGCAGTGCTTGTGCGTGATGCGATCGTGGAATTGTAAACGCCAACGATCCAAAGAAGATCTTCTATTTCAGCCTTTCTTAAAAGCATATTGCAAATTTCGGAAAGAATAAAAAACAAACCCCCGCATTTCTGCAGGGGCCTTTATTTTCGATAATTTTTTCCTTATGCAACTGCCTTGTTAACGAGGGCTGCTGCCTCGCTAAGCTGGATAGCGCTTTGCACCTTCAATCCGCTTTCATCAATGAGCTGCTTTGCAACATCTGCATTGGTTCCCTGCAATCGGACAATGATGGGTATTTCAATATTTCCTATACTCTTGTATGCATCAATAACACCCTGTGCAACCCGGTCGCAGCGAACTATGCCACCGAAAATGTTGATCAGTATCGCCTTCACTTTCGGATCTTTTAAAATAATTCTGAAGCCGGCCTCAACAGTTTGCGCATTGGCCGTTCCGCCCACATCAAGGAAGTTAGCTGGCTCACCACCGCTAAGTTTAATCATGTCCATAGTTGCCATCGCAAGCCCGGCACCGTTCACCATACATCCTACATTTCCGTCAAGCTTCACGAAATTCAAGTTGTATTTTCCCGCTTCCACTTCTGTAGGATCCTCCTCGCTGAGGTCACGCAGGGCCGCTACATCGGTGTGCCGCATCAAAGCATTGTCATCTATATTCATTTTGCAATCAACTGCAATGATCTTTTCATCGCTTGTTTTGAAAAGCGGGTTGATCTCCAGCATTCCACAATCGAGAGAAACATATGCATCGTAAAGATTGGTTACGAATTTTACGCAATTCTTAAAAGCTTCACCGGAGAAACCCAGGTTGAACGCTATCTTCCGTGCCTGGTAACCCTGCAACCTGCTACCCGGGTAAACCCACTCCTTATAGATTTTTTCAGGTGTGTCATGCGCCACATCTTCAATATTCATTCCGCCCTCGGTGCTGTACATGATCACGTTCTGGCCGGTGGCGCGATCAAGCAAAATAGACAGGTAGTATTCCTTTACAGGGTTGGGCCCTTCATAATAAACATCCTGCGCTACTAAAACTTTGTTCACCATTTTACCTTCTGCACCTGTTTGAATAGTTACAAGCGTACCTCCAAGAATGTTCGAAGCGATCTTAACCACATCTTCGGCGCTTTTTCCAACTGCCACACCGCGCTGATCTTTGCCCTGTATCGAGCCTTTACCTCTTCCTCCTGCATGTATCTGTGCTTTCACAACCGCAAACTTGCTTCCGTACTGCGTATGTATCTGCCGGTAAGCGTCCTCGGCCTGTGCAGGTGTACTGCATGCAATTCCCTCTTGTACCGGTACATTAAATTTTTTAAGCAATTCCTTCGCCTGGTATTCATGAAGATTCATAGAAAAAATTTCGGCGAAGATAAAGAATAGCCTTTAAGCTCCAAAACCAACCTCACCGAATGTTGATCGTTAAAAAGCGCAAACCGTGTACATTTGCCCTTCAATAAAACCTACTATGCTGGAAAAAATAAGTGAAGCCGTAAAATTTGTGCAAAGCGTTTACTCAACCCAACCCATCGCGGGCATCGTATTAGGGAGCGGTTTGGGAAGCTTTGTATCTGAAATGCAGGTTGAAAAAGAAATTCCTTACTCGGAGATTCCTCATTTTCCTGTAAGTACGGTGGAAGGCCATAGCGGTAAACTGATCTTCGGAACACTAAGCGGGAAACCAGTGGTAGCAATGGCAGGGCGGTTTCATTTTTATGAAGGATATTCTCCCTCTGATGTTGTTTTCCCAATTCGTGTGATGAAATTTCTAGGCATCAAAACACTACTCATTAGTAATGCAGCCGGCGGAACGAACACTTCTTTTAAGGTTGGAGACCTGATGATAATCACTGACCACGTGAGTTTGTTTGCCAATAATCCCCTCATAGGAAAAAATTTCAATGAGCTCGGAACCCGTTTCCCTGATATGAGCGAACCATACAGCAAGCAACTTGTGGAAAGAGCTAAAAAAATAGGAGCAGATGCGGGATACGATTTAAAGGAAGGTGTTTACTACGGCGTTACCGGCCCCACATTTGAAACAAGGGCAGAATATAGAATGCTCAACATTCTTGGTGCCGATGCAGTAGGCATGAGCACAGTGCAGGAGACGATTGCCGCTGTTCATATGGGGCTTACTGTATTTGCCATGAGTGTGATAACAGACATAGGTATACGAGAAGAACTGAACACTATCACTCATGCTGAAGTTTTGGAGGCTGCAAAAAGCGCGGAGCCAAAGCTTACTCATATATTTAAGGAAATTGTTGCCCAATTGTAAGTTTGTAAATTACACCATGCGAGTACTGGTTTGTTTGGTGTGTGTATTAATATCTGTTTCCGCCTCTGCACAGGTTCGAACGGGGAGAACAAACAGGCCCACACCGGATACCGAGTTCGACCCTGCGAGAAATAATCCTAACCGCAGGTCAGAGACTCAGAAGGATACAATGAAGTTGCAGCAACGCGACGACCTGAAAGACAGTATCACTATTTCTTTCAGATATCTTGATTCAACAAGACGCGTTTCGATTGACTCCTCCGTGAACGATTTTGATACATATTTTTCCCTGCCGAGCAACTATACAAACCTGGGCAATAACGGCGCCGCTGCATTCCCTTTGATCTTTGAACCCCTTCATAAGCCAGGCTTCGACGCAGGCTTTCATGCTTACGACGTGTACCGGTTCAAAATGGAGGAAACAAAGATATATCGAACCACCAGGCCATTTTCTATGCTTGCCTATCAACTAGCTTCCGGTAAAGAGCAGATGATACAAGCTGCCCATACGCAAAACCCCAGGCCGAATGTGAATTTTGGCTTCGACTACAGGCTGATCAGCGCGCCGGGATTATTTGTCACACAAAATTCCAATCACAATAATTTCAGGTTATTCGGAAACTACCAGGGCAGGAGAAAGCGGTATTCAGGCACAGTTGTACTTCTTGGCAATACGTTGCGCGCCTCGCAGAACGGTGGAATAGTTAATGATTCAATGCTTGATGACCCAAACCGAAAAGATCGCTTCAGCGTGCCCGTTAACCTTGGCGGTTCCGCACAATTCAGGAATAATCCATTTGTTACCACAGTGAACACCGGTATAATGTACCGGGATTTTTCATTTCTCCTCAGGCAAAGTTATGATCTTGGAAAAAGGGATTCCATTGCAGTGAACGATTCTACCACCGAATACCTTTTTTATCCAAAATTAAGGATCCAGCATACGCTCACAACTTCGTCTAACAGTTACCGTTATACAGGTGAACTTGCTGACTCGGCAAAATATCGTGAATGGTACGGGCTCTTCCCCGACACGATCTTTGAGAACTTTTCCATCCTTGAAAAATGGAGCGTACTCTCAAACGATCTGTCTCTTGTGCAATTCCCTGATACAAAAAATTCTGCGCAGTTTTTAATGGTAGGGGCAACACTGGAGAACATTAAAGGCAATCTGGCTACTGGAAATGTAAGGCTTCATAACATAATGGCACATGGTGAATACAGAAACCGTACGAGAAACAGGAAATGGGATATGCTCCTCAAAGGAGTGCTTTATGCGAACGGCTATAACTCCGGCGACTTCCAGGCCCACGCTCGTCTTGCACGCTACATAAACAAAACTTTTGGAGATGTGAGTTTGTTTTTTACCAATACGGGTCGGTCTCCTTCCTTTATTCACAATGACATCCGGTCAGCGTTTAATCTTGCAGGCAATGCCGGCTTTAAAAAGGAGATAATCACATCCTTTGGAGGAGAAGCCAACAATGCTTTTCTCACTTTCGGTGTAAAGAACCATCTTATTTCTAATTATATCTACTACAGAACATTTACTGTTGCAGAGCAGGAGTCGCAGCCGGTAAATATACTTCAACTTTATGCCAGTAAAAAGATCAGGCTTTCCCGCAGGCTGAATTGGTACGTGAACGCTACGGTTCAACATAGCGGTGCAAACAGCATTGTTCGCGTACCGAATTTTTTCACCCGCAACCGACTTGCTTTCGAAGGAAGATTTTTTAAGAACCTGCTTCTGTCCACAGGTATTGAAGCGCGCTATTATTCGCCTTTCAAAGCGAATAACTATTCACCATTGATCGGTCAATTTGTGTTGCAGGATTCTATAAGAATTAAAAACACTCCCGATGTCGCCGCATTCTTTCATTTCAGAATAAAAACCTTTACCGGTTATATCCGCGCGGAAAATCTGAACACGATCAGTTTTAGTGATGGTTTCGGTTTTACGAAGAACAATTTTTCTTCACCACACTATCCAACCCCGGGATTGATGATCAGGTTTGGTATAAAATGGTGGTTTGTAAATTAGGGTCTGCCTTTCTTTGAGATCTTTCCAACCAGGTCATCAAGAACTTTGTCTTCCATGAAGGCTTGCATTATGTTATTCGCTTCTTTGAGAAGATCGCCTGGAGGTTCCAACGCATTTAAAAAATCTGAACTCTGCCGGGTTTCTTTTAATGCATGAACTAGATTTTCAGATAATAATCCACGGTCTTTCAGTTTTCCAAGCGCATCTATCATCCAGCTTAGAGCCAAAAAATTTTCCTTTCTTAAATAACAAATGAAACGGGCATTTCCCACTTCAGGAAGCTTGTTGAACGGCGAGGAGACTATTTCAGCAGTTTGATATTTTAAAAGGTTCTCCCTGTTTTTTTTGTTCTCCTCAAGTTGTATAATGCCTTGGAGGGCATGCGGGTAAATGCTGAACCATCTTAACCTTCTACGAAACTCATGAAGGTGATCTTCGATTTCAGTCATTCTGCCGGTCTCTTTGCAAAGCTTTTCGAATTCTTTGATCTCTTCCTGATAATATCGTTTTATCTCTTCAGCTTCCTTCTTCTCCTTCTTCCAGGATGCTTTATGAAGTTTCTTCCTGATCTTTTCAATTCGCGAACCGTTCAGCCAACCTTCCTTTTGGAGGAGCAAGTTCAACTTGCCGGTTGATTTGCCATACATCTCACGAAAGTATTCAATCACCGGAGCAGGGATATTGTCTTTTTTATCAAATTCGTCTATGCATTCCCGGTAGTGATCCATGTCGCCCAGCAGATCTTCAACAGCTTTTACTTTTTCACCAAGTTTTGAGAACAGTTTTTTATTGTGAAGAAACTGGTAGACCCTGCATAAACCCTCCAGCATAAAAAAAATGGTCCTGCCGTTCTGCTGCAGCATAGATTCGGCGGCGCTCTTGGACTTTGATATCCCTTGTGTTAATTGAACCAATTGATCCAGGTAGGTTTCAAATCTTTCAATTCCTTTCATTTTACTTGGTTGATGTTTCAAAATAGGCGATCGAACCACCAACCCAGGTCTTGTTCTTGTTATATCGTGTTCCGATCATTTTACCTTTACTTAACCGGGCAAGATTGTGTATAGCCTTAGGCCTTTCCCATTCCTTTTTCCAAAAATAGAAAAGACGGATCTCCGCCTTTGCAGGTTCATCCGGAGTTTCGATAACGGGGGCGTATTCAACTTTTTTTTGAAGGATCCAGTTTTGAGGGTCTTCTATTCTGTCAATATCTTCCTGGGTAACATCGATCACTACGCCCATGCCGGCGAATGAGAAAAGGGGCTTCAATACAAAATTTTTAAGGTTGAGAGGTTCCTTTAACTCGTTTAGGAAAAATGCATCGGGCACGAAAGGGCTGGAAAGAAAGGGCAAGGTGAATTTGCTGATGCGGTAGAACCAGTTCGGATGAGGCGCCCATTCAACATCAAAAGCCTTTGTAAGGTCCGTCATTTTTTCCCAGCCCTCTTGTTGGTGGAGATCGTCGAATATAAGACGGTTAAAGATTCTTTTGATGCGCGTCTTCACGCCCTTGTTCATGTAGAACAATTGATCTCCTTCAGCTATAAGCTCTGTCAGGCAAATCGTTTTTATACCCGTAACATCTTCCGTGCAATAAAAGTCCAGCCTCGTTTTCTGTTTTTCAGGAAAGATTTCCAGCAGCACTACATTTTCTTTTTGATGCTCTCCAACTATCAGCTCGCGTAACAGCTGGTTATAAGAATTTCTGTCATAGCCGTTGAGATAGGATGAGAATGACTCAGGAACATCAGCATACTTCTCAACGATTTCGCTGAAAGCGGCCTGGAATGCGTATAGTGAAGGAAAGCCCTGGAGTTCGATCAACTGGGGGACCATTTCACCTGACGGTAACGCACAAACGCCAAAATCAAAAACGATAAATTCGGGGCGTGAAGTTTCGCCGGGAACTTTCACATTTTCCGGAATGCTTCTTTCAGTGTATTCTTTAAAACGCGGGTCTAAGAAGAAATCGATGATATCCTCACAGGTTGCGAGCATCTTTGCCGTAAAATCTGCTGGTACAAATACCGGGGTTTCGGCATTTCTAAAATCCAGTGAACCGGGGTGAAGGTTCTCAACCTGCCCGACCATCTCCTGGTATTTTTCTTCAGTGAAATTCTCATTGAATCGTTTGCGCAATTCAGCAACCATAAGTCATCTTTTCCCTAAATTAAGGAATATCGCGCCGGTTAATAACTAAGTTCTTTTTTTCCGAGAGCATAATGGAGAAAGTTAGGAAGAACGCGGGCGTACGTGAACATGATCTTGTCAGGATCATTCAGGTGTTCAATCATTGATTCCCATTTTTCCTGTCCATGATTTTCGATAACAGTAGCTTTTTTCTCCGGTGTTTGCAGGTGTAATGACATGCCCAGGGCATCCGCTTCCGGATGGAATTGTGTGCCGACCATCCACCCATTAAAACGCATTGCCATTACAGCCCTTTCTAATGGAACGTGCAGCCTTGCTTTTTCAATAGCGAGTATATGGCCTCCCTTCGCATGAATTGATTCAAGATTTGGCTGCGTAACCTGAAAATCCCGGCTGTCTACCACGTAAAAAGGATCGGGAAGTCCGCCAAACACTGCTTCGTGATGACCTCCTTCAAGCAGGTGTACAGGGAACACTCCAAAGGCTGTACTCTTTCGTTTGGAAACTTTGGCCATTTGCCACTCACGGCAAACAAGTTGAAAGGAATGGCAAATAAGAAAGATATGCTTTTTGGTTTTGTTCGAGGGGTTTTCATTGTAAGCCGACATGTTGTTCAGCCATGAAAAGTATCTGGCTTCCCATTCACTTCCCTCCGTATCAAGAGGGCTGCCCGGCCCTCCACTTGAAATGTAGACATCGTAATCCGTGCCGGGAACCTCGTTTTTAAGCCTTACATCAAATTCATCTACCGCAATATCAAGGTGATAAGCATCGGAGTATTGATGGAGGATCTCACGTATACATCTCATTCCCTGGTTAGCTGCGCCTTCATATAAATCAAGGATCGCAATGCGCAATGATCGTTTGGAATCCATTTTGCAAAAATAATTTTTTTTCACGATGAGCCCGTTCGTAACGCTGTTAATTGGCTTCAATGTATTATTCAAACCTGTCATGTAGCAATGCCACGGTGTGTTTCAGGTGTTAATTGTACCCGAAACCTTAAGCACTCTCGTTTCCGTAATGTACCTTTGCGCCCAAATGAAATCTAAAACGCTTAGAAAAGATAAGGTTAACATCATCACGCTTGGTTGCAGCAAGAACATGGTGGATAGCGAGGTGTTAAGTGGCCAGCTCAGGGCCAATGAAATTGATGCCGTTCACGAAAACACAAAGCTCGATCATAATATAGTTATTATAAATACCTGCGGGTTTATTGACAAGGCAAAGGAAGAAAGCATTAATACCATTCTGGCAAATGTTGATCTGAAAAGAAAAGGCAAGCTGGATAAGGTTTATGTAACAGGATGTTTAAGCGAACGTTATAAGGATCATCTTGAAGAAGAAATACCGGAAGTAGACGCATTTTTTGGAACAATGGAACTAACGGGAATCCTTAAACGATTTAATGCTGATTATAAAGCTGACCTGATCGGCGAAAGGTTGCTGGCAACGCCATCGCACTATGCATACATGAAAATCAGCGAAGGCTGCAATCGAACCTGCTCATTTTGCGCAATTCCATTAATGCGCGGTAAGCATATCAGCAGGCCGGTCGAATCTCTGGTGGATGAGGCAAAACGTCTTGTAGACCGTGGCGTGAAAGAAGTGATGCTTATCGCACAGGAACTAACCTATTACGGTCTGGATATTTATAAGCAGCGCGAACTGCCAAACCTTCTGCACAAACTTGCAGATGTTAATGGACTTGAATGGATAAGGCTCCATTATGCTTATCCTTCAAAATTTCCGATGGAGATCATAGACGTAATGAAAGAACGGGATAATATCTGCAATTACCTCGATATGCCTCTTCAACATGCATCCAACAAGATGTTGAAAGCCATGAAACGGCAGATCACACGAGAGGAGATGGAAGATCTTGTTATGGCAATTCGTTCCCGCATCCCCGGCATTTGCCTTCGCACCACACTAATTTCCGGTTTCCCCGGAGAAACCCGCGATGACGTGGAAGAACTTAAAGCCTTCCTTCAGAAAATGCGTTTCGATAGGGTGGGGATCTTCACTTACAGTCATGAGGAGCAGACCAGCGCTTTTACTGAAACAGATGATGTGCCTTCCGAAGAGAAGGAGGAAAGGGCAAGGGAGATAATGGAATTGCAGCAGGAGATAAGCCTCGAAAAAAACCAGGAAAAGGTCGGAAAGGTATTTAAGGTGATGGTAGACAAAAAGGAATCCGGTCGTTTCCTGGGTCGCACCGAATTCGACAGCGTTGAAGTTGACAATGAAGTGATCATTAACAGCAAGAAGAAATTATCTATTGGTGAATTTGTTCAGGTGAAAATTACGAAGGCCTACGATTATGATCTTGAAGGAGAATTAATTTGAAACAAGGCGAATTGAATTTGGAAAGTTGCTTTGGAGAGAATAATTTGAACAGTACTATATCATATGACCTTTAACGCAGAACATATACCGATAGAAAACACGGGCTTCTTTTCAACAATAGTTAGGGATTATATTGATGGGGCGAAAGCCCTGGAATCATTCTATAGTTTTTCACCTAATGTAGAAGGCATCGCAAAAGCAATTAAGGCGCGTGAGAACTCCGGGTTCAACAGGTCGCTTTTAACAAATCATCTTCAGGAACAATACTCCGGAGTGGAACTACTACCACCCCTTGCGAAAAATATTGAACTGCTCAATAACAGCAACACTTATACGGTTTGTACTGCTCATCAGCCGAACATATTTACAGGCCACCTTTATTTTGTTTATAAAATTATTCACGCCATCAGGTTGGCTTCCTTTTTATCGGAAAAATTGCCTGATTACAATTTTGTTCCCGTTTTTTATATGGGAACAGAGGATGCTGACCTGGAAGAGCTGGGTAAGGTTGAAATTGAAGGCAAAGTTTATAAATGGGAAACTGATCAGAAAGGTGCTGTAGGGAGAATGAAGGTGGACAAAGCATTACTTGACCTCTTACAGGAAATGGCTGCACAGGTTTCGGTACTTCCTTATGGCGAAGAAATCATTTCCTTACTTCGGAGATCTTACTCGTTAAATGAAACTATCGAGGTGGCAACTTTCAAACTTGTAAATGAACTGTTTGGAAGATTTGGCCTTATTATTTTGCTTCCGGACAATGCGAATTTGAAAAGATCATTTTCAGAGATCATTCTTAAAGAACTTCAGCAGGAGTTTTCTTCGAAAGCAGTGAATTCCACTGTCAAGTCCTTTCCTGAAAAGTATAAGATTCAGGCTGGAGGCAGAAGTATCAATCTTTTCTACCTTAACGACCAAGTTCGCGAAAGAATAGAAAAAGTGAACCACGATTTTAATGTCAACAATTCTGAGATAAGATTTTCGGAAGCGGAGATCGTTGAGCTGGTAGAATCAAACCCTGAAAGGTTTAGTCCGAACGTAATTCTTCGCCCGGTTTACCAGGAACTGCTGCTTCCAAATGTTGCTTTCATCGGCGGGGGAGGGGAACTGGCCTATTGGCTTGAGCTAAAGAAGGTGTTTGAAGAGGCCGGTGTTCCTATGCCTGTTCTGGTCTTAAGAAATTCTTTTACGATTATCAGGAAGAAAATTGCAGAACAAATTTCGAAATGGGATATTGAAATTTCTGATCTTTTCTTAAAACCGGTAGAACTGGCAAATAAAATAATTGCCCAAAGTTCTTCATCGCCATTAAATTTAGAGGTGCAAAGAAAGAGTCTTGATGAAATTTTTGGCAAGATCAGTTCAATTGCAGGTAACCAGGATAATTCCCTGCAAAAGCATGTAGGAGCAATACATCATTCATTGTTGGATAAAATAACTGCGCTGGAGAAAAAAATGAAGCGCGCCGCCCGCAAACGCGAAACGGATTCAGTGAATCAGGTGAACAATATTTATAACAAACTGTTTCCTCATGGTTCTTTGCAGGAGAGGGTAGACAATATTATTCCATTTTATTGCCTGTGGGGCCCTCAAATTTTTGATGCTCTATTGCAACACTCGGGCTCCTTTGAGCAGAACTTTACCGTTTTAACTGAGCAATAAAAAAGGCCGCCCGAGGCAGCCATTTTCCATTCATTGTTTTCAAAACACCCTGATTTTACGAACCTAACGGTAAGGGATAGCCGAAAAAAAGCCATCTTTTATTAGAAGATGGCTTTGTAAAATGTAAAAGCAGATTATTTGAAATCAGCATCAGAGACGCCTTCATTTATCTTTATGTCTGTTACGTTCATTGTCATTTCCTGTTCAGCAATACTTTGGGTGATGGTGTAAGGCATCATAATGCCACCAACTTTTTTGTAGTTACTGTAGTCAGTAGTCTGAGCGAATTCTTCCGTGCCCTGTGTTAAGGTAGTTTCCTCCCTGAGCAGCAGCCCGGTTTTTATTGAGTAGTATTCTATTACTACCTTGCCACTTGGCTTTGTCACCTTCATTTTATACGCAGCTTCCCCGCCTGCTTTACCGGTGCCAAGGTAAGTTGTACCATAGTCGTTCGTGATATAATGCAATTGAGGGATCACTGCTTTATCATCTAATGCTTCCTTGATTTCTTTTTCACCCATTTCCTTTTTTTGACCCATCTGAGCCTGGTAACCTTTGGCACCATCAAATACTGACTCCATCACCTTCATATCTCCCATTTTGATGTTCATGGCTTGTTTAGCCGGAGACATTTTAACGAGTGTGCCCTGGAATTCCTGGCCCATCATGTCCATGGTAAAGGAGATCTTCACACTATTAACTTTCTTAGCTTCATCTTTTCCACCGATCGCTGCAAGGTACTTGTCAACCAAAGAAGACGCTGATATTGCTTCAGTAGTTTTAGCTGTTTCATCAACCGCCACTTCATCCTTCTTAGGCGTTACAGGGTTTGCATATTTATCGTAATGCTTTATTGGGAAGCCAAGTCGTGTCAGGTTTGGAAGAATTTTCTCTCCATTGCCAACAAGAACTATCCGGCTTTGACCGCTGTTGAAATATTTGGTTGATACACGCTGTACATCCTTTGCAGTAACGCTGTTTATCTTTTGAAGAAAGGTGCGATAGAAATCTTTCGGTAGGTTGTTAATCAGAATATTGCTTGCATAGGTTGCAGCCTTTGCAGGATCTTCCATACCAAGGGCGAAAGACCCGTTATATTTGGCTTTAGCGATGGCGAGTTCTTCATCAGTGATACTTCCTTTGCGCATGTTTTCAATCTCCCTCAGCATTTCAACCACGGCGCTGTCTGCTTTTTCACTTCTCACCTGTGCAGAAGAAGAAAACTGGCTTTGAAACCTGCCATTTCCTATTGATGAATAACTTCCATAAGTAAAACCATGCTTTTCACGAAGGTTCATGAACAGTTTACTTTCTGAACCTCCACCTAAAATCTGGTTAGCAATAAGCAATGCATGATAGTCAGGATTGCTCATCGGGTTTGTAACCAGGTTGCCAACACTTATCACTCCCTGAACGGCGGTAGGTACATCAACAAAATTGATCTCAGTTGTTTTAACATTTTCGGCCGGTGGAATATTTGGCAGGGTCAGCTTCCTTCCTGTCCAGCTTCCGAAAGCCTGTGTGGCCAATTGCTTAGCCGCGCCCGGCGTAATGTCTCCAACGAAGGTGAGGTATGCGCGTGAAGGCGTGATGTAATTCCTGTACGCATCCTTAATATCCTGCAATTTGATATTATTGATGGTTTCTTCTGTTTCAAATTCACCCATTGCGGTGTTCTTACCATAGCTCAGTGCTGAACTCACACGGCTTGAAATTGCGGAGGCGCTTTTTTCACTTGATTTTAATCCGGTGATTGCCTGCTTTTTCAATTTTTCAAACGATTCTTCTGGGAAGGCCGGATTTTTCAATGCATCTGCCATAAGCATAAAGGCCTTGTTGAAGTAACGAGTAAGCGCAGACGCAGCGCCGCCACCTGCATAAAGAAATACATCAGCGCCTATAAGATCAACCTCCCGATCAAAAGTGGCTTTATCCATAGACTTCGTTCCTTCAGAAAGCATTTGGCCCATCATGCTGGTTACGCCTGCCTTGTCGCCTTCTTTAATGGGGCCTGCATCAATGCTAAGCGTGGCGCTTACTTTTGGCAGCTTGTGATTTTCCACCACCAATACGGTAAGGCCGTTCGGCATTGTAAAAATTACAGGGTCCTTAAATTGAATGGTAGGCGCCGGACCTGGCTTCGGCGGCTTCGAACGGTCTATCTGCGCATTCACGTTCAAAGTGAAAGCTGCAGCAACTATTATAGAAAGTATTTTTTTCATTTTGTTGTTTTTTGGCAGTAATTAAGATTTCTTAGGCAGGTAATACAGCACCACCCGCTGGTTAGGGTTAAGATATTTCTTTGCAACATTCTGAATATCCTGGCGGGTGATAGTGCGCATTTCATCCAGCTCAGTGTTTATCTTGTTGGTGTTCTTGTTATGAAAGGTATAACCGTTTGCAAGATTTTCTGCAACGCCCAGCATTTTTGCATTTACGCCCACGAAATTATTTTCAAACTGGTTCCTGATTTTCGTGAACTCTGATTCGCTGATAAGGTCTTTTTGCAATTTTACAATTTCCTCGTCCATATCTGCAAGAAGCGTTTCCAGTTTCACATCTCCCGATGGTAAAGCATAAGTGATGTAAGCACCATAGTCCTCAAGGGTGTAATTGAAGGAGCCGACTTGGAGAGAATTTTTCTTGTCATCCACCATTTTCTTGTACATGCGGCTGCTTGCTCCCTGGCTGAGTACATCTGAAGCGAGTTGCAATGCCATTGACTCTTTTTCAGTCATTCCCGGCGTTCTGTATGCGGTCATTATCGCAGGGATCTGGATGTTGGCATCATAAGCAGTGTCTACAATTTGTTTTGTAATGGGCTCTTCCTTGATATTTACCTTAGGCACAGGAGCACCTGCAGGAATTTCACCAAAATATTTTTCAACAAGGTCTTTCGTTTTGTCGAATTCTATGTCTCCGGCAATTACCAAAACTGCATTGTTTGGAACGTAATATTTTTTGTTGAAAGCGATAAACTCATCCAATGTTGCAGCATCCAGGTGTTCAAGGCTTCCGATGGTCACCCAATTGTAGGGATGCTTTGTGAAGAGACGTTTCATAACTTCAGCAATGAAATTTCCGTACGGTTGGTTGTCAACACGCATACGTTTCTCTTCCTTTACCACTTCATTTTGAGTTTTTACGCCGATCTCGTTGATAACGGGATGCATTAAACGCTCACTTTCCAACCACAAACCTGTTTCGAGATTATTGCTTGGAAATAACTCATAATAAAATGTTCTGTCCTGCGTAGTGTTGGCATTGTTTTGCCCACCGTTGCTGGTAACGAGCTTCATGAATTCGCCTCGCTTGATGTTTTTTGAACCTTCAAATAAAAGGTGTTCAAAAAAGTGCGCAAAGCCGGTTCGTTCAGGATTTTCATCCTTGCTGCCCACATGGTACATCACTGAAACGGCAACTACAGGGGCGGTCTTATCCTGGTGAAGCACAACATGCAACCCGTTCTTAAGATCATATTCCTGAAATGTTACCTTCTGCGCCACTCCCACGGAGGCCAGGCACATCAAAAGAAAGAAAAGTTTAATTCTGATCATGTTTGAAAATATTTGCGACAAAAATAGCTACAAAATAGCCATACGAAAGGTTTTTATCAAATTATTGATAAACGGGTAAAAACAAGGACAATACTGTTTTTTGAAAGGCAGGCAGAAGCTGTAAATCTTATCCCAGGCGGGCGATCATTGCGCTAACATCGTCCTGTAGACGCTTTTTATAGTTGTCCAATTCGAAGGCAATGGCATCATCAGATGCTCCTATTATCTGGGCTGCGAGAATACCTGCATTTTTCGCCGCATTAAGTGCTACCGTAGCAACGGGCACGCCCGTGGGCATCTGCAGGATGGAAAGAATAGAATCCCAGCCGTCTATTGAGTTTGAAGATTTTACGGGAACGCCGATCACCGGAAGTGAAGTGTAGGCTGCAACCATGCCCGGGAGATGAGCTGCGCCGCCGGCTCCGGCGATGATCACTTTAATGCCTTTTTCCCTTGCCGAAGTAGAAAAGCTTCTCATCAGATCAGGCGTGCGATGCGCTGAAACGATACCCAGGGAATATGGAATGTTGAATTCTTTGAGCATATCGGCTGCACCCTGCATCACTGTAAGATCACTTTCGCTGCCCATGATAATTGCAACCATACCTTTATCTATTTGGCATAAAAGTAAACTATCTCACCAAATCTCCGCGCAGTCTTAGCAACTCAGTTTCGGAAACCTTCGCATTATAGCGCGCATTGATAAGCCTTGTGTAGGCATCAGACAAACTTCGCTGGCTTTCCCGCAATTCAAGAATGGTGGACAAGCCAAGGCGGTAGCGCTCAGCAGCTATGCTTACATTTTCTTTCGCTGATTCAATATTCTCCTCTTCAAGAGCCAGAGTTTGCTTTTGCATTTCAAACGCACGGTATGCACTTGTAACAGCGGAATTGATTTTTAATTTCTCAAAATCATAGATCAATTTCCGGTAGTCAATTTCGATCTCCGCCTCCCTGATCTGGCGTTTAACAGTAAACCCATTAAAGATCGGGATGGTTGCCGTAAGACCATAGTTAAAGCCATGATTCTGGTTAAAGAGGGTGGTGAAGGGGTTGATCACCGCCTTATTGGTATTCCGCGAGAAATTATATGCAGCATTCACTCCGAGTACAGGGAAGCGCTCAGCCCTTCTTTCTTTTAATGAAAGTTGCGCAATATTTATTTGAGTGCCGGCGGCCTGGAGCGCGGGATTATTACTGTCCGCCCCGGCATACACATCTGCAACCGTTAGCGAATGATCGATAGGGATCGAATCAGTGACATCGTAATCCGTACCGGGAGCAATGGCCATCTCTCGATTAAGTTCTTCCTTCATTTGAACCATTAGCGTAAGTTGGTTAAGTCTTTCAGCCTTTTGGGCATTCAGATCTAACCGGGCCTGAAGCAGTTCAGGTTTGGCGCCGAGGCCAACGGAAAGCTTTTTATCAGCCTGTGTGATCCTTTCCTCGTTCAGGGCCATCTGGTCGTCCAGCGCTTTGAGTCTTTGCTTTTGGCTCACTACATTATAATAGGTGTTTATCACTGAGGCAACAGAATTTATCACCTGGTTTCTTACATTCCACTTGCCGAGCTGAACGAATTTTGCAAGTTTATCCCGCGTGGCAAACATTTTAAACCCGTCGAAAATTGTCCAGTTTAAATTAAGCGAGGCGGAAAGATTATTTGATCGAAGATTATCCTGTTCGCGCTTCGTGCCATCTGCAAGCTCCTGCCTCGAATTATTTACGTTATACAAGAGTGCTGTAGAGCCGTTAAGCCTGGGAAGAAATGCCGCATAGGCGTAACTGTTAGTAAGCTCAAAAAGAGTGGAATCGTTACGCAACAAACGGATGTCGTAATTGTTCTGCAGAGTGATCGCAACCGCTTCTTCTACCGTGAGTATGCGCTGGGCAAAAGATACAGCGGTGAAGCACAGCAATATTATCGTTCCTGTTATCTTTCTCTTCATGCTAAGGCTGTTTCAGCTTCCATCATTTCCGGTGAATCGTAAACTGACCTCTTCTTTTTAGTGGAAAGGAAGGTGTATACTGCCGGAATTACAAATAGGGTTAATATCAGCGAGAACAATACGCCACCTGTGATCACTATCCCAAGTGGAATACGACTCGTTGATGCATCTCCAAGGGAAAGAGCCAGGGGCAATGCTCCCAATGACATTGCAAGACTCGTCATAAGGATAGGCCTGAACCTGCCGACTGCTGCGTCTATAACTGCCGGTATCTTTTGCATTCCTTCTTCCCGCTGCTTATGGTTTGCAAATTCAACTATAAGAATTCCATTCTTTGTTACAAGGCCTATCAGCATTATCATTCCTATCTGAGAGAATATGTTGAGGGTTTGATCAAATATCCATAGGCACAATACGGCCCCCGCAATGGCTAGCGGTACTGTAACCATTATTGTGAAGGGGTCAATGAAGCTTTCAAACTGTGCCGCGAGCACAAGGAAGATCAGGATAAGTGCGAGGAAGAAGGCAAAATAAGTGTTGCCTGAACTTTCAGCATAATCCTTTGAAGCTCCTGATAGCGCCGTTCGGAAACTTGGATCCAGGATGGTGTCGGCAATGGCCCGTATCTCTTTCAATCCGTCCCCGATTGTCTTTCCCTCCGCAAGCCCGCTGGAAATTGTTGCAGAGCGGTAACGGTTGAAGTGATAAAGCGTAGGAGGAGTAACATCTTCATCAATATTAAGCAGGCTGAGAAGCGGAACCGGGTTGCCCTCGCTGTTCGTTACGTAAATATTCGTGAGATCGTTCGGGTCATCTCTGTCCCTGCGTTCAACCTGGCCGATCACTGAATACTGTTTTCCCGATCGGGTAAAATATCCCATCCGCTGGTTGCTGAGCGCAAGTTGAAGGGTTTCAGAAATATCCTGTACACTTACTCCCAGTTCGCTGGCCTTTAACCTGTCTATGCTGATACGCAATTCGGGCTTATTGAATTTAAGATCTGCATCAACACCCGAAAGCACTTCACTTCTATTCGCGGCCTCCAATAATCTTGGCAGGGCATCTTTTATTTTATCAGAGTTTACATTCTGTATAACAAATTGAACGGGCTGCCCGCTTCTCCGTGATACCTGTATCGTTTGGTCTTGCGTGGCAAAAACACGGCCTTCATTAAACTTTGACATTTTCCTGTTCACCCAGTTTACAATTTCCTGCTGGCTTCTTTCCCTTTCGTGAGGCTCAACAAGCGCCACCCTTACAAAGCCGGAGTTTGCGGTTCCTGTTGAGAAACCGGGAGCCGTCATGCTTGTTAAATATTTTTTCTCAGGCAATGAATCAATAAGAAACTGTGTGATCTTATCCATGTACTTGTCCATGGCATCATAAGCGGTGCCTTCGGGAGCGGTAACGTTCAGCCTGAACTGGCTTTTATCTTCCATCGGTGCAAGTTCTTCCTGGAGCCCTGAGCCAAGTAGGAAGATGATTCCTACACATGCAAGTACAATCACCCATGCCATGCCACGTACTTTCATAAAACCATTCAATGCACTTCTGTAGCCATTTTCCATTCTTCTGAAAAACGGTTCCGTGGCATTGTAAAACCGGGAATGCTTGAACTCCTTTCTTGCAAGTTTCACATTTAGTACAGGCGTTAACGTTAGTGAAACGAAAGCAGATATAAGAACCGCTCCCGCCACTACAATTCCGAATTCACGGAAGAGGCGGCCAACAAAGCCTTCCAGGAAGATGATTGGAAGAAACACAACCGCGAGTGTAATGGAGGTGGATATAACTGCGAAATAGATCTCCTTGGAACCATCCCTTGCCGCTTTCCATTTGTTCACTCCTTTTTCCATCTTTTTATAGATGTTCTCGGTAACAACGATACCATCGTCTACCACAAGGCCCGTGGCCAGTACAATGGCAAGTAATGAAAGCACGTTAATCGTAAACCCGCTTAAATACATTATAAAGAATGCTCCGAGGAGAGAAACCGGGATGTCAACAAGAGGTCGAAGAGCGATCAGCCAGTCGCGGAAGAAGAGGTAAACGATCAGCACCACGAGTATGAATGCGATGAGAAGTGTTTCTTTTACTTCACTGATAGACTTTCTGATGCTGTCGGTTGTATCGGATGAAATTTCCAATTGTATGTCTGCCGGCAGATCAGCTTTAATTTCTTCAAGTCTTTTTTTAACCTCATCTGATATTGCGATGTAGTTTGTGCCGGGCTGAGGTATGATGGCTATTGCCAGCATCGGTACGCCGGACTCTTTCAAAACGCTTTCTTCGTTTTCAGGCCCAAGAACAGCTTCACCGATATCTTTCAACCTGATATCTGTACCGTTTATATTTTTAATGATAAGGTTATTAAACTCTTCTTCTGTGTTAAGCTTTCCGAATGTTCGTATCCCGAGTTCGGTCGCATCACCGGAGATCTTTCCCGCAGGTAGTTCCACATTTTCGCGCAGCAATGCTCTTTGTATATCCTGCGGTGTTAAGGAATACGCCGCCATCTTTGTAGGATTGAACCAGATGCGCATTGCATATTGTTTCTCTCCCCAAATGTTTACACCACTTACGCCGGGAACGGTTTGAATTCTTTCAACAAGATTGTTGTTTGCATACTCGGTCATGTCCAGCGAGTTCCTTACGTCGCTTTTCAGCAGCATGATCACCACAGGGTCATTGCTTGCATCGGCCTTGCTGACAACGGGTGGTGCATCAAGATCTGTGGGAAGGTTTCGTTGGGCCTGAGATACCTTATCACGCACATCATTGGCCGCTTCCTCAAGGTTTGTTCCCAACTTGAATTCTACAGTAATGTTACTCGTGCCCTGCGAACTCCTCGAAGTGATATTTTCAATTCCGGCAATGCTGTTAACGGCTTTTTCAAGCGGTTCGGTGATCTGCGTTTCTATGATTTCAGCATTCGCACCGGGGTAAGAAGTGCGCACATTAATGTTGGGCGGGTCGAGGGCAGGATAATCCCTTACACCTAAAAATGTGTAACCAATAATGCCAAACAAAATGATAACGATGTTCAGAACAATTGCAAAAACGGGCCGCCTTAAACTAAATTCAGAAATGTTCATGCCCTATATAAGTTTTACATGATCCCTGCTTAAACGCAGGTCGTATAAAAAAATCTATTTCAATTATTTCACCCCGGCGATCTTCACCTTGTCACCCGATTTCAGCCTCATCAACCCGGTTGTGATGATGGTGTCATTCGCGTTTAAGCCTTCAAGGATCTGGACCATTGCAGAATCGCGGAGTCCGGTTGTTACATCAACAAGCTTTACTATTCCATTATTATAGAGAGCGACCTGCTTTGTACGCGCCTGCGGGATGATCGCTCCGGATGGAACCATTATTGCATCCGGATCTTCATCAAAGGCCAATATTACTTTTACAAACGTTCCCGGAAAAAGTCGTTTGTCTTTTTGAATCACTTCAGCCCGGAGTTTCAGGCTCCTGTCTTCTTCTGACACGCCGGATTCAGTTGCGGCTATGCGTGCCTGGTAGGTGTCATCACTGCCCTCAACTTTAAAATCAACGGTCTTTCCTTTTTGAAGCCTTGATATGTATTTTTCGGGAACCGTAAAATCGAGTTTTAATGAACTTGTTTGCCTTATAGTGGTAAGCATGGTTTGCGGACTAACATATGCACCGGGACTAACCATTCTTAAGCCAAGAGTTCCGGAGAAGGGTGCGCGGATCTCAGTTCTTTTAATATTGCTTCTTACAATTTCCATGTCTGCGCGGATGTTGCTGCTTTCAAGTTTTATCATATCATATTCCTGCCTGCTGACACCATTTATCTTCAGCAATTCTTCATATCTGCCTATCGTTTGTTCCTGAACCTTTAGCTGTACTTCAAGTTTATTCAACTGTGCACGAAGGTCGCCATCATATATTTTTCCCAGGAGAGTCCCTTTGCTCACAGACCTTCCCTCGGCAACATTCAACATCGTAAGGCGCCCCGATATTTCCGGGTAAATTTCGGTTGACTCGTTTGCGATCAACGAGCCGGAAAGTTCGAGGGTTTCACCCACCGGAACGGTTTTTACAATGTGGGCCTGTACGGCCGGAGCAGGCGGAGGCGTTCTGGTTGAGTTTGCTGAGATTTTTTTTTCCTTAGAACCGCATGAAAGAAAGAAAATTATGAGTAACGGAAGTGCCGAAAAATAGTGTATGGGTTTTATCACCTGTTCTTTTTTTTACTTCGCGAAATTAGTCGTTCAAATGTTAAAGGTTCTGCAACCCTGCTTTACAATCTAATATTATGCCTTAACCGAAAGGCAGTGCCTGATCTGGTTTACTTTATGTATTAATTCCTGCTTTTCGTTGCTGATTATTGTAATATGACCCATCTTCCGGCCGCCATTTGTGGTTGTTTTACCATAAATATGAACGAAGACATTATCCATTGCCAGTACCTTTTCCAGGCCTTCATATACGGGAGTGCCAGAATATCCGTCTGCGCCAACAATATTCACCAGCGCCGATTGCATCACAGGTTTGGGATTGCCCAGCGGGTAACCGAGCATGATCCGCCACAGCATATCAAACTGGCTGCTGTAGTTGCCCTCAATAGTATGGTGACCGCTGTTATGTACACGTGGCGCCGTCTCGTTCACAAGAACATTGCCCTGGTTATCTGAAAACAATTCTATGGCAAAAAGCCCCGGGCTGGAAAGACCTTTTACTACGCGGAGAGAAATTGCTTCCGCTTTCCAGAATATTTCCTCTGGCAATTCAGCCGGAGAAACCTGGTGACTAAGAAGATTCAGTCGATGGTCAAACACCATATCAACCGGGGGATAGATTGCTATGTTGCCATCCATTCCCACGGCGATCATCATCGCGATCTCACATTTTATATCAACTTTCTTCTCCAATATTGCCGGAGCATCAAAGCCGCTATCCATATCCGTTAGTGTGTCGATAACCTGAACGCCTTTACCATCATATCCACCGCGGGCAACTTTGTGAACTGCAGGAAGAAAATTCTCCTGCATCTTCAGCTCTTCAAGGTTCTGTGTAATGATAAATGGAGAAGTGGGAATATCATTATCGCGATAGAATTCTTTCTGTAATATTTTATCGCGAATGATGTTTAATGCCGAGGGCGATGGAATGACCTTTACTCCCTCTTCTTCGAGTTTTTTCAGAGCTTCCACATTTACTTTCTCGATCTCAATTGTAAGCACGTCAAGGCTCTTCCCGAAGTGGTAAACATCATCAAAATTTGAAATGTCGCCTTTTACGAAATGATGGCAAAGATGCGCGGCAGGGCAGGTATCGCTGTTTTCCATCACAAATGTTTCCACCGGGTAATTGATGGCGGCCTGCAACAGCATTCTCCCCAGTTGCCCGCCACCGAGAATCCCTGCTTTTTTCATGTAAGATTTATTTATATGCCGTCAATTTCTTATGTCGTGGTGCACGCAAAGATAACAGCGCAAGCCTTTTGGCCCGCAAGAATTTGTATCTTTGTATGCCGGTCTTCCTTACCGGGAGATCCTGAAAACTTTTCGATTCTAACTAAAAAATATTTTTTATGTCAGTTGCTACAGCACAACCGGAAAACAAGGTGAACATACAGGCAGATTTCCTTCCATTGCAGGGAACGGACTATGTTGAGTTCTATGTTGGAAACGCCAAACAGGCCGCGCACTTTTATAAAAGTGCTTTCGGTTTTCAATCGCTCGCCTATGCCGGTCCGGAAACGGGCGTGATGGATAAAGTGAGTTATGTCATCCGCCAGGAGAAACTGACCTTCATGCTTACCACGCCGCTTTATCCGGAAAATGAAATTGCTGATCATATTTACAAGCATGGCGATGGCGTGAAGGTACTCGCATTGAAGGTTGAAGATGCCACAGATGCCTGGAAGCAAACAACATCAAGGGGAGGCAAAAGTTATCTCGAACCGAAAACTCTAAGAGATGATCAGGGCGAAGTGGTGCTCAGCGGCATCCATACATACGGAGATACTGTGCATCTGTTTGTAGAAAGAAAAAATTACAACGGTGTTTTCATGCCGGGTTTCCGGAAATGGGAGAGCCATTACAATCCTCCTCCCACCGGTCTTCTTTATGTTGACCATTGCGTGGGAAATGTGGGTTGGAACCAGATGAATCCATGGGTAAAGTTTTATGAAGATGTGATGGGCTTTCGAAACATTCTTTCATTTGACGACAATGATATTTCTACCGAGTACTCCGCCCTTATGAGCAAGGTAATGAGTAACGGTAACGGGTACGTGAAATTCCCGATCAATGAGCCGGCCGAAGGTAAAAAGAAAAGCCAGGTGGAAGAGTATCTCGACTTTTACCGCGGCGAAGGAGTGCAGCATGTTGCCGTAGCCACTAATGACATCATTAAAACGGTCACTGATCTGCAGAATCGTGGCGTGGAGTTTTTGAAAGTTCCGGCTTCGTATTATAGTGATGTGCTGGACAGGGTCGGTACCATCCAGGAAGATCTCGCACCTCTGCAGGAACTTGGCATTCTGATAGATCGTGATGATGAAGGATATCTTTTACAAATTTTCAGTAAGCCCGTGGAAGACAGACCGACTCTTTTCTTTGAGATAATCCAGCGTAGGGGCGCAAAGAGTTTCGGCAAGGGAAATTTCAAGGCTCTTTTTGAAGCCCTGGAGCGCGAGCAGGAAGCCCGCGGAAACTTATAACCGAATCTCAGAACCAATGGCATGAAGCTGAGCATCCTAGCATTTATCGTTTTTGTTTTTTGTGTTACACCGGTTGAGAAACCCTGTGCCCAAACGGCTATGGCAGAATTGCCCAAATTAACGGGCAGCCAGGGTTCAAAGTTGAGCCGGATGCAGGATTCACTTGAAAAACAGTTTGCCCGAAAGAATCTTCACTGGCCTCCGGAGGCGATGTACGTTCGGTCATTTAAATATGATAAGCAATTAGAAGTGTGGGTGCAAAATCCCGGAGAGGAAATTTTCCGGCTCTTTAAAACTTATAAGGTTTGTATTCAAAGCGGGAGCATGGGCCCGAAAAGGCTTGAAGGCGATTACCAGGTGCCGGAAGGATTTTATTATATTAATGAATTCAATCCGAACAGTATGTATCATCTGTCTTTGGGGTTGAATTATCCTAATGCATCAGACAGAATTTTGAGCGACAATCTTCGCCCCGGCAATAACATTTATATACATGGCAATTGCGTGTCAACGGGCTGCATACCAATTACCGACATCCCGATGGAGGAATTGTACCTTCTTGCATCTACGGTTAAGGCAGTCGGAATGCAGGAATTTATTCCGGTGCATGTTTATCCTGTAAGGTATAACGTGAAAAAATCCAGCGATTATCTGGCGCTGTCAATTCAGAATAATCCATACTTACAGCAATTCAATTCATCTCTTCAACAAGCCTTTCAGTATTTCGAAACGCACAAACAGGTGCCGGTGGTGCTGGTCAATAAGGCTGGCGATTATCTCGTAAACGGAAAATAATATTAGCGAAGAACCATTTGGCAGGTTTGCCCTGTTCGTTGTTCCAGAATTATTTCGCGGTCGCTTGTCATTTTGTTTATTTCCTCCAGGTTATAATGCCGGATAGTTAGCAAAGACAGGCCTGGAGACACTTCCACATCAAACAACAAGGAAGCTTCTTCAGCTATCTTTCCGATTTTCTCCGGATGTTCATCAAAACAGCAAAGGAGTGAAATGGCTGTATGCTGTGATAGGTTTGATTTCACCTTTGCCGCACGAAAGATCTCAAGCAGTTGATCCATTGGTTTGCCTTCCACAAAAGAAAAATCTTTTGATTTAAAGGAAATGAGCACCTGGTTGTTTTTATGAATGATGACTGGCGGAATATTTTTCGAATTTATTTTTGAGATGATCGTTCCCGGGAGAGAAGGATCAAGAAAACTTTTCACCAGGAGAGGAATGCCCTTATTCTGTAATGGTTTTATGGTTTTCGGGTGAATGACCTGCGCGCCGTAATAGGCCATTTCAATTACTTCATTATAACTCAACTCGGCAATTTTAACTGCATCACGGTACAGTCGGGGGTCAGCATTCATCACCGCTTCAACATCTTTCCAAATCGTTACGCTTTCTGCAGAGAGAAGATTGGCAAAAACGGCGGCACTGTAATCACTTCCTTCCCTTCCGAGTGTTGTGCTTTCATTTTCATCGGTAGCGCCGATATAGCCCTGAGTGATCACAATATCATGGTTCCCGAAAAGCGGCAAAATCTGCTGATCGATCTTTGCACCGGTGAAGCTCCAATCGATATTTGCATCCCTGAAGTTATTGTCAGTACGAATGATATCTCTTACGTCTATCCATGTGCAATTACATCCAAGTTCTTTCAAGTAATGCTCAAGGATGCTGCTGCTCATTAATTCCCCTGTACACACTATCTGATCATAGTAGTAATCAAAGTGGCGCACAGGTTTATCATGCAGTAGCCATTCAGTTTCTGTAAAGAAATTCTTTATTCTATCCTCAGCCTGCCGCCACTCCTTCGTTATCAAAAATTTTATGAGCTGAAGATGATTGTCTTTTATCTTTTCAAAGAGTTGCAGGGCCAAGTTTGTATTGCCCTGGTAAAATGATTCGGCAACCGCCTCGAGTGCATTTGTTGTTTTTCCCATTGCAGACACCACAACCAGGGTCTTTTCCGTTTGGCCCGCTATGATGTTGCCGGTGTTTTTCATTCGCTCAGCATTGTTGATACTTGCACCGCCGAATTTGAAGACTTCCATGTTTAATTTTTGAGATTCCCAACCGCTATTCTTAATACATTTGTTGGCAAATCTAAACTGTAAAAAATAAAGGAGACAATTTTATGGCTATCAACAGGGGAGTTCAGACACTCGACGAATTCACAATTCAGCAAATGCGTGATTTTCCAAAGGCTACCGGTGAATTATCAGGTTTGCTGCGTGATATTGGCCTGGCTGCTAAGAGAGTGAATGTGGAAGTAAATAAGGCCGGCCTTGTGGATATCCTTGGCGATTTTGGAGCAACAAATGTACAGGGTGAAGAAGTGATGAAGCTGGATGTTTTTGCAAACAACCAGTTCATGGGTGTGCTCCAGCATGGAATCAGTTGTGCAGGAATCGGCAGCGAGGAACTGGACGACATTGTGATATTCGATGATGAAATAAGTAATCAATCAAAATACGTTTGCCTGTTTGACCCATTGGATGGCAGCAGCAACATAGATGTGAATGTTTCCATCGGTACAATTTTCAGCGTCTTTCGCAGGGTGAGTGAAATCGGCAAGCCTGCAACAAAGGAAGACTTTTTGCAGCAAGGGAATAAGCAGGTGGCGGCAGGATACGTGATATATGGATCGTCTACCATGTTGGTTTACGCAACAAAACGGGGAGTAAATGGTTTCACACTCGACCCATCAATAGGAGAATTCACCTTAAGTCATCCTGATATCAAATGCCCGGAAACCGGAAAGATATATTCCGTTAACCACGGTAATTTTTTCCAGTACAACAAGCCGGTTCAAAATTATATCGATGCCTGCCAGAGGAAAACTAAAACTAACGGCGGCCCGTACACGCAGAGGTATATCGGAAGCATGGTTTCAGATGTTCATCGCAATCTTATCAAGGGCGGAATATTCATGTATCCCGGTACAACCGATAAGCCCAACGGAAAATTGCGACTCCTTTATGAATGCAATCCCTTTGCCTTTATTATTGAAAAGGCCGGCGGAATGGCCACCAATGGTGAAATACGTATCCTTGATATTCAGCCCACAGAGGTTCACCAACGGACACCGTTATTTATTGGCAGCCGGCTAATGATGGAAGAACTGAATTCTCATCTTGAAGCCTGACGAATGCAACGCACAATTATAAGCGTAAGGAACCTCTCAAAAAATTACGGCAATCTCAAAGCGGTGAGATCGATCTCCTTTGACGTTTTTGAAGGTGAAATATTTGGACTGCTCGGCCCCAACGGCGCCGGTAAATCAACCACGCTTGAAATTATTGAAACTCTTCGCGAAAAAACGGAAGGCACCGTGATCGTTGATGGTTTCGATCTGGATAAAGACCCAGGGGAGATTAAAAAAATAATTGGTGTGCAATTGCAGAGTTCGGGATTTTATCCCGGATTAAATTTGGTTGAGCTCCTGGAATTGTTTGCAGGCCTTTACAATAAGAAGATCGACCCGATTCAATATCTTCGAAAAGTGCATCTGGAAGATAAAGCCCGTACTCTTTCAAAATCATTGAGCGGGGGCCAAAAGCAACGTTTCTCAATTGCCACTACACTAATTCATAAACCCCGCATCATTTTTCTTGATGAACCCACAACAGGCCTGGACCCCCAGGCAAGGAGAAATCTCTGGGAATTGATCCGTGAGATCAGGAGCAATGGAACCACCGTAATTATCACAACACACTACATGGATGAAGCGGAGCAGCTTTGCGACCGCATTGCCATTCTTGATGAAGGGAAAATAATTAAACTCGACACGCCTGAAAATATGATAGATGACCTTATCGCAACAGGGTTCGAGCGCCCTAAACAGGTAAAGCATGCAAACCTCGAAGATGTTTTTATACATTTAACAGGCAAAGAGATGAGGGATGAATAAATCTGCTTTTATTTGCATCTGAAAAATAATAACCATAAATGAAAAGATTATTCTGCCTTTCACTTTCCGTACTCATTTTCGCAGGGGCGAATGCTCAGTCTCCTGCCAAGGCTACCACACCTTCCAAGCCTGTTTTCAAGAACGCAACTGACAGCTTCAGCTATGCATTAGGATTGAATGTGGCCAACAGCCTTAAAGACCAGGGAGTGTCTGAAATTAATGTTGAATTGCTGAAACAGGCTTTTAACGATGTTCTTAAAACAAACACGCCTGCCATGACGCAGGAGGTTGCAATTCATACGCTGCAGGGTGAAATGCAAAAGGTGAGCGAGAAGAAATTGTCTGCGGAAAAAGCAAAAGGTCAGGCCTTCCTTGAAGCTAACAAAAAGAAAAAAGGGATAACTGTTTTGCCAAATGGGTTGCAATATGAAATAATAACTCCGGGCGACCCGGCAGGGATGAAACCTAAACCTGTTGATACAGTTCGGGTTGACTATGTAGGTACTACGATTGACGGAACTGAATTCGATTCATCAATCAAGAGAGGCGAGCCAACTGAGTTTCCGCTCAATGGAGTGATAAAAGGTTGGACTGAAATTTTACAGCTTATGCCTAAGGGTTCAAAATGGAAAGTTTATATTCCCAGCGATATGGCTTATGGCGACAGGGGTGCAGGCGGCCATATTCCAGGCGGTGCGGTGTTGATTTTTGAGATCACGCTTCACGATATCAAGCCGGCAAAATAAGATGGATGAGAAATATCCGATAGGTAAATATATCGAACAGCCATTTTCTCCGGATAAGAAGGAGGAATGGCTGTTATCAATTTCAACACTGCCCACCAGGCTTGAGTATGCGGTAACAAACCTGGATCTTCACCAGTTAAGCACACCATACCGCGAGGGCGGGTGGACGGTACAGCAGGTGGTTCATCATGTTGCCGATAGCCATATGAATGCATTTAACCGCTTCAAACTTGCATTGACCGAACACGCGCCAATTATCAAGCCCTATAACCAGGACGCGTATGCGAAGTTGGCGGATACAAGTCTCCCGGTAAATATATCGATCACACTGCTCCACGCCTTACATACAAGGTGGGTGGCGGTATTGGAGAATATGCCTGAAAGCGATTTTCAACGAACTGTAATTCATCCGGAGTATAATAAAGAGATGTCTTTGTGGTATCTGTTAGGGAATTATGCCTGGCATGGCGATCATCATACAGCACACATTAATAAATTGCGCGACAAAATGGGCTGGTGAATTTATCCGCTTTCCGCTGATGGGGAATATTATTTGTTTTAAATAATCTTAAACGAATCAAGGTGTCTTCGAAAATTCTTTCAAGCAAATATCTTAGCGACCATCCTTATTTCAAAGCCCGGGTTGACAGTTATCAAACACCATCCGGAAAAATTGTCGATCCCTATTTTGTAGTTGAATTGCCGCCGAGCGTAGTAGTGATGGGTATTACGAAGGAGGAAGAAGTATTGGTGGTGAAGCAGTATCGTCATCCGCTCGGAGAGGAACTCATTGAATTGCCGGGTGGTTTTATTGATGAAAATGAAAGCCCGCAACTTGCCGCTGAGAGAGAGATGTTAGAGGAAACAGGATATACCTTTCAGCATTATCATTACCTGGGATTTTCTGCAGCCAATCCGGGAGTGCTTAGTAGCTATTCGCATTTCTTCATAGCCACCGGCGGGTCAGCAACTTCTCATCAATCTCTTGATCAGAACGAAGAGATAGAGGTTCTTCTTATGCCAATCGGGGAAGTAAAAGTAAAATTGCTTCATGGAGAATTCCGACAGAGTTTGCACGCCCTGTGCCTCTTTTTTGGTTTTGAGCACCTTGACAGGAATCAGTGACCCAGGTTAAGCTCCCCGATTACAAAAAAACTTCCGCAACAAACAATAACATCATTTTGTGCTGCGCGGGACATCGCTTCTTTTAAAGCTTCATCAACATTTGCATGTTCGCTTCCTTCAATACCTGCGCGCCTTGCACCAGACGCAAGTTCATTCACCGGCAAAGCCCGAGGGATACTGGCCTGTGTAAAATAATAGGATGCATGCTTCGGCAAAACTTTATAGATGCTGCTTAGATCTTTATCGTTTACAAAGCCAAGTACGAAATGCCACTCAGCATCGGGGAATTGTATTTCGAGTTGCGATATCAATTCGCTAAACCCGTCCGCATTGTGTGCTACGTCAATTATCACACGCGGATTTTGGCGGATCACATCCCAGCGACCACGAAGGCCTGTATTTATCATGGTTCGCGAAATGCCCGAATGAAGAGCCTCTTCATCGATCTGCCACCCAATCTTGCGCAACACATTCACAGCGCACAGAACTGTTGCAGCGTTCTTTGCCTGGTAAAGCCCTAAAAGATCAAGGGTTAATTTCTCAACAACTCCTGTAGAAATATCTTTTAAATTCACCAGCAAAAATCCTCCCTCAGGGGAAATGAATTCTGTAATATATTGTTCTGTTGCCAGTACCAGTTCTGCGTTCATTTCTCCGGCTTTCTTAATGAACACCGGAAGTGTTTCATCATTTACTTCACCAATAACTACAGGGATCCCTTTCTTTATGATGCCGGCTTTTTCTGATGCGATCTCGGCCAAGGTGCTACCCAGCAGGTCTGTGTGGTCAAGCCCGATATTGGTGATGACCGAAAGAACGGGAGTTATTATATTGGTGCTGTCAAGTTTTCCCCCGAGGCCCGTTTCAATAACGGCAACGCCTACCTGCTTTTCCGCGAAATAGTCAAGAGCCAGGGCCACGGTAAGTTCGAAAAATGATGGTTTAATGCAGTCGATTGCAGGCCGAAGCTTCTCAACGAAACTGGTTACGAACTCTTCTTCGATCATCTGCCCGTTGATTCGTATCCTTTCGCCGAAATCTTTAATATGTGGCGAGGTATAAAGCCCTGTTTTGTATCCCGCATCATGTAAAATTGAAGCCAGCATATGGGCGGTGCTTCCTTTGCCGTTAGTTCCTGCCACATGAATGCACTTCAGCTTTTCCTGGGGGTTTCCAAGAAGTTTACAAAGTTCTACTGTATTTACAATGTCTTTTTTATAAGCTGCGGCGCCTATGCGGCTGAACATCGGAAGTTGTGCATATAGAAATGATATGGACTCCTGGTATGTCAATCGATCGGTTTTTAGAAAACGAATGTATTCAGTACTGATATTTCAACATGCATGCCGATAATTAATGATGGAAATCTCCGATCAATTCACGTTAAAATTGAATTGAACCGTCACATTTGATTCAGTAGAGGCTTTGTCGAATTGAATATTCTGGAGATAAGAAGAAATTGCGGATGCATAGGACTGGTTTCTGCTTGTTGAACCTACATCGAAGCCAATAAACCTGCCACGGCCATCGGGCGAAACTTTTATGATGGCATAGATCGTTGCTTTTGGAAGGTCACCGGCAAAAGAATAATAGCGAATGATCTTCCTGTTTCCACGAATGATCTTCGGGCCGCCCAACTTTCCCCCTGGCGTTGTACCATAGGAATCTTTATCACCTTCGGGCGAACCGGCATCTCCTTTCGCGCCCGGAGTGTTGCCCTGGTAGCGATAGCCATTATCCTCATTGGGATTATTTCCCTTTCCATCTCCGGGACCCTGGTAGGTCACCTTTGGTTTTGCAGGAGTGGTTACTTTTGGCGAGTTTACATTGCTTTCAACTTTCGATTTAGACGGCTTTTCAGGCTTTGTAACCGGGGCCGCGTCCTCATCAGCAAAGTCGTCAGGAATAACTTTTTCAGCAGCTATACTTTTTGTTGCTGCCTGCTTACGGCCAACTTCAGTTTCCGGCGAGGGCCCCCGCTGGCCCTTCACCAAAGGCTGTTCCTCGCCCCATCCATCCGCATCATTGCCGAGGTTTATTTCGATAAGATCTTCAATAACGGGAACGGTTGGGGGCTCATTCTTCCAACGAATGAAAAAAAACAACAGAAGCAAGAGTGCACAAATGGATGCTGTATAAAAAAAGGCCTTCCGGTTTTTTTCCGCTTCAAAACTCGTCATGGTTCCACTTGTTGTGTGCATAAAGTTAGTTCTTTAGAGGTTTATAAGAGTTCTGATCGCCAAAATGGAATAAGTAGATGAAAATTTTAACAAAGCGGCAAATCGGAGCAATTAAAAATTAAAAAGTAAAAATTCAAATATTTCATATCCCAAATCCCATAACCAAACTCAAACCTAAAGTATACACGCCAATGCTAACGGTTCCCAAAGATCAGGCTTCCGATTCTCACCATAGTGCTTCCTTCTTCAATTGCCACTTTAAAGTCGTTGCTCATGCCCATGCTGAGTATTTCGAAAGAATGAAATTTAGTTTTCATCTTATCGTAAATAACTTTTAATGATCCGAATTCGTTTCTTAACACCTGCTCTTCTTCCGAGAAAGTAGCCATGCCCATTAGCCCGCAAATGTTCACGTGATCATAGTCTGCAACATCTACTTCGGCGAGTTCTTTTTCATCAAAGCCAAATTTTGTTTCCTCGGCCGCAATATGAACCTGGAGTAGGCATGAAATTTTTCGCTCCAGTTTCTTTCCTTGCTTGTTCAGTTCTCTCAGCAATTTGATGGAATCTACGCCATGTAAGAGATGAATGAAAGGAGCTATATATTTTACCTTATTGCTTTGGAGGTGGCCGATGAAATGCCACCGGATATCCTTTGGGAGCGCCTCATATTTCACCAATAGTTCCTGAACATAATTTTCGCCGAAATCACGCTGACCTTCGTTGTAAGCCCTCATTATGTCTGCCTCGCTCTTAAATTTGCTTACGGCCACGAGGGTCACACGTTCTTCAAACTCTTTTACCAGGCTTTTATAATTTTCGATGTTGAACATAATGTGAAAGTAAATTTAAAACCTGCAATGTTCATGCGGAATTTTCGAAATTGCATACAAAATAAAACTGATGTTAAGAATAGTATTGGCACTTATCACCTTTTCCTTGTTTGCCTCATCCTGCTCATCTACATACTTCAACACGGCTAACGACCTTAAGAAAGTAAATGGTGCGATTCTGAAAAAAGATGGCACCGAGCTTTTGGGCGATGTATCCTTCCGGTCTTTTGGAGGCGCTCAGTCTGCTGTTACCATTCAAACCACGGACTCAAAGGAAAAACTTCGTGTACCCCTTACCGATATACAGCGGATGGAAATACGCGGGGTGGATTATGTTCCCGGCCGAATAAGCGATGGAGGTGCAAGGCTTGTTTTCTTAAAGCCGATCTCCCGGGCTGATTCAAGGTTAAAACTCTATGAATACTTCGAACAGGAAAGACGTACCGAGCGGAACTATCGTGGAGATACATATACCCGGAGAGAGGATAAGTACACTTATTACCTTGAGGTGCCAGGGCAGAAAATGCAGGAAACTCTATGGGATATTTCGGGCCGGCGGCTTGTGCCCAACTTTGATGAAAAGATGAGCGAGGTTGTAAGCGATTGCAAATCGCTTGCTGAAAAGATCCGCAACAAAGAGAAAGGTTATTTCTATGCCCAAATATCAGCGCGCGACAGGGTGGAGGTGATGCAGCGGATCATTAATGAATATAATCGGTGCGAAAATAATTAGCAACAAGCTACGGGATAAAGGCAGCAAGTGCTTAGCAGCTGATTCATTGCCTTGTAGCTTGTCCCCGGATCGCCTGAGGCCATTGTCTTTCAGCAATCCGCCTTCAATAAATTTTCTATTTCAGAATCGTTCTGCTGATAACAATTCTCTGCACTTCACTTGTGCCTTCATAGATCTGTGTGATCTTTGCATCGCGCATTAGCCGCTCAACATGGTATTCTTTTACGAAACCATAGCCGCCGTGAATTTGTACAGCTTCAGTGGCCGTCCACATTGCAGTTTCACTGCTGAAAACTTTCGCCATTGAACTGCTGAGCGTATAATCGAGATGCTGATCTTTCTCCCAAGCAGCCTTAAGGCACAATAACCTTGCAGCCTCAATTTTAGTTGCCATATCTGCCAGTTTGAACTGAATGATCTGGTGATTCATGATCTCCGTTCCAAAAGCTTTGCGCTCCTTGCTATAGGCTTTTGCCAACTCGTATGCACCGCTGGCAATTCCCAGTGCTTGTGAGGCAATACCTATCCTGCCGCCGGCAAGGGTTTTCATCGCAAACTTGAAACCAAATCCGTCTTCGCCTATTCGATTTTCTTTTGGAACCTTCACATCATTGAAAAGAATAGTATGCGTATCACTTCCCCTGATACCAAGCTTATTTTCTTTTGCGCCTACAACAACCCCGGGCCAGTTTTTCTCTACAATAAATGCGTTGATACCGCGGCTGCCCTTTGCAGGATCAGTTTGGGCGATCACGAGGTAAACACTTGCACTGTTGCCGTTGGTGATCCAATTCTTTGTGCCATTCAATAAATAATGATCACCTTTATCTTCAGCAGTTGTTCTTTGTGATGTAGCATCACTACCAGCTTCCGGTTCGCTTAACAAAAATGCACCTATGTACAGATCATTGTCTTTTCTTCCCTGGGCTAAGGGTGTAAGGTATTTTACCTTTTGCTCTTCGGTTCCGTATTCCTGGAGGCCATAACAAACAAGGCTGTTGTTCACGCTCACGCACACACTCACGCTTGCATCTACTTTACTGATCTCCTCCATTGCCAATACATAACTGATGGTATCCATACCGCTTCCTCCGTATTCAGGCTTTACCATCATTCCCATAAAACCAAGCTCGGCAAGTTTTAATATTTGCTCTCTTGGAAACTTTTGATTTTCATCGCGCTCTATTACGCCCGGAAGGCACTCATTTTGAGCGAAATCGCGCGCCGCCTGTTGTATCATTAAATGTTCTTCTGAGAGTTGAAACTGCATAAGCTGGTTTTTTGAGGCCACAAAAATAAGGGTTACAGGGTAAAAGATCGTTACCTGAGTTATTTTTGGCAGCCCGTTTAACTGTTATCTTTAGGCCTCTTAAATTTTCATTCAGTGCCGGCACAGGCTTCGTTACAAAATCTTCGCATTCAGAAAATAGTTGCTTTCATTTCTGTGATATTGTTCACCGTAAAGATCTGGGCCTGGTATATCACAAATTCTGTTGCTGTATTAACTGACGCATTAGAAAGTATCGTAAATGTTGCTGCAGGCTTATTCGGTGTATTTAGTCTCTGGGTTTCTTCCAGACCGCGCGATTTCGAACATCCATACGGTCATGGCAAGGTTGAATTCATTTCAGCAGCAATTGAGGGAACACTCATATTCATTGCAGGCATATTTATCATTTTCACGGCAGTAAAAGGTTTGTATGATCCTCCTGCGGTCACAAGGGTTGATTCGGGCCTGATTCTGTTAGGCATTTCCGCGATCATCAACTTTATAGCCGGAAGGATCTGCATCAAGGTGGGAAAAAAAAATGATTCGCTCGCGCTTATTGCCAGCGGTAAACACCTGGTGACCGACGTATATACGACACTTGGCATTCTGGCCGGACTTTTACTTATATATCTTACAGGCTTATTGTGGATCGATAGTGTGGTTGCAGTAATTTTTGCTGTGATCATTCTGGTGACAGGATACAGGATCATCAGAACATCTGTTGCCGGAATTATGGATGAAGCCGATGAAAGGCTTCTTAATAACATGGCAGAAAAATTCCAGGAAAGCCGCAAGCCTGACTGGATCGATCTTCACAACCTGCGTGTAATTAAATATGGAGCAACTCTTCACCTGGATTGCCACATGACCGTTCCCTGGTATTACAATGTTGTTGAAGCCCACAGGGTGGTTGATGAGTTATCGGAACTGGTTAGAAAAAATTATGGGCAGTCTATGGAACTGTTCGTGCACTCTGATGCATGCATGGAATTTTCCTGCCGGATATGCAGGATGCCGGATTGTACTGTGAGGCAGCACGAGTTTGAACGTCTCATAAACTGGACGATCAACACAATGTCAGAAAACAACAAACACAATGTGAATACCGCATGATATGAATAAAAATTATTGGGAGCAAAGATACCTTTCAAATGAAACCGGGTGGGATATAGGATACGCCGCTCCAGCGCTGATCGAGTACTGCAGGCAGATCCACGATAAGAGTATCGAAATTCTGATTCCCGGCTGTGGATACGGTCACGAGGTTTCCGAACTTGTGAAACTTGGCTTTAAAATAATTACCGTGATCGATCTGTCTGATACTGCACTTTCAGCACTTCGCACAAAAATTGATGAGAGTGTTAATCTTGTGAACGGCAATTTTTTTGATTTGGAAGGTGAGTTCGATCTGGTTATTGAACAAACCTTTTTTTGCGCTCTTGAACCCTCCCTTCGAAATGAATACGTTAAAAAGATGCACGCTCTGCTCAAACCGGGAGGTAAGCTGATGGGAGTTTTGTTCAACCGTGAGTTTGATGGAGGTCCGCCATTTGGAGGTAGCGAACAGGAATACAGAAAACTTTTTTCACCTCTTTTTGAAATACGCATACTCGAACCCTGCTACAATTCCATTCAACCCCGGATGGGAACCGAATTATTTATGCTAATGGTGAGGAAAGCATAGCGGGCCCGGTCGGCAAAGGAGTGAAAATCATAACTTGAATAATCACAACTTCGTAAGAATCTGTGCCAATGCGACCGACATGGCAACTGCTAATGCACCTATCAGGAGCGCCCGAAGTGAACCCCAGATGGGGTTCAGCCCGTTAGCTTTATCACGGATGAACCCGAATGCTAAAAAAGCAATTCCACTAACTACAAGGGATACACGAAATCCTTCCCCGCTTTCCTCACTTAAGGAAAAGCAAACAGCAGGCAGAAATCCGCCGATAAGAAAAGCAAGCGCAACAATGGCGATATGACTCACCGGTGCGGGTTTCGGTTTAGCTAGGGGGCGTTGCGATTGTTCGCGCAGCCACTCCTTTTCTGCCAGTTCGATCTGGGCCGGGCTTAGCTCAAGATTCATGAGGAGTTCACGGGTTCGTTTCCATTCCTTCAAAGCATTTTCCGGGGTGTCGTGCAATTGATCACGTCGTGAAAAAAAGCTTCCAGCGCCCATCACAAGAGCCACTACCGTGGAAATGATAAAACATGCGGTTGCTATAACCTTCGTTTCAAAGCCGGCGAACCATAATCCGGAGGCCATTGCCAGCGAAATGGTAAGTGCATCAGTTAACGCAGATGAAAAAGTTTCCATATGGGAAACGATAGAAATATCGTTACCTGCCTTTATCATCTAAACAAATGCAATGATGCTTTTTTCAATGATATTAACCGCTTCATCAATTTCATTTCTGGTAATAGTAAGTGGTGGGGCAAACCTGATTCGGTCTCCCTGGGTCGGTTTTGCTAAAAGCCCGTTCTTCATTAGTTCTAAGCAAAGGTGCCAGGCTGCCTCAGGATTTTTGTGTTCAATTACTATTGCATTCAACAATCCTTTGCCTCTTACGATTTTTATTAATGGAGACTTTATTGCAGTCAATCGTTCCCTGAGATAATTTCCCATCTCTTCTGCATTGGAAGCCATATTCTCGTCTTTCAGCACCTTCAGAGAGGCGATTGCCACACTGCATGCGAGCGGATTTCCACCATAAGTGCTGCCATGCTCTCCCGGCCTGATGGTAAGCATGATGTCATCATCAGCCAGCACGGCACTCACAGGAAGCATTCCGCCGCTCAAGGCTTTGCCGAGGATAACAATATCAGGTCTGACGGACTCATGATCGCACGCCAGCATTTTGCCCGTGCGGCACAAGCCTGTTTGAATTTCATCAGCAACCATCAACACATTATGCTTGTTGCATAATTCACGAATGCTTTTATAATATCCTTCATCAGGAACAACCACACCAGCCTCTCCCTGGATAGGCTCAAAAAGAAAGGCGCATACGTTTTTATCTTTTAAGGAATTTTCCAAAGCCCGAATATCATTGTAGGGTATCACCTCAAACCCGGGAAGGAAAGGTTGATAATTTGTTGTAGCTGTCGGATCAGTGCTGAAGCTTATCACACCGAGGGTTCTGCCATGAAAATTGTTTGCGCAAACAATGATCTTAGCCTTGCCCTGTTCAATTCCTTTCTTTTCATAGCCCCACTTACGGGAAAGCTTAAGCGCAGTTTCAACCGCTTCCACGCCGGTGTTCATCGGAAGCACCTTGTTATAGCCGAATAATGAGGTGATGAACTTCTCATATTCTCCCAACAGATTATTATGAAATGCGCGGGAAGTTAACGTGAGTTTACCGGCCTGTTGCACCAGGGCCTGAAGAATTACCGGATGACAATGACCCTGGTTCACTGCAGAATAGCCGCTGAGGAAGTCGAAGTATTTCTTCCCCTCAACATCATAGCAATAAATTCCTTCACCTTTTTCTAAAACAACAGGAAGGGGATGATAATTATGTGCGCCGAATTGTTCTTCCAGTTCAATAAAATATTCGGAGTTGCGGATCGAAGTGCCTGAAACTGACATAAAAAATTATTTTTTCGGATGAATGAATTAGAGAATTGTCCCGTAGCCGGGAAAAAAGGAAGGTCATCCTCGATGATTGAGCAGGTCAAGATTTGCCCTAAGAAACATTATCGTAAAAAACGTGTTGATGGAACGAAGATACAACATCAACACCACCTGATAAAGTAAGTGGTTGGCAAATTAATCGGAGGCTTTTCGTCCTTTTTAAATATTCCATACACAGTGCTGCCTGTGCCGGTAAGGGAGGCATACATCGCTCCTGCATTGTATAGAAGATCTATGGTCTCCCTAATTTCCGGATGAGCTTGCCCGACAGGCATTTCAAAATCATTAACTATACTTTGTTTCCATTCAGAAACGGGTTGCAGTACGTGTTGCTCAAGGAGAGCCGGCTTGCTGAACTTTTGAAGTTGAGAGAAGGCCCATGCTGTACTGATGTGTATTCCCGGGTTAACGATCAAAATATCATAAGGTGTTAAATCAAGGTTGATTTCAGTAAGCTTTTCACCACGACCCTGGGCCAGCGAGGGTTTCCCATAGATAAAAAAAGGGCAATCGCTACCTAACGTCAACGCGTATACGCTTAATTGCTCCTTGGTTAAATTTAATGCAAAGCAATCATTGAGAAGTTTCAGCATTGAAGCGGCGTCAGAAGATCCTCCTCCAAGGCCTGCACCCGCCGGAATCGATTTATGCAGATGAACATGCGCTCCTTTAATTTCAGGATGTTTCTCTTTAAGCAAATAATACGCTTTTGCAACGAGATTTGTGCTTTCTGTAGTATCAAGTTTGAAGCCTGTTTGAGTAAGCAGGATATCCTCTGAAGAATCGTCGTTGATCACTTCGAGCGCATCAAAAAACGGGATGGGATAGAAGATCGTATTCAGATCGTGAAAACCGTCTTCACGCTTTCCAAGAACCTGCAAACCGATATTTATTTTTGCCGCTGGAAAGGTTATCATAAAAAGAGGGAGGGGCCTTACTTTTTCTTCCCCCGGCGTTTTAACTCATCACGAATGGCGATCGCTTTCATGTAGTCTTCGTGTTCAAGAACCTCTGAAAGCATGGTGTTTAGTTCATCTTCTGTCATCGAGGCGAGGTTCTCGTCACCAGGTGTGGTTTCTTCGATATCACCTTCAGAGCGAACTTTCTTGCCCTCGTCTTCTGTTACAACCCCGGCCTCTGCCAGAATATTTTCATAGGTGTAAATGGGGCAACCAAATCGAACTGCAAGGGCAAGAGCATCCGAGGTGCGTGAATCAATTTCAACCGTATCATTTGCGGAACTGCAAACGAGTTTTGAATAAAAAATTCCTTCCTGGAGATCGTTGATCACTATTTCATGAAGGTCAACGTTAAATGCCATCATGAAATTCTTCATCAGGTCGTGAGTAAGCGGCCTGCTGGTATTCATTCGCTCCAGTGCAACAGCAATGGCCTGCGCCTCAAAGCCACCAATAACAATTGGCAAACGGCGGATTCCATTGATCTCTCCCAACACTACCGCGTAAGAATGTGTTTGAGTGATGCTGTGCGAAAGTGCCACAATTTCCAGTTCAATTTTTTTCATTCCGCCGTAAAATAGAATTAAAAATTACAAATGTAAAAATAAAGCCTTTCGGTATCAGGTGAAAGGCTTTTTAGCATGTTTATACTAAGCAACACCCTTTACTTTTTTAACTGCATCGATAAGCTTTGGCATTACTTCAAAAATATCGCCAACTATTCCATAATCTGCGGCCTTGAAGAAAGGGGCTTCGGGATCTTTATTAATAACAACGATCGTTTTACTTCTGTTTACGCCCGCCAGATGTTGTATTGCGCCGGAGATTCCAATAGCTATGTACAAATTAGGGGCGATGGCAAGCCCTGTTTGACCCACATGCTCATGATGAGGCCGCCAATGAATGTCTGCAACAGGCCTGCTGCAGGCAGTAGCAGCGCCAAGTAAATCTGCAAGCTCAGTAACAAAATGCCAGTTCTCCGGACCTTTAAGTCCGCGACCTCCGCTTACTACTATGTTGGCCTCGCTGAGGGGAATTTCACCCACTACTTTGTTTACATCAGTAACTTTTATCTTCCTTTCATCGATAGCAACATCTAATGCAGCAACAGTTGCACTGCCGCCGGTTTTGGAAATTGCGAAGGAATTAGGGTTGACCGCTACGATCTTAACCGGCGTTTCAATTTTTATGTGGGCAAAAGCTTTTCCGCTGAACACAGTCTTTTTAACTGAAAAGCCGCCGGAAAGATCCGGTAATGCCACCGCCCCCATTACAAGTCCGGCTTTTAAACGAACGCTTAAACGTGGTGCAACTGCTTTTGCTGTTGTGTTGTTGGAAAAGATTACTACCTCGGCACCGGTTTTTTCCACGCAGGAGGCAATAATCTTTGCGTATACCTGCGCATCCAACACATCAAGAGAAGGGTCGGCCACCGTGTGAACCTTTGAAATACCATATTCTCCCAATGAGGCAAGATCTTCGGAGGTCTTTCCGAAAACAAGTGCTTCAGCCGTGGTGTTCATTTGTTTGGCAAGCGTGGCACCATAAGATGCGGCCTCATAAGATGATTTCTTTATGAGCCCGTCTGCCTGGTCTATATAAATTAATATCATGTTTATTTATTTGAATTTTTAAGGGAAGTATTTACTAAATAACTCTCGCTTCCTCATGAAGTAATCTGATCAATTCTTCGGGATTGTCTGCAGGAACGAGTTTCACACCTGCTTTTGCCGGCGGCATTTCAAAGGATGCAACGCTTGTATATTGTTCTGTTGGCACAGGTTCAACAACCTTTAAAGGTTTTGTGCGGGCTCCCATAATTCCTTTCATGTTCGGGATCCTTTGCTCGGCCATCCCTTTCTGACAACTCACCACCAATGGAAGGGAGGCTTCATTGGTTTCTTCACCTCCCTCAATTTCACGAATGACTTTTACCTGGCTTCCATTTAAATCAAGCTTGATTGCATGCGAAATGAACGGAAGATCAAGCATTTCAGCAACCATTCCACCAATTGAAGAATTGTTATAATCAATCGTTTCTTTACCGGTGAGGATGAGGTCGTAAGCTCCGTCGCGGGCTACAGCAGCGATTTGGCTTGCTACCTGCATAGGTTCAGTAGTTTCAGCATTCACTCTTATAGCTTCATCACCGCCAAGTGCAAGCGCTTTTCGAATTACAGGGTCACTTTCTGCAAGACCTACATTTACCAGGTGCAAAACTGTTGAAGGGTCGGCTTCTTTCAGTTCAACTGCACGAACGAGAGCATACCATTCGTCGTAAGGATTAATAATCCACTGTACTCCATCTGTCGCAAATTTCGTATTGTTATTGTCGAAGGCTATTTTTGCCGTTGTGTCCGGCGTTTTACTGATACATACCAATATCTTCATGTGCAGTGTTTTTTGAGATTAAGTTGTTTATGCAACTATTTGCAAATATAAGCGTTGCAAAGATATTTGAAATCAGCTTTTAACCAAATGAGAAATGGATCGGATAGATAAGTTGCTTGAGTTGCTGGGTGCAGATGAAAACGATTCATTTTTGCAACATGCTCTTGCGCTGGAATACCTTAAGATCGGTCAACCTGCAAAGGCCCGGGATCTTTTTGAACGTGTTCTTAGCCGGGATCCGATGTATACCGGGAGTTATTATCATCTTGCCATGTTATATGTTCACCTTAATGAGAAGGGATTGGCAATGCAAACTTTTGAGAAGGGGATTGAAGCCTGCAGGAAGGCTGGCGACCGCCATGCATTAAGCGAACTTCAGATGGCCTACGATGAATTCTTAGATTAGATCATGGAGTTAGAAAAAAGATTTCAACAGTTTATTTCCTCAAACCGGCTTTTCTCCAAAAAAGATCGTTTACTCATTGCCGTTAGTGGTGGCGTGGATTCCGTGGTTCTGGCTCACTTGTGTAAGCAATCATCCTGTGATTTTGCGATCGCCCATGTAAATTTTAATTTAAGAGGAGAGGAAAGCGAGGGTGACCAGGAACTTGTTAGAGATCTCTCCACCCAACTTAAGGTTCCTTTTTATTCGGAATTGCTTGATGCAACTTCCTTCGCCGGCGAAAAAAAAATTTCAATTCAGGTTGCTGCAAGGGATCTCCGCTACCGGTACTTTGAAACAATTGCAAATGCTGAAGGTTTTGATAAGGTTCTAACAGCGCATCATGCAGATGACAATGCTGAAACAATGTTAATGAACTTCCTGAAAGGCACGGGCATTGACGGATTACGGGGAATACCGATGGTGAGAAAGAAAATATGCCGCCCCCTTCTGTTTGCAACAAAGGAGGATATCCTCGAGTACGCCAGGCTCAAAGGGCTTCATTACAGGGAAGACAGCAGTAACTTAACGGATAAGTATACACGCAATGTTGTGAGAATGGAAATTTTTCCTGCCCTGGAAAAGGCATATCCGCAGTTTCGCCATAATCTTCGCGAAAATATCTTCAGGTTCGGCGAAATTTCAGTTATATATAGGAATACGATCTCTTCTAAACTCAAAAAGTTGGTTGTTGAAGAAAATGGAGAAACAAAAGTCCCTGTGGCGGCGGTACTGGGCTCCGGCTTCGCAAAATCGCTTTTGCATGAAATTTTAGGTCCGCTGGGTTTTACCACTGCTGCAATTCATGATGCAGAGAAATTGCTGTATGCCGAGTCAGGCAGGTATATTCAATCCGACTCTCACAGGGTGCTTCGTAACAGGAATTGGTTGATCATTTCTACTTCCAAACAAGATGATCAATCGATCATTCTGATAGAAAAAGGAACCACAACGATCAATTTTGCGGAAGGCACACTCAATTTGCTGACCGGCGACGGTTCTGAAATAAGCGATGATGCAAACGTGGCGATCGTGAGCAGTAAGATGGTCGGATACCCTCTTATTCTGAGAAGATGGAAAACCGGCGATTACTTTTACCCGCTTGGGATGAAGCATAAGAAAAAATTATCTCGTTTCTTTATCGACAAAAAACTCTCCCTTTTTGAAAAAGAGAAGGTATGGGTTTTGGAATCGGACAAGCGGATAGTGTGGGTAGTCGGTATGAGAATCGATGACCGATTCCGCGTTTGTGCGCCCACGGAAGAAACTCTGCGAATCACCTTAGTGCCCAAATAAAGAAGGATTTTTCAACTGCTCTATGATTGCGGGAAACATTTCGGGTCGCATCACCGCGATCAGGATAACAGTGAAAGCAAGCCCGTAAATTGCGCCCCAAAGGTGTGCATCATGATTTACATTATCCCGGTTTTGTTTTCCCATGTAGATGCAGTACCAAATAAATAACACTGCATATATCAATGCTGATATTTTTATAGCTCCGAAAAGATAGATAGCACTCCACGGATCAAACACAATAGCAGAAAAAACAACGGCGCTCACCGCTCCCGACGCTCCGAGAGCCCTGTAATGATAGTTATCCTTTTCCTTAAGATGGGTGGGAAGGTCAGATGCGATCAATGCTGTTATGTATAACAGCAGATAGGCGAACTTTCCTCCGAGTCCGTAAACAGAAAAGATCATCTCCACATTTCTCCCGAAAAAGAACAATGTAAACATGTTGAAGAATAAATGTATGTAGTCAGCATGCAGGAAGCCTGAAGTGATCATCCGGTAGTATTGATTTTTCCTTTTGATGGCATAAGGCCATAGTATCATTCGATCCATAAAGCCTGAGTTGGAAAAGCCTCCGAGAGAAAAAAGAATATTTATTGCAATCAGAAGTATAGTAACCGGATACGCTGAATAATCCATTGCGCTTTTTGGTAAAACTACAGAATTCGCTGCTTGGTACGTTTTTTGAAATTTTTTTCGAAATATTCTTTATGAAAATACTACTGGCTTTAGTTTGTGTTCTCACCATCTTCTCCGGTTGCGACACATTGAAGAATGCATCAAACAGTACGGGTTCTGTATTTACGCTCAATGGTCAATGGAAACTCACTTCCAATCTTCCTGAAAATACGCTTGTCGGAACTATAGTTACGGTTGCACCATTCGTTTCTGAAGGAAAGATCACACTCCTTGCAAATAATTCCCAGTGTTACCGCGAAAATGACATTAAGTGGAAAGATATAGCCTCTGATAAAGCGGGCGGCTTCACCCTGAATAACCTTTTGATGACATGCAGCGGAGGCGCATTAAGTTATCAAACCGCAGTGATCACCGTGGTTAACAATAATGAAATACGGCTGACCGGTAAGAATGCTGCATCCACAGAGAGCACGCAGGTTTGGTCGAGAGTGAAGTAACTAACCGTTAAGCATGGTGGTACTTTTCATTCTTCAAAATGGAGCATGCACGGTATACCTGCTCGCTTAAAATCAGTCGAACAAGCTGGTGCGGGAAAACAAGCTGCGATAAACTCCATGTAAAGTTTGCGCGTAAACGGACACTTTCATCAACCCCATAAGCACCGCCGATCAGGAACACCAGGTTTTTTTTAGAATCATTTGCTTTCTTTTGAATTAGATCCGCAAGGCCCGGGCTGGTAAGCATTTTTCCTTTTTCATCTAACAACACGAGGTGATCGTCTTTATGTAAGAAATCAAGTATCATTTCTCCTTCCTTTTTCTTTAGCTCCATTTCACTCATCATACCGGCGTTTTTAGGCACTGGGATGATATTCCACTGCACCGGAAAGTATTTTGATATACGCTTTGTAAAATCTTCGACGCCCTCTTTTACATAGGTTTCGTGGTTTTTACCAATGCTCCAGAACTGAATTTTCATGAATGATTGTTTTCATTGCAAATTTATGTTGAATCCGCTGTGGTTCGGATGTGGGAAAGATGTATGATCATCGAGTTTTACATGATTTAAATTAATTTACAGTGACAGGCGGCTTTGGAACCGCATGAAAATCTATTGGTATGCCCTTTGATTCACGCTCTTAGTTGAAAACAGATATCAAATACCTTTTAAAAGGTTTGGCGTGGGGAATCGGCGGGTTAACCCTTCTTTACCTCGTTCTTGTTTTATACGTCACCATCAACAAAGATTCGATCATTCGCAATGTCACCCGGCAGCTTTCTGAGAAGATCAGGGGAAATGTTCATGTGGGAAACAGCGAGTTGACTTTTTTCAGAACATTTCCAAATATCTCGGTGTTGCTTTCAGACGTAAAAATATCAGACAGCCTTTTCGCTCAGCATAAGAAATATACGTTCCGGGGCCGTGAAGTATATTGTAGCCTAAGCTTGGCGGGACTTATAAAGAAGAAGGGCGCGGTTAATGGAGTGAGGATACAAAATGCTGAATTGAATTTATTCACTAACAGCAACGGGTACACGAACTCGTATTTGCTTGGAGATAAGAAGCCTTCAAAAAATGATAGCAGATCGGCAATGAAAAATTTGCTGAAGCAGGTGCATTTGCAAAATGTAACACTGAGTTTCACCGATAGCATAAAAGGGAAATCTCATGCAATTGTGGCAGAGGATTTTTTCGTCAGGCTGAAGAAAAGCGGCGATCATGTAAAAGCAAAATGTGAAATGAACCTCCTCATCGGCGGACTGGCCTTTAATTCTGTTAAAGGAGCCTACCTTCAGAAAAAGACCGTGAGGGGAAATTTCCCTTTTACATACCAGCCGGAGGCCGGCGCACTTCATTTCCGGGGCATCATATTAAAGATCGACGGTCACCCTTTCACTTTGTCGGGCGATTTCGGGTTCGGTTCCCCCGGCCGGGGTTTTAGTTTAACGGCTTCTACAACGAATGCGAATTATGATTTTCTGAAATCAATCTTTCCTCCGAAAATACAGAGATCATTATCCCTCGTAGGCCTCAATGGCCGATTTGCCGCAAAGGCATCCGTGGGCGGCACGTTAAAGGGTGGAGATCCGCTTGTGATCGTAAATTTTTCGACCGGGAAAACGGATATGGTTAGTCCCTTTATGGATTTTAAAGAAGCGGCTTTTTCCGGTTTCTTTACAAATGAGGTTTCAAAAGGACTTCCTCGCAAAGACCCGAATTCAAGGATATACCTTTCCAATTTTAAAGCAGGCTGGCATAGTATACCCGTGAACGCAAAATTTATCAGCATAACCAATCTCGCCCAACCTGTTCTAGAGTGTGAGTTAGTTTCTGAATTTGCCCTTGATAAATTAAACGAAGTGATGGGCGCTGAATCACTGCTGTGGAAGAAGGGCAGGGCCGGAGTTAATCTCGTTTATTCGGGGCCGTTAGTGCACGACCTCTCTACTCCTGCGCTCATTAGCGGGAAGGTAGCCATTGATAGCGGTGTTTTGCTTTATACTCCCCGGGGTGTTGAAATGAAACAGGTGCATGCGGCAATGCACTTTGAAAAATCTGACTTCTTTCTTGACACACTTCAGGCAGAGGTTTTTGGAAAGCCCGTTCGGATGAATGCGGAGGCCCGGGGTCTGTTGACTCTTTTGAACTCTCAGCCAGACGCGGCCAGGGTTCTTTGGAACATCAACGCGCCAGAGTTAGACCTGCAACCGTACATGGTGCTGTTGCAAAAGAAGCGTAAGCCCACCGGACGGCAAGAGTCGGGCATAAAAAGCACTTCTTCAAAAATTGACAGGGTGCTGGACGAAGGTCAGCTGGACCTGAATCTTTTTATAGCCCGTTTGAAATTCAGGAAATTTCTTGGCCAGGATGTTAAAAGCCGTATCACACTGCTTCAGGATAACTACGTGGTTCATGAAGCGGGTTTCAACCATGCCGGCGGACATGTTCAGCTTGCCGGTAAGCTGGTTCAGGGCAGCAACGGGGTGCATAAGGCCGAAATAAAATCGAACCTTCGCTCGGTAGATGTGAAAAGAGTTTTTGAATCTTTTGACAATTTTGGGCAACACGGATTAGTATCCGAAAATATAAGGGGACAACTTGATGCGGATATCAATGCATCTCTCCAGGTCGCGGAGTCAGGCACGGTAATTCCATCCAGCGCCCGGGGAACAGTGAAATTCTCTTTAACGGGAGGTGAGCTAATAAGCTTCGAACCGGTGAAAAAAATTCAACAATTCATTTTTAAAAACCGCGATTTTGAAAATATAAAGTTTGCAGAACTAACCAATCAATTGAAGATCGAAGGATCTGATATTCATATTAATCAAATGGAAATTCAATCCAGCGTACTCACGATGTTTGTTGACGGAGTTTACAGCAATCGTGGCAATACCGACCTGCAGATTCGCCTGCCATTAAGCAATCTGAGAAAAAGAGGGAAAGATTTTAATCCGGAAAACCTGGACGAAACCGCAAAAAAGGGCTCATCAATTTTACTCAGAGGTCGCCCTGGAGACGATGGTAATATTCGCTTTAAACTGGATTTGTTCAACAAATACCGTAAAGAAAATAAAATAAAGAAATAATAACGCTTTGTAAACCAAACGCTTTGATCGGGAATAAAATAATGGCATCAAAAATGCTTGCATTACTTCGTCTGATGGTTTATATTTACCATCGCTTACACCACCTACTCCATACCTCCTCTGATCAACCTTTTTGTATTACTCCATTTTCCTGGAATTTCCCGCGGCAGATAATAATGCCATTTCCTCTATCCTCTGGTTAACCGGCGCAATGCGTCAATAATAAAATTTTAATGTTAACCTTATGGAACAAGTTTACACAGCTTACAAGAAAATCATACAGGGCAAGGAAGTCTATTTTGTAAAGCGTTTTCTCAAACTTCCTGAATACCCGATGTTAGAGCCCATTCTCGAAGGATATGGTATGCACGCTTCCCTTGATAAAGCGTGTATGATCGCCGGGATTTCTGACAGGAACATTATCGCAAAACTTAGAAGTGAGGCCGATGGTGTTCCAACTGAAGCCAGGGTAGTTAAGATGAGTCCGATGGGCCTGTCGGTAAAAATATCCAGGTGATTGAACAATTAAGATTGCGGTGCTGCCGTTTTTCATTGGTACCTATCTCCATAATATGAAAACAGTTGCATTGATCTTCGACCTGCTCCTGATATTTCTGCTTTTGTTTACAGCCTGATCTTAGAGATTCGTGCTGCGTTTTGTGGATTGCGGATGTGTCGCATAAAAAAACCGTCCTGGTTAAAGACGGTTTCTACTAATTGTTATAATAGCTTCTAATTCTTTTTGGTTGTATCTGAGCCGCCAACACGGCCATCTTTTTTATCTTGTTTTCTTCCGATAATATATCCGCCTGCAGCGCCAACAACTCCGCCGATAACTGCACCTTTCGCATCCTTGCCAATTACAGCACCTGCGGCAGCACCGGCTACACCGCCGATGATAGCACCTTTCGCGCCCTTACTAATTCCTTTTTTATCAGGTGCGGGAGCCGGAGCTTCGTTATTGGTGGTTTCGGTACCTGTGGTCGGTGCTTCGGTGGTTGTAGGCTCAGGCGTAGGGGCCGGAGTGCTCACAACCGGAGCAGGGTTCTGCGTCACAGGCTTCGGGGCAGGTTTGTATGTTGGCTTGGGAGTGGAGGAGGGCACCGGCGCCGGAGCCGCCACTACGGGATCAGGCTGAACGATCTTCGCGGTATCTGAACCGGTATTAACGGCAGCACTGTCATTGATGTATAACAGATCTCTTTTAGATTCGTCTTCTTTTGAATTACATGCACCAAGTGCAAAAACAAGGGCTACTGGGAGTAATAAAC
>JAEZDA010000006.1 GCA_023433345.1 Bacteroidota bacterium | reverse complement strand
GCTCTCACACCAGTTACTGATCGCAGGCTTGGTGGGCCGTTACCCCGCCAACTACCTAATCAGGCGCACGCCCATCCAAAACCGCCGGAGCTATAATAATAAAGTGATGCCACTTCATTATGTTACGGTGTATTAATCCTCCTTTCGGAGGGCTATTCACCAGTTTTGGGAAGGTTGCGTACGTGTTCCGCACCCGTTTGCCGGTCGTCATCAGGTATTGCTACCCATGTTACCCCTCGACTTGCATGTATTAAGCCTGCCGCTAGCGTTCATCCTGAGCCAGGATCAAACTCTCCATTGTAAATGAGTTTTGATCTGACTGTTATTTCTCATTGAAAAATTAACGTCAAATTCTAATTAATATTTGCGCTAACATTACCTTGTTTTTTTGTCTGACACCGAAGTGTCAAACGCTGCTGTTTCCAAACTTTCAAAGATCTTTCGAAGTTACCTTCGTACCCCGTTTTTGAATTGGGAGTGCAAAAGTAAAGTCTTTTGTATTATCACCCAAATTTTTCTTTCAAATTTCGAAAGTTTTTTCAACCTTCTTTTTCCCTTTTTCCTTTGAAAAAGCACCCTTTTTATTTCGGGAGTGCAAAGGTAGAAGGCTTTGATTTACCGGCCAAATATTTTTTATTTTTTCGTAAAACTTTTTCGGCTTTTTTGGGGGAGATTTTTAAGAACTGACCGCGATTTTTCAAAAGCGGACGGCAAAGATAAGGCGCTTTTCCTTCCTGCCAAAACTTTTTTAAACATTTCCTGTTAAAGTCATTTAAAAACTCCCGTAGAAGGATACGAAACCTTTACCAGGTAAAGGCCGTGGCCCGGAACAGAAAATTCCGCAGTTGCGTGTACGCGTTCCCGTAAGAGAGTTTCAAATGCCGAAAGGCTGAGCTTCCCGGTACCCACCTTCAGCATGGTACCCACGAGTCCGCGCACCATTCCACGCAGAAATCGGTTCGATTCCACCTCATACCAAATTTCTTCACCATCACGCAACCATTCACTTGAAGTAACATGGCATTCGTAAGTATGCACCTGCGTACTCTTTTTTGAAAAAGCTTCAAAATGCGTGTAGGCCATTACTAATTGCGCAGCTTCCCGCATTGCTTCAAGGTTGAGGGAATAAGGAAAGAAATATGCCGCCTCCGTTAAGAACGGATCTTTTACACGGTAGATCCGGTAACGGTAAAGCCGCGTTAATGCATCAAAACGGCAATGGGCCTCATCCTTTACCGGATAGATCCCTTTTACAACTACATCCGGGGGAAGAATCGCATTTAAGTGATACACCGGATTATAAAGGTCCACAGGCATCTCCGCCTGGTCGAAATGAAAGAAATTCTGCAGCGCATTCACTCCGGAATCTGTTCGGGATGAACCTGTTAGCGAAAAGGGTTTTCGAAAGTATGTTTTCAGGGCCTGCTCTACCTCAGCCTGAATGGTATGCGCATTCTCCTGCACCTGGAAGCCTGCGTATCCTCTACCCTTGTAAGCCACTTCTATAAAATATCGTTTCATCATTTAACCTTATTCCCTGAAAAGATCTGCCTGATCTTCCGTATCACAAACCATCATTAATGGAATTTAAGACGTGAATCTTTATAGTTATGGGCTTTTTGGTAGAATAATTTCGGGCTATTTCCGCCGGAGCGCAAGAAGAAATAGAAAAAAAAGTCACTCGTTATAATCTCGAATCTGCACATTTTCAAATCTTCAAATCAGCACATTTTCAAATCTCCAAATCTGCATCTTACTTCCGAATCATCGCATCAAATCGCTGTTGGAAATAAGGATCGGTAAGTGCTTCGCGTAAGGAAATAAATTGTTGCGGATCGGAAACATATGCATAGGAAGCATCAAAAAAACTGTACTTGCCCTGGTTCGACAGGAAAAGGGCTCCCAGGTTGCGAACCTGCTCCGTGGTGTAGCAACGTGATCTGTACGACTTCACGGCATCGGCGATCATATCGAAATCATTCGTGCGCGAAGCCATTTTCTTCCTCAGCTTCAGGAAATCATCCTCGCCGGCGTGCTTTGTACAATTGGTGGGCGGCGTTTTGGGCTCCTCATTTCGGGGTGGCGCGCTCTTCACTTGCAGGTCTTCCTCCTTTTTCTCATTTTCAGGTTTAATTTTCACCGGGGGAGTTGTCTCCGGTTGGTCAATAATCTCCTTCTTCTTTTCCAAATTTGCTGTGGCAACCGGTATTTCGATTACCACCGAAATCGTATCTGTGCCATCAACATACTTCATCGTTCGTGCAGTTGTAGTGCGTTCGTCCTGCACTTTTACTATCGAAGAAGTTTTGATTTCTTCTTTAATTGCTACCGGTGGAGGAGCGGGCTTTTCATCGCGCTGTTTCTTTTTTTGTTTCCGGGCTATATCGGGCGAATTGACCACTCCCGCCAACACCCTTGAAAATTCATCATTATTTGACTCTTCCTTGTTTCCTCCGTTGGCCGCCGGTTTCCCTGTTGCCATTACCACGGCCATCGTTTGGAGGTTGAACAGTCCCCATCCTTTTTCTCCAAAATTCTTCAAAATGTACCCGGCGTCTTTGCCTTCAACTTTTACGCTGAGTTGTTGTTCGGGGAATTCATTTTTCGGAAAGCCAACTATCAGTTCGTAAGCATTGTCGGTGAGTTTAGGAATTATGAGGTATCCGGTGGCGGAACTACTGTACACCAGTTTATTCAACTTTACATAGAAAGGTTGCCTGTTGTCAGTTTGCAGATAAATAAAGCGGTTTTGTTGAGCGAAAGACGTCAATGAAATGCTCACCATCGCTACCAGGATGCAAACAAATTTTCGAAAAAATGACATAACGCGAATTTACGAACTACGGTTGGATTTACGATTTACGAGGTACGATGTACGATTGGTGCGCGCGTCATTCTGCGCGAAGCGAAGAATTTTTATCCCGCTGTTCGAAATGACGGGCGGTTTGAGGTTCCATTTGCGACGATGTCGCCGGTACTACATCGTGTCTTTCGTCACTCCGAACTGAAGCGAGGAATTAATGAGCTAGGCGATTTCGTAATAGTTTGGGATGATTTAGACCGTAAAATGATAAGTCTACTAGCGGGCTTTGCATACCACCAATTTCCGTTTCCAGGCTTTAGTGCATTCACTGATGGAAATGGTAATTTTATCAGCGAAATGACCGTAGATCTTCCGTATACTGATGTATGTAAACCCGATGTTGCTATTGCTTCCAATACAACCGAGAAGCTTGAGAATATTTTTGTGACATATACCAACCTGCTAAATACGGAGGTATTTGTTGACCAGTACAATTACTCATATTTTTGGTACACCGGACCGGTTGCTCCCGCAAACCCGGTTCCTATTGGCCCGCCCACCTCAAATGTTATTTACAGCAACAGTCATAATGGAAACATAATTGGCCGCCCTCGCATTGCTGTTCCAGGAACAGTGGGACGGAGTTCGGATTTGGAAGATGAATGGACAATTGTTTACTCTGTGAATGATGGAACCTACTCTCATATCCATGGTAATTCCAGATTGGATATGATAGATGAACCACATGTTTATACAGACAATTCAGAACCTGCATTTATCGCCAACGGTGGCACGGTTTCCTTCAATGACTGGCATCGGAACCCGGTGATTTCATAGGGCTTTGATCCAAATGTTGAACGGTCAGCACAAATTGTTTGGGAAGGTGGATGGGCTGAGCCATTAAGTACAAACACAGGAACTGACGAGCCAACAATTATTGCGTTATCGATTGATGGAGCGGGATATCCGGGAGCATACAACTGCAATTGTACGTTTTAACCTATAATCGATTTGCCGATCGGGAATGAAAATACATTTCCAAATCAGCACATTTCCAAATTACCAAATTACCGAATCATCAAATTACCAAATTCCGCTTTCTTTCCCCTTTCATAATAAATCAGCATTCCTTTAACAATCAACCCATTATTTTTACAGCATCTAAAAAATGAACATGAAGAAATTGTTACTGTTGCTTGCCCTTACGGCAGGCTCTTTTATTACCCGGGCCCAATTTTCCACCGAGCAAAAAGATACAAGCTGGAAAACCATCTACAGGGAAACGCCTGAGCGCATCAACAACCTCGTGCACACAAAACTGGATGTCCGCTTTGATTACGAAAAAAGCTGGCTCTATGGAAAGGAATGGCTCACGCTTCAACCACATTTTTACCCGACGGATTCATTGCGTCTTAACGCTAAAGGAATGGAAATAAAGGAAGTGGCATTGGTAAAAGGAACTGCGAAAACGCCGCTCAAATACAAGTACGATGGAATGCAGCTTAACATTCAACTCGATAAAACTTATTCAAAAGACGAAAAGTACACCTTGTATTTTGACTACATCGCCAAGCCTGATGAACTGAAAGTGGAAGGAAGCTCCGCGATCACCGATGCAAAAGGTTTGTATTTCATCAACCCTAAGGGAGAGGAGAAAAATAAGCCCACACAAATCTGGACGCAGGGCGAAACGGAAGCCAGCAGCGTATGGTTCATCACCATAGATAAACCCAATCAAAAAACAACACAGGAGATCAGCATGACCGTGCCTGCGAAATATGTTACGCTGAGCAATGGTTCTCTAACCACGCAAAAGAAAAACACTGACGGCACGCGCACCGATACCTGGAAGATGAATCAACCGCATGCACCCTACCTTTTCTTCATGGGTGTTGGTGAATATAGCGTGGTGAAGGACATGTACAAGGGGAAGGAGGTGAGCTACTATGTGGAAAAGGAATACGAGCCTTATGCACGCGGCATTTTTGGAAACACCCCGGAGATGATGAAATTCTTTGAAGAAAAATTAGGCGTTCCGTATCCATGGGATAAATATGCACAGATAGTGGGTCGTGATTATGTGAGCGGCGCGATGGAAAATACTACTGCAACCCTTCACCAGGAAAGCGCTTATCAAAACGGGCGCGAGCTTGTTGATGGAAATGTGTGGGAAGAAACGATCGCCCATGAGTTGTTCCACCATTGGTTTGGCGACCTGGTTACAGCAGAAAGCTGGAGCCAGCTAACGGTGAACGAGAGTTTTGCGAACTACAGCGAATACTTATGGAATGAATACAAGTTCGGAAAGGATGTGGCTGATGCGCATCACTACCAGGATATGCAGGGCTACCTGATGAGCGGATCGGAAAAGAAACATCTGGTTCGTCATCATTACTCCAATAAAGAAGATATGTTTGATGCTGTCAGCTACAACAAAGGCGGTCGCATCCTGAACATGCTGCGCAACTATGTTGGAGATGATGCGTTCTGGGCCTCCCTGGCGCATTTTTTAAACACCAACAAGTTTAAAACGGGAGAAGCTGACCAGGTGAGGTTGTCTTTTGAAGAAGTAACCGGAAAAGACATGAACTGGTTTTTTAATCAATGGTATTACGATGCCGGTCATCCCAAACTGAAGATCAATTACAATTATGATGATGCGGCCGGTAAAGCCATGGTGATAGTTGAACAAACGCAAACCGGGAGGGACTTTTTCCTGCTTCCTGTGGCAGTTGACGTTCATAACGGTGAGGCAAAGACGCGCCATAATGTTTGGATCGATGCGCGCATCGACACTTTAGTTTTCAATTATACAAAGCGGCCGACCCTAATCAACTTTGATGCAGACAGGATTTTGCTTGCGGAAAAAACCGACAACAAAACAGAAGCAAATTTTGTGGAACAATGGAAGTACGGTAAAACATATTTAGCAAGAAGAGAAGCGATCGATTTTTTTGCAAAGAATACCATGCCCGAAATTGCACTTGGCCTGCAGGATAAATTTGCCGGGATCAGAAGATACACGCTTACAAAAATTGCGAATACCCCGTATAAAGATGATGCGAATGCTTTAGAAACGATAGCAGGCATGGCACGCAAAGACCGCGATGCAAAAACCCGTGCTGCCGCAATTAACTACCTCGTGAAAGATGGTGACAAAAAGTATGTGGATATCTATAAGGCGAATATTGGCGATTCCTCATATTCCGTTTCAGGTGCGGCCCTGAAAGGTTTGGCAAAGGCAGAACCGTCACAGGCTTACGAACTGGCAAAAAAATACAGCAATGATGCGAAAGGTGAATTGGGAGATGCGGTAAGCAATATTCTCATTGAGAAAGGCAGCGAGGAAGATTTCAGTTTGATCTCGAAGTTTTTCCGCGAATCTCCGCTAACTGAAGACAAGTTCAAAAGCATGATGACCTACGCCGCCTTCGTTTCAAAACTCAGCAACATGGAAAATGTGAAGAAAGGAATTGATGATATGTTTGATGCCCGCAACCAGATCCCATCGCAGTACCGCCAGTTTGTGGACCCGATGTTCCAGCGCGCATTTGATGTGATCATTAAAGCAAAAGGAAAGGAAGCGCAGGAGTATGTGGAGAAAGGATTCAAGTGATTTGAAAATGTGCTGATGTGATAATTTGAAAATTGAATATGTTTCGCCCATGATTACGAATCATGGGCGAATTTTTTTAACCAGTAAAATCAAATTGATATAAAAATAATGATTGAGAACACGAAATAGGGAACGCTTACCAAGAACTACGAACTAGGAACTATCCACTGCTTCGGCCCCTTTTTTATTTACGATGTACGGCGTACGATGTACGGGGTACGGCGTACGATGTACGGGGTACGGGGTACGATGTACGGTGTACGATGTACGATGTACGGTGTACGGGGTACGGTGTACGGTGTACGATTTACGGTGTACGGTGTACGATGTACGATGTTGAAATATTACCCGGATTGTAACTTTTTGTTATCTCAACTTTTTGTTTCTTTCGAGGTATGAAAGTAGAACTAAAACATCGAACAAAAAAGATCGGCATCGACATCATTAAGCTCACAGAAGAACGGTCGCAGAATTTATCTGCCGGTATTATTTGTAAGCAATTGATCCGTTGCGGTACTTCCATCGGTGCAAACTACAGAGCAGCCTGCCGCGCAAAATCAACCGCCGATTATATAAACAAATTGAAAATCGTGGAAGAAGAGGCGGATGAAACCCTTTACTGGCTTGATATTGCTACAGAACTTAAGATGTTCAACCTGGAAAAGCTTGGGAAGGCTATGGCTGAAGTAAATTCAATTGTGGCCATTATTGTCAGTTCGATCAAAACTCTGAGGCTAAAGATCAAAAATGTGAAAGGCCGCTAATGTGATGCATCTTGAATTCTTTTAAACGCGCTCCATCTCACACCACACATCGTAAATTGTAAAC
>JAEZDA010000121.1 GCA_023433345.1 Bacteroidota bacterium | reverse complement strand
ACTAACGGCATCTTCCCCCGGGGTGCACGAACCCCTTTCCCCACAGTGTTAAGTTAGTAAAAATCTTCCAGAATAGTCGAATGATAAACGCTTACAATGGGGTGGAGTTCTTCATACTTGCAACAGCTTCTCCGGGGGTGCACGAACAGCTTTCCCTACGATGTTAAGTTCCGGATGCTTTTTTATTTTCAAATCAATCAGCATATTTATTAGGGAGCTGGAGGCACTCAAAAAAGCATGCGAAAATGCCGGAAAGCCTTAACGATGATTGGTTTCCGGAAGAAATATGCTGATTGATTTGAAAGCGATTAACAATGAATATCGGGAAGGTTAAAGGTTAAGTTGGGCACAGATTGAAGCCAAGATAACTGCTGTTGCAATTTACATCCTAAAAGTATATATTTAGGAAAACCTTTACCATGCAACGATTGTGGTTAGTACTTATGCTATTCATTCCGATTAACTTACTGAAAGGCCAGTCACTTGTAGGTGAATGGAAAGGATTCTATACATATGACAAGGGAACGCCTGCAACGGTTGAATCTAAAGTTGTATATACTGAAACCGTGATTATAGCACAAAGTTCTTCATCGCCTGCAATACCCACACCACCTTCAACATCTCAAATACTAAGACATGATGGGCGATTTCCCGGAAACAGGCCGTCAAATGATATTTACTCCGGCAAAAACCGAGCGTCATCAAGAATTCCGGTCAGAATAATATGCATGCAAAATCCTGATGGAACTTATGATTTTGAAAGCCAGGTTAACGATCATCCAAAGAAAGCCAGGTTTAGGATGGAATACGAGATAATAGGAAGTGATTCCCTCTACCTCGTTGAAATGCCCGAGTCAAATTCTGACAATCAGCACAATCCCAGGCAAATGTTGCTACACATCAGTTGGGATAAAAAAGGAAAGAACAAGTCTCTGAAAATGGCCGGCGCGTGGTATAATTCGCAGGATGCTAAAAAGCAGGGCGATGTGGTTTTGTATCAGAGTGTTTTGAATAAAGCTAATTGACATTTAATAACTTCCATCTTCTAGCCACAGGCCAGATTGGACTTACGGTTACTAACACCCGAAGTTTATGACTTTGCGTTTGAAAATATAATAAAGGAAAGATTTTGCAATTCTCAGATATAAAGAAAGGCAACCGAAGAGGAAAGGAGGATCTTAAAAAGATGTTTCTTCATTCAACCGATCTTGCGAACTGATTGGGAATTCCAGTGATCAAAAGGGGTGGTGCGGATACCATAACTAGGCCATTGACCATTTTCGTGAGGGCATTGGTTACAGCATACACTGCGAAGAGCTCCTGAACAAATACATCCTCTCTGAAGCTTTGCCTGCCGTACTTAATTATGGCTTTAACTAAGTTTGATGACCTGATACTCCCAACTTTTAAATCACCGCTCACTATTTGCCATACTCTCCGAACACTTCCCGCAAACAGTCTGCAATTTCACCTAGCGTGCAATAATTTTCAACCGCGTCAAGAACAAAGGGCATAAGGTTTTCGTTCGTGCGGGCACAGCCTGAGAGTTTTTGAAGGCACTCAGCAACTTTTTGCTGATTGCGACCTTGTTTCAACTTTTTTAATGAATTGACCTGGTTAGCCTGTATGCTTGCATCTATCTTAAAAACCGGAGTATCCGCATCTTCCTCTATGGTGAATTTATTTACACCCACGATGATCTTTTTCCCGCTTTCAATATTTCTTTGATATTCGTAGGCGCTTCTTGCGATCTCATCCTGCATGAAGCCACTTTCAATGGCTGCCACACTGCCGCCCATTGCATCGATTTTTTCAACCAGTTTGAAGGCTTCGCGTTCCACCTGGTCCGTAAGCGTTTCAACATAATAGCTTCCTGCCAGGGGATCCACAGTGTCTGGAACGCCGCTTTCAAAAGCAACCACCTGTTGTGTTCGCAAAGCAATTCGTGCCGCTTCCTCGGTAGGCAGACTCAGCGCTTCATCGTAACCGTTAGTATGCAATGATTGCGTTCCTCCCATTACTGCTGCAAGGGTTTGCACAGTTACGCGGGAAATATTATTCTGAGGTTGTTGTGCCGTAAGCGTGCTTCCGCCGGTTTGTGTATGAAAGCGTAGCATCATAGCCTTGTCATCCGTAGCTCCAAGGCTCTTCATCATTTTCGCCCACATCCGGCGCGCCGCACGGAATTTTGCCACTTCTTCGAACAAATTGTTATGGGAATTAAAGAAAAAAGAAAGTCGTTTCCCCAATATATTTATATCAATACCTTTCTCTTTGGCCGCATGCACATAAGCTTTACCGTTACTTAAGGTAAATGCGATCTCCTGCACGGCAGTACTTCCGGCCTCGCGGATGTGGTATCCTGAAATCGAAATTGTATTCCACTTGGGAACCACCTTGCTGCACCATTCAAAAATGTCTGTAATGATGCGCATTGAAGGTTTAGGCGGATAAATGTAAGTTCCACGTGCAGCATACTCCTTTAAAATATCATTCTGTATAGTACCGGAAATTTTATTCAGATCAGCTCCCTGCTTTTTTGCAAGCGCAACATATAAAGCAAGCAGAATAAATCCGCTGGCATTTATCGTCATGGAGGTTGAAACTTCTTCAAGCTTTATTCCGGCGAAGAGTTTTTCCATATCTTCCAAACTGTCTATGGCCACACCAACTTTACCAACTTCTCCATCAGCAAGAACATGATCGCTATCATAACCGATCTGTGTGGGAAGATCAAAAGCAACGCTAAGCCCCATCACCCCTTGTTTCAGCAAATAGTGATAACGCTTGTTACTTTCTTCGGCTGTTGAAAAACCTGCATACTGGCGCATCGTCCATAAGCGACCCCTATACATATCGGGCTGCACACCGCGAGTAAAAGGAAATTTACCCGGAGTTTCATTTAAATTTCCGGGAAGGTCCTGTGCTGAATAAACTTCCCTCACTTCAATGCCTGAATCGTTGTAAACTTTTCTTTTTTCCATTTTTCACTATGCTGATTCCATTACTTTTTTTGCCTCAAACTGTATCGCATCTAACACGATGGTATTTAGCTCCGCATTGGGGTTCAGGCTATATTCAACGATGCGTTTCCCAAGATCCATTCCCGAAGCAGTTGAAGGAAGTCCTGCAAACAATTGATTGATGATGTAAATATTCTGATCTCGCAACTTGGTAACGGCATTCCAAATTTCCGGACTAACATATATCTGTTGGCTGACATTGTATTCATATTCTGAGCGCAGCTCATGAAGCAGCCGTTCGTGAATCACAGAAGCATGTTCTCCGGTTAACGGCATTCTATTCACCAGGTTCTTTAGCCCTGATCTTTCGGCAAAAAGGCTCAACCGCTCGTATGCCTGAAGTTTCAAACGCACAGCTTCATTGTTTACTCCCGCACGTTCTTTTATGGCCTCTTTCATTCCTTTAAATTCTATCAACAGCCATACAAAAGCTATTGTGCTTATAAAAGCCAGGGCAGCCTGGATGTCACCTAATTTTATCTGCAAAAGTTCCATGTGAATAGTTGGAGAACAAAAATAGTGATTTCATTTTCCCCGAAACCCAATGCTGTTAAAACAAAAAAGAGAGACCGAAGTCTCTCTTTTAATAAGAAGGTTTTTTTTAAATTAAATATCTCTGGCAATAGCAGCTTTCGGCCCTTTCACTTTTTCCTTTTCAACCGGTTTAGATGCAGCAGCACCCAAAGGCTTGTTCTTTGCGAAGTCCATAAGAATAGGAGCTCCAACAAAGATGGAAGAATAGGAACCTGTAACTACACCGATCAACATTGCAAATGCAAATCCCCGTGTAACCTCGCCTCCGAAAATAAAGAGAATGAGCAAGGTAAGGAATACTGTGAATGAGGTCATTATAGTACGACTCAACGTATCATTGATTGCACGGTTGATGATGGTTCCTTTGTCTGCACCTTTAAGATCACGCGTGTATTCCCTAACGCGATCGAACACGATCACGGTATCATTCATGGAGAAACCGATCACCGTTAGTATGGCCGCGATGAAGTGCTGATCGATCTCGAGCGGGAATGGAACAATATCTTTCAGGTAGGAGAACACGATCAAAGTCAGCAAAACGTCGTGCATCAGCGTTATGATCGTTCCCACTGAATATCTCCAGTCGCGGAACCGCGCGAAGATGTAAAGGAAGATGGCTAACACTGCGAAGATAGTTGCTTTAACCGCTCCGCGCTTAAGATCATCTGAAATGCTCGGCTGAACCGTTGTAGAACTTTCAATTCTGTCACGAACGAAATTTGCATAGGTCATGTTAGCAGGAAGCACTTTCTTCAATCCCTCGAAAAGTTTTGTTTGGACGGCACTGTCTGCATTCTGCACTCCTTTCATGTAGGCCGTGGTGATGTTCAAGTGACGATTGTCGCCAATAGTTTTGATAACAGGATTATCGTCGAAAGCCGCCCTGAGATCTTCAGCTACATCGCTGTTTTTAACCGGGCGATCGAAGCTAACGGTGTAACTGCGACCTCCTTTAAATTCAACTCCCTGGTGGAAACCGTTAAAGAAAGTGCCGATACCCAACACCAGGATGATAGAGGAAATAATGTATGTGTACTTCCGCATCTCAACGAATTTGTAATTCGCATTGCGGAAAATTCTTCTTGATAGCTTGGTAAAGTATTCGAAATGCCTGTTCTTATTGGTATAGAAATCTGTGATGAGCCTGCTCACCAAAATACCCGTGAACAAAGAAAGCAAAAGGCCGATGATTTGTGTAGTGGCAAAACCAAGTACAGGACCCAGACCAAAGTAGAAGAGGATCACCGCCGTTATAAGCGAGGTTACGTGCGCATCCAATACAGGAGGGAGGGAACGGCTGTAACCGTCATTCACCGCCTGTTGATATGATTTGCCCTTATTCAGTTCATCCTTTATTCTTTCAAATATCACTACGTTGGTATCTACAGCCATACCTATCGTAAGCACAAGACCAGCGATACCGGCAGCGGTAAGCGTTAAGCCCATTGCCGCCAACACTCCGATGGTGAATAACAGGTTCAGAATAAGCGCAACGTTTGCCACCCAACCACCTGTATTATAATAAAGCAGCATCAACGCGAAGATCACAAGGAAGGATACGAGGAAGGACATTGCTCCTCCTTTAACTGCTTCAGCGCCGAGGGTTGGCCCTACGATCTGTTCAGCTACGATCTTTGCTGGTGCATCCAATTTTCCTGAGGTAAGAATGCTGGCAAGATCCTGTGCCTGCTCAGTGGTAAAGCTTCCTGAAATTTCTGAATTACCGCCTTCTATCGGGCCGTTCACATTGGGAGCGCTGTAAACAATATCATCAAGGGCAATGGCGATCGGACGATTCACGTTTTTGGCAGTTAACCTCGCCCATGTTTTCGTTCCAACATTTGTCATCTGCATTTTGATCGCAGGATTGCCACGTTCGTCAAAATCCTGACGGGCAGATTCAACTCCATCGCCTTCAAGTGGGGCACGGTCTGAACCGGGAATAGTTTTTATTGCATACAGAGGCAGGAAGCGCATGCCATTGTCGGCTTTTTCTTCAACCCCATACAAAAATCTAAGATTGCCGGGGAAGGAGCCGGTAACCAATCCAAGCCTCATTTAACTA
>JAEZDA010000124.1 GCA_023433345.1 Bacteroidota bacterium | reverse complement strand
CAGTTCAGGTTTGTCAAAATCAATTAAATGAACATGCAGTTTTTCGTGGGCTAAATCAATTTTACGTCGAACAAAAATATCTACCCTATTAAAATTTTCGTCTTGCAAAAGCATTAATAGCAGATCTTTACCGGTTGCTCCAGTAGCTCCTGTTAACAGTGCGTGCATTTAAAAATTTATGTGATTAATAGCTATAAAAAAATCTCTGATTATAGATATATACCGGTAAAGCTCCTTCTCCTTAGGGCACTACCGTTGTAAACAAATACGTGGCAAATAAAACAAGCAGTACAATTCCCTGCTGAATATTCGTTTTGTTAGTGTTGAAGGAAATTGAAATAATGAACAGGGAAAGCATCAACAAAAGCATTGATTTAATATCAATGCCAAGTGTGATTTCCATGCCCGTAAATACGCATAAAATTGCAACAGCCGGTATCGTTAACCCGATTGAAGCCAGGGCTGAACCAAGTGCAAGATTTAAACTCGTCTGTAACCGGTTCTTTCTTACTGCTTTTACAGCAGCCATTCCTTCCGGAAGGAGTATCACTGCAGCGATGATAACACCTAACAAACTCTTTGGTGCACCGATGTCGAAGATCCATTTTTCAATTGCAGGCGATAAGGATTTGGACAGCATCACAACGGCAACCAGGGCAAGAAATAATAGAACAAGGCTGGATGTTGTGGTGATACCATTTGGAGGAGCAGCATGCGGTTCCATTTCTTCATCATGATCTTCGGTGATCACGTCAGTTTCTATTGGGGCAATTGGAATGTTTTCCGGAAGAAAGTAATCGCGATGTCTTAACGTTTGTACACCAACAAATCCCAAATAAAGCACAACGGTTACGATAGCCACGAAAACAAGTTGCGCATCTGAGTATTGACCGAAGGGTTCACTTGTAGTATAGTTCGGTAATACCATCGTAAGGAAACATATCGTGATCAAAGTGATCAACGCTGCATTGACACCCTGCTTTACAAATACCTGTTCCTTAAATCGCATTCCCCCGATAAGGAGACACAATCCGATGATTCCGGTGATGATAATCATTACGGCTGAAAAGATCGTGTCCCTTGCAAGGGCCGAGGGTCCTGTCTTTGTTTCAGCAAGCATTATAGACACTATCAGCGAAACTTCTATAACCGTGATTGCCAGGGCAAGTATCAAAGTACCAAAGGGCTCGCCCACTTTATGTGCAATCACTTCGGCATGGTGAACGGCAGCTAAAACTGCAGCTATAAGAGCAACCCCAAAAATGAGAGAACCGTAACCATTGTCTGGAACAAACTTCTGGTTTAATAGAATGATACAAGCAATTACAGGACATAATACTGTCCAAAGAGGAAGGCCGATATTTAATTTTTGAGATAAGAAGTTCCTATAAGGCATAATTTAATTTAGTGACGGTATCGGCTACGCATAGCCGCAGGATGCGCAAATATAAGTGTTCCTGTTTTTTTGAATGTGAAAATTGGTCTCTCATATTTTAAAAAGCCCCATAAAAAAACGGGGCATTTTAAAATCATCATGAGGGTTTTATTATTTTTTCTTTCGTGCATTTATACCGTCAAGCGCTTCTCTTGCACTGTTAGAAAAGGGATATTTTTCAAGCGCCATACTGTAATATTTCTCGGCATTTGCGGTGTCGCCGGTCACAAGATAGAATTCTCCCATTGAGTCGTAGGGGTTGTAACCATCAGGATAATATGCAATGTATTTATCAAAACTAGCTTTAGCATTTTCCATGTCTTTTTTATCATTCATATAATAATAGCCGAGGATGTTGTACATCCACCCCGCATCAGGATATTTCTTAAGCATCTCGCGCGCAGCTTCAAATCGTTCTTCAGGCGTTTCCCTCGTATATACATAATAGGAGTTCACCATTCTTTCATTAGGGTACATGGCGAATAGTTTCGACCAAATTGCGGCGTGTTCCCCGGGCCTGTTTTCCTCATCTAAAAGTTTTACAAATAATTTTTCTCCTTCCGTTTTTTGTTCTGAAGATTTCAGTGCCGCATCCGCAAACTTCTTCTTCTGTGCCCCGTAACTCAGGTTACTCATAAAGGCCTGGGCCATGGTAAAACCCGGGTCGATTTTAAGAGCTTCTGAAAATTCCGCATATGCTTGCGGGAGTTCAATATTCAACATGTGGTGGAGGGCTGTGCGCGCGTGAGCGTTCGCGGCTTCTGATTTAGCTGACCAGGCCGTCGCAATACCTGGTTTTTGTTTGCCCGATGAAACTACCTGAGAGTTGCTTACTTGTTTTACAACCTGGGAAAATCCTCCAAAGGAGAACAGGATCAAAGATGCAGGAAGCAGAATAAACTTTTTCATTTGAAAAATTTTAATGTGAGTTAAAATAGTCCGGAGGAGAGCGGCGTTAGTAAAAAGGAAAAGGTAGATGTAATTTAGGGGAAGTGCAAGCTCATGCAGAAAAATAAACCGTTCCTGAAGAGGAACGGTTTTCGTTTTCAAGGGTTAATTTGTTTAAAGGCAAAAGCCCCTCATTACCCTGTGAGATGCAGAGCGGCTTTTGCGGTAAAGGCCGGGATTACTGTAAACAGGTGTCCCGGAATATAGATCACATATGCCTGTCTCTTTTTTCGTTTGCTTCTTTTTTTGATTCCTTTCCTTTCAAGGTTTCTTCTATTTTTCTCATCGTTGAAGAAACAGGACCTTTCATCTTTTCCTGCGGATCAGTTGTATGGAGCGTCTTCGGATCCGGCTTCAACTCTGTATTCTCGTTAGGTTTTTCGTTTTTCCTTAAATGTTCATTGTTACGGTCCATTGCTTAATGTTTAGATAATAGGAACAAAATATTTGCCAACCTCTTCCAATAACCAAATTACACTTCCTGAGTGGGGTAAAAGGCCATTGACAACCAGCAAATTTTGCAGGCAGATTTTTTAAGTGTTTTATAAATGGACGCGTCGAAACTCCAATGGCGGTATGAAATCTTTCTCTACACATTCATGCAGGAAGGCTGGGAGTGATTACCGGTGTATATCAAAATTTTTCGCGACATTTGCATTATAAAACAACCCTTTATGAACAAAAACTCGCCGATTTCAGAGATTATGACCAAGCAGGTTATAGTGGCTCATCTCGACAATAAATTTTCTCAACTAATGGAATTTTTTAATACATGGCAAATTCAGCATATGCCGGTAACCCTGGGCGAGCAGCTGATTGGAATTGTAAGTATAAATGATATGGTGGGTTTTTCATATCATCATCTTTCTACCGGGAAGGCGACAAGCTATGCCGAGATGGATGCGGAATTTGATATGAAAAAAGTAATGACCCAAAATCCCACCACCATTTCCCCCGAAGATAGCATCGAAGAAGCCTTCCGGATATTGGGAGAAGGGAAGTTTCAGAGTCTGCCGGTGGTAGACAATGGTAAGTTGGTAGGCATTGTTACCAACAAAGATCTGGTTAAAAATTACAAGGCATTATTGTAGACTTTTCTCCTGATAAAATAATTCGTTTATGCCATCCCGTTAGGATGGCTTTTTTGTATGGCGTAAAATAAAAAAACCTCCCGGGGGAGGTTTTAAAGCTATAAGTTGATAAGATCAATTAATAGTCTCTGTTGAATCCGCCGCCTGAGCCACCGCGGCCTCCGCCGTAGCCGCCACGGTTTCCACCGCCGCCATAGCCACCGCTACCGCCTTTTTTGTAGCCACCGCCACCGAAACCACCGCCACCGGAGCGTTTCTTGTAGCCGCCTTCGCCTTCCTGGCGAGGTTGAGATTCATTAACGATGAGCTTACGACCCATCACCTCTGTTTCATTGAGGTTTGCGATCGCATTGCGGGCAGCCTCATCGTCTTCCATTTCAACAAAACCAAAGCCTTTTGAGCGGCCGTTCATTTTGTCTTTAAGAATTTTGCCGCTTGTTACAGCACCATACTGGGTAAACAGATTGGTTAAATCTTCGTCGGTCATTGTCCAACTCAGATTTCCTACGTAAATGTTCATTGTAAAAAAACTTTTTAAATAAAAATGATGATTAAAACTACAATGATTTAGGTTACAATGAACTGAAAACGACTTCGAAAGAAATGATCAGCCAACTATAAAAACTTTAAACCACTATAGCCTCTACAAATGTAATGGTTTCTGTTCATAATGTGTTTTATTTCTGAATTTTTACTAAAATGGCCCGGAAATGAAAAAGCCGCCCTGATTTAGGACGGCTTTTAACTGAAAAATTTATAGACTTATTCTCCAACTACTTCAAAATCAACCTCGGTTTCGTTATTGTTACCAAAATCGATTTTCGCTTTAAATGTGCCCAATTCCTTCACTTCATCAATAATGGAGATCCTGCGACGGTCAATTTCGTAACCTTTCTGTTCTTTAATTGCACGGGCGATCTGTACTGAAGTAACGCTTCCGAAGATCTTGCCGCTGGTGCCGGTTTTCGCGCCAACTTTTAAAGCGCCGTCTTTCAACACAGCAATTACACTATTGATTTCTGCAAGAAGTTTAGCTTCTTTCTTAGCCTGTTGCTTCAACTTTTCCTCCATTTGTTTTACGTTGCTGGGGCTCGCTTCTACAGCAAGCTTCTGAGGAATCAAGTAGTTGCGGCCATAGCCATTCTTAACGGTCACCAGTTCATTGGCCCCGCCAAGGTTATTTACATCCTGAATTAATATTACCTGCATTGTTTTGCATTTTTACCCAATTCCGAAGTTTGTTTCGAAACTTTCATCCCGGCTTATTGACGGAAATTAGGGTGGTGAAAAATTTATTTTAAAAGATCAGTAACGTAAGGCAGAATAGCCATTTGACGGGCCTTTTTAACTGCTTCACTCACCTTGCGCTGAAACTTCAGCGAGTTTCCTGTAATACGGCGTGGCAATAATTTACCCTGCTCGTTAAGGAATTTCTTAAGAAAATCTCCATCCTTATAATCAATATAACGAATGCCCATTTTCTTAAAACGGCAATATTTCTTCGGACGCTTCTCCGCTTTAATTGCGGTGAGGTACTTTATTTCGTTTGCTTTTGCCATGATTATGCCTCCATTTTTTCGGTTGCAGATGGTACACCGCTTTTCTTTCTATTATTGTACTCAACGGCGTATTTATCGAGTACCGTAAACATGTGGCGCATCACTGATTCATCGCGCAAAAGTTGAATCTTCAACTTTTCATTGAAGCTGGTTGGCGCACTATATTCCATTACCCAGTACATTCCTGTAGTTTTCTTGGCAATGGGATACGCCAGTGATTTTAATCCCCATGGTTTTGTGCCTGTTACTTCGCCGCCGTTTTCGGTCACGAGGGCTTCGTATTTTTTCTGAGCGGCTTTGTATTCCTCTTCAGACAGCACAGGGGTAAAAATCACCATCAATTCGTAGTTGCTCATTTCCCTGTTTTTAATTTGGTTAAATAATACCGCTTTTTTGCGGGCTGCAAAGGTAAGAGATTATAAGGGAAAAAGTGAGGTGATCCTGCAGTTTTTTTAGCTTGGGGCACACATTTTTTTGGGATCGCTCCCGGCATAAAAAATAAAAATACCCGCCCTCCTGGGCAGGTATAGTATAATAAGTTGTAAAACCAGTAGTTATTTACCTAAACCATTCACCTTCAAAGCGAGTTTCCTTTTCAGGTTTGCTGCCTTGTTTTTGTGGATGGTTCCGCGCTGAGCAAGCTTATCGATCATGGAAGCAACAGAAGATAATTTCTCTGTAGCTGCATTCTTATCAGTTATAGCGCGAATGTCGCGAATCGCATTACGGGTGGTTTTGCCATAATAACGGTTACGTTCATTACGCTTGGTAGCCTGGCGGACGTCCTTTTTGGTTGCTGCGTGATTTGCCATTAATTCAAATTTTGGGCTGCAAAGATAGGAAGATTTGGTAGAATATCCATATTGTTTTGAATTAATTTCCAGGCCTGCAGTTTTAGGTTGCTACATCTAACCTGGCGAAAAGCTCCCCAGAAAATAGATCCCCCAATGGATACATTAGGAGATTCAAAGTGGTAATCATTAGCACTTATTCCTGATTTGGAACGCTTTAATTTCCGATATTTGCACTCCGGTTTTTAACCCATAAATTAAGAAACAGCCAGGCCATGAAGGATTTTCAGTTTATTACCAGTTCGCACCCCTCATATATTGAAAATCTTTACCACGACTTTATCCAAAATCCCGATTCGGTTGACCCGGATATGAGGAAATTCTTTGAGGGTTTTGATTTCGCTGTATCGGCCGGCCCGGGAAAGAACGGGTCTTCACCGGCGGTAAACGGAGTTGCCGCTGATAAACTTGAAAAAGAATTCGGGGTTTATAAATTAATATATGATTACAGGCGTGAAGGTCACCTTGTAGCAACCACAAACCCTATCCGCGAAAGAAAAAATCGGGGCGCGAAATTAGACCTCGCAACTTTCGGGTTAACGGAAAATGATCTCCAAACCGAATTCGCAGCAGGGCGATTTGCCGGTTTAGGGAAAACGACTCTGCAAAAAATAATTGATCATCTTAAGCGCTCCTACACATCCAACCTGGGCGTGGAGATTACCTCGATAATTGATGAAAACCGCGCAGAGTGGATCATTAATGAGGTTGAAAAAACTTTTCACGAACCCACACCTCTTGAAAAGAAACGCCGCATACTGCAGAAACTGAACGAAGGGGTGATGTTTGAAAAATTCCTTCATACCAAATATGTTGGTCAGAAGCGCTTCTCACTCGAAGGGGGTGAAACCACCATCCCCGCGCTGGATGCCATTATTCAAACCGGCGCGGAAACGGGGATTGAAGAGATCGTCATCGGAATGGCTCACAGGGGAAGATTGAACGTTCTTGCTAATATCATGGGCAAAACCTATGAACAGATTTTTACCGAATTCGAAGGCAATAGTTTACCCGATACCACAATGGGGTCAGGCGATGTGAAATATCACCAGGGATTCAGCAGTGAAGTGGAAACGACCACGGGTAGAAAGATGCACATGAAATTATGCCCCAACCCCTCGCACCTGGAGGCGGTAGACCCTGTAGTACTCGGTTTTGTGAGAAGCAAAGGTGATCTTTTGTATGGGAGCGATTTCAGCCGTGTTCTTCCTATACTGATACATGGCGACGCATCAATTGCAGGGCAGGGCGTTGTTTACGAAGTGTTGCAGATGTGCGCATTGAAAGGTTATTATACCGGCGGTACTATCCATTTCGTGATAAACAACCAGATCGGCTTCACTACAGATTTTGATGATGCCCGCAGTGCCGATTACTGTACCTCAGCTGCCGCGATGGTTCAGGCGCCTGTGCTCCACGTAAACGGAGACGACGCTGAAGCCGTAGTAAAAGCCACTGAGATAGCCACAAGATATCGCCAGCAATTCAAGAGCGATATTTTTATCGATATGGTATGCTATCGACGGCATGGTCACAATGAAGGAGACGAGCCTAAATTTACTCAGCCGCATCTTTATAAGCTGATCGAAAAGCATCTCAACGCCAGGGAAGTTTATACGCAATTCCTTATACAAAATGGTGAACCGGGTGCAAAGGATCTTGCAAAGGAAATGGAAAAGAAATTTCTTAACGACTTACAGGAACGGCTAGACGAAGTAAAGCAGAACCCGCTTCCATATAAATACCAGGAACCGGAACTACTTTGGAAAAGCTTGCGCACCGCAAACCCTGACGATTTTCTTTCCTCACCGGTAACAGCAGTTTCGGAAGCAACACTTAAAGATCTTTTTGACAAGATCATGAAGCTACCGGAAAATTTTAAACCATTGAGAAAGGTTGAAAAATTATTGAGCGACAAAATAAAATTGCTGGGTGATGATGGGAAAATTGATTGGGCCACAGCCGAACTTCTTGCATACGCGAGTTTGTTAATTGAAGGAAAGACTGTGCGAATGAGTGGCCAGGATATAAAGCGCGGCACGTTTAGTCACAGGCATGCAGTGCTGTATGATGAAAATAATAACACCGAATACAACCGGTTAAATAACCTCTCAGAAAACCAGTCGCCATTCAGAATTTATAATTCCTTACTTAGTGAATTTGCAGTACTGGGATATGAGTATGGCTATTCCATGGCCAACCCGAATGCCCTGGTGCTTTGGGAAGCACAGTTTGGCGATTTTGCGAATGGGGCACAAACGATAATCGACCAGTTTATTGCGGCAGCAGAGCAGAAGTGGCAAAGGATGAATGGGCTTGTAATGTTGTTGCCTCATGGCTATGAAGGGCAAGGTCCCGAGCACAGCAGCGCAAGGTTGGAAAGGTTCCTTCAACAGTGCGCCGAATTGAACATGGTGGTTACCAACATCACCACTGCGTCAAATCTCTTCCATGCTTTGCGCAGGCAACTTGCATGGCCATTCCGCAAACCAATGATCAACTTTTCCCCGAAGGCAAATCTGCGATTCCCCGGAACGTACAGTTCGGTTGCTGATTTTACATCGGGAGGCTTTAAGGAAGTGTATGATGATGTAGAAGCTGATCCGGCAAAGATCACCAAGGTTTTATGCTGCAGCGGTAAATTGTTTTTTGAATTGGAAGAACGCCGTAAAACGGACAGTCGGAATGATGTGGCGATTATCAGGCTGGAGCAGTTATATCCCTTGCCGCAGGCCCAGTTAGATGTTCTTTATGGTAAGTACAAAAAGGCTATCTGGTATTGGGTTCAGGAAGAACCTCTCAATATGGGAGCTGCTTCCTTCCTCCGCATGAACCTTCAAAATATCAATTTTCATATCATCAGCCGTCAGCCCGGAGCGGCTACCGCTAGCGGCTACTCGAAGATTCACGCAAAGGAGCAACTGGCAATAATTGATCGCGCATTTTCCATTTAGAAAGAAAAAATAATCCCTAAATAATAAAGGAGAGACATGTTTCAGAGTTTAAGCGAAAAAATAGAATCAGCGTTTAAGAATATAAAAGGTCAGGCGAGGATCACAGACCTCAACGTGGCCAATACAATAAAAGATATCCGTCGCGCACTTGTTGATGCAGACGTGAATTATAAGATCGCAAAGGAATTTACTGATAAGATCCGGGATAAGGCAATGGGTGAAAAAGTGTTGACCGCAGTAAGCCCCGGCCAACTCATGGTTAAGATCGTTAAAGATGAACTTACCGAATTGATGGGAGGGAAGGAAAGCGAATTCAATATTTCCGGAAATCCCGCCATTATTCTCATTGCAGGCTTGCAGGGGAGTGGTAAAACAACTTTCAGCGGCAAGCTTGCCAACTACCTTAAAGCAAAAAAAGGAAAATCTCCCTTATTGGTTGCGGCAGACGTTTACCGTCCTGCGGCGATCGATCAGCTGGAAGTGCTTGGCGAACAGATAAAGGTTGACGTATTCAGTGATCGTGAAACAAAGGATCCTGTTTCGATTGTGCAAAGCGCTTTAAAGGAAGCCAAAACAAAAAATAAGAATGTAATTATCATAGATACAGCCGGCCGCCTTGCGATTGATGAAACCATGATGACGGAAGTGGCTAATCTTAAATCAACGTTCAATCCGCAGGAGATCTTATTTGTTGTAGATAGCATGACTGGTCAGGATGCGGTGAACACTGCTGCTGCATTTAATGAACGACTTGATTTTACAGGCGTGGTTCTAACCAAACTCGATGGCGATACACGGGGCGGTGCCGCATTGTCTATTAAATACACGGTTAACAAGCCGATAAAGTTTAGCAGCAGCGGCGAAAAAATGGATACGCTGGACGTGTTTTATCCTGAAAGGATGGCGCAGCGCATCCTGGGAATGGGCGATATCGTAAGCCTTGTAGAAAAAGCACAGGAGCAATTCGATGCGGCAGAAGCAGCCAAACTGGAGAAGAAGATCCGTAAAAATCAGTTTGACTTCGAAGATTTTAAGAACCAGCTCCAGCAGATCAAAAAAATGGGCAACCTGAAAGACCTTATGGGAATGATCCCCGGGGTCGGTAAACAGATCAAAGATCTGGATATAAATGATGATGCTTTCAAAGGGATAGAGGCCATGATCAATTCAATGACCCTTGAAGAAAGGCGTAACCCGGATGTGATCAATCCAGGCAGAAAACAACGTATCGCAAGGGGAAGCGGAAAAGATATCGCGGAACTCAACCAGTTTCTAAAACAGTTTGAGCAAATGAAAGACATGATGAAAATGATGAATAAAATGCCGATGGGGAGGCTCCCGGGTTTGGGAATGCGAAGAAATTGAGCCAGGCACATAAGCAGTTTGAAGACTGCTTTTTTTATGCGTCATTTAAATTGGCGAATGTATTTATGCCAAATGAGGCAATAGTTTTCGACAGTCTTTTTTGTAGCGGAAAGCTGTGATAATCATCAATATCATTAATTATTTGGATGAAAGATCGGCTCTCTGTATCTTCGTTGTCCTTTTTTAAGGAGAAAACCCTATTTATTCACAACCAAGAAAATTTCTATTTTTATGGCTGTTAAAATGAGATTGCAACGGCATGGCTCAAAAAAGAGGCCGTTCTACTTCATCGTTATTGCGGATGCCCGCAGTCCACGCGACGGAAAATTCATTCAAAAACTCGGAACTTACAATCCACTTACTGTTCCTGCAACTATCCAGGTTGACAGGCAGAAGGCATTGGACTGGTTGCAGAAAGGTGCTCAACCCACCGATACTGTTCGCCGGATCCTTTCTTTCAAAGGAGTATTGTACCTGAAGCATTTGCTGAGGGGTGTAAGCCTGGGCTTGTTTGATGAAGCTGCTGCGATGGAAAGATTTACGAAATGGAGTACTGAACATGAAGCTTCCGTGAATCGCCGCCAGGGTGCACATCAAAAGGCGCGTCATGACCGCCGCAATGTTCCTGTAGTGAAAAAAGTTGAGAAGAAAGAAGAACCCGTTGCAGCCGCATCGGTTGAATCTGAAGCTCCGGCTGCTGCAGAAGAACCTAAAACAGAAGAATAATTACTTTTGTTTCCACCAAATCATTGAACTCCAGCCTTTGCAGGACTTTTTTGTTGTCTTTCTCAATCCATTTTCAACAGCTGAAATTAATTTTGCGTGTATGAACGAATATTTCAAGATCGGGAAGTTTGTTGCAACCCACGGCGTTAAAGGAGACCTGATACTGGTGCATAACCTCGGCAAAAAAACATCACTGAAAGGGTTGGCTGCAATATTTATTGAAGAAGCTAAGGAAAGTTTTATCCCATATTTTATTGAGAAGTCAACAATTCGCAGCGAAACAGAAACGGTGTTGAAGCTTGAAGGACTTAATTCAAAGGAATCAGCCAAAAAGGTTTACCCCAAAGAGGTTTGGATTTCAGAGGCGGATTTTAAAAAGTACACCGCACCTTCTGCGCCAATTGCCCTGTTGGGCTTTGAGATGATTGAAGATGGAAAATTGCTTGGAATAATAACTGAAGTGATCGAACAGCCACACCAGGTACTGTGTACAATACTTGTAAATGGAAAGGAAGCCCTGATCCCTATTCATGAAGAAAGCCTCGTAAATGTTGATCAAAAGAAAAAGCAGGTGCACGTTTCACTTCCCGATGGCTTGCTGGAAATTTATCAATGATATCAATTTTTGGAGAAACCTCGTATCATAGCTCACTTTGATCTTGACTCATTCTTTGTTTCTGTTGAAATATTGAAAGATCCATCGCTTAAGGGAAAACCTGTTATTGTAGGTGGCAGAGACCGGGGCGTTGTGGCCGCATGCAGTTATGAAGCAAGAAAATTCGGCATCCACTCCGCCATGCCTTCAAAACAGGCCCTCGTGCTTTGTCCACAGGCAATAGTAATTAAAGGAAATTATGCAGACTATTCTCATTACTCCCGAAAAGTTACTTCCATTATCGCAGCCCAGGCACCTCTTTTTGAAAAAGCTTCAATCGATGAGTTCTACCTCGATCTTACAGGAATGGACAAATATTTCGAACCCCTGCAATGGACGATAGACCTTAGAAAAAAGATCATTGACGAAACCGGTTTGCCCATTTCCTTCGGACTTGCATCAAACAAGATGATGGCCAAGATCGCCACAAATCAGGCTAAGCCTAACGGTTACCTGTACCTGCCGGCAGGTAAGGAGAAAGAATTTCTCAGTTCGATGAAAGTTGAGGAGATCCCTGGCGTAGGGAAGCACACAAAGGAAATTTTAAATTCAATGGGCATTTTCAGGATAAGCACCCTGCAGGAAGCAGGACAAAAACCTCTTGAAGAAAAGTTTGGGAAATGGGGCACTGATCTCTGGCTCAAGTGCCAGGGCATACACACAGGTGAAGTTTCTCCCTGGCATGAAGCAAAGTCTATATCAACCGAAAATACCTTTTCAGAAAACCTTGTGAATATTGAGGAGATTCAAAAAGAATTGGTAAGGCAGGCGGAAAAGGTTTGTTATGAATTGAGAAGTGACGGAATGATCACGGGATGTTTGGCCGTAAAGATTCGATACCCTGATTTTGAAACAGTAACTAAGCAAACCTCCGTTGCATATACTTCGGCAGACGATGAAGTGATTCCGGTTTTAAAAGATCTGTTCAGGAAATTATACAGGAAGGGAGCACCCCTGCGTTTGCTCGGAGTAAGATTGTCTGATCTTACAAAGGATGCTTTGCAAACAAATCTTTTTGCGGATGCGGAGAAAAAAAATAAGTTGTATAAAGCCGTAGACAGTATCAAGGGAAGATTCGGAACAGCCAAGGTGAAACGTGCCTCCGGGAAATAATTATTGTTCCCATTTACCAACCTGGCGCATTAACGCGGTGAATTCCTTAGGCAATGAAGCCTCTAATTCAAGATCCTTCCCGGCACGATCGGTAAATTTTAAGCGGTGAGCATGCAAGGCGAGCCTGTTTAATATCGGACGTTCCTCTTCGAGAGCTTTGGAAAGTTTAAATTTCTTTTTTACAGAAGAAAGCATCACAGGCAAACCGTTACCATACAAGGGATCGCAGGCTATAGGAAATCCTGCGTCTTTTGCATGCACCCTGATCTGGTGCGTTCGCCCGGTATGAAGCCTGAATTCAACTAAAGAAAAAGATCTGTGTTTTTCCAGTACCTTGAAAGAAGTGTGAGAAGCCTTCCCATTTCGGTGCACTACCATCATCCCTTTTTGCGCGGGGTTTTCCATAATCGCACCCGTCATTTCACCTTCAGTTTCAAAGGGCTGACCTATAACAACGGCTGTATAGTATTTTTCGATGTCTCGTTTTTCAAAAGCAGAGGAGTAATATTTATGCGCTGATTCGTTTTTTGCAAACAATACAAGGCCGCTCGTGTCTTTGTCTAACCTGTGGATGGTAAATATATCTCCGTACTTTTCAACCAGTACATCTTTCAAAGAATGAGCCTGCTCACGGTCTGGTATGGTAAGCATGCCCGAAGGTTTATTCAGAGCCACCAGGTCAGCATCTTCATATACTACTTCAGGAAGATTTCTTGCCAAGATTCTTATTTGATTTTTTCATGTATTTAAGAGCGCGTATTTCCTTTTCGCTTAAATAACGCCATTTGCCTCTCTCCACATTTTTCTTTGTAAGCCCTGCATATACCACCCTATCGAGACCCTTTACATCATAGCCAAGGTGCTCAAAAATGCGCCGCACGATCCTGTTCCGGCCACTGTGAATCTCAATGCCTACCACAGATTTATCTTTAGCATCTGCATATGCAAGTGCATCAACATTTACCTTACCGTCTTCAAGAACGAGGCCCTTCAGAATTTTGTCAAAATCATTTTTCGTTAATGGTTTATCCAACTTCGCTTCATAGATCTTTGTCACCTCGTAGCTGGGGTGAGAAAGTTGCTGGGTGAGGTCGCCATCATTCGTCATTAACAAAACGCCCGAAGTATTTCTGTCAAGCCGCCCGATAGGATAAACTCGTTGGTCTGTTGCTTTATCAATTAACTGCAGAACTGTTTTTCTGCCCTGCGGATCATCAGTGGTTGTAAGGTAATCCTTGGGTTTGTTTATGAGAATATAAACCAGGTTTTTTGTTACAAACACTTTCTTGTTGTTATATATCACTTCATCTTCGGGCTGTACTTTATAGCCGGGTTCTGTAACCACCTTTCCATTCACTTTTACCTTTTCTTCCTGGATCAGTGCAACGGCATCTCTTCTGGAGCAGATCCCGCAATGCGCGAGATATTTATTAAGCGGCATCTCTTCCGTAATTTTTGACGGAGCAGATTTCTTAGCTGCAGTTGCAGGCTCCTTTGCCTTATTTGCATCAGCTTTTTTTGTTCCTGCGCGTGGCACGCCCTTTCCTGCTGTTGAAGCCTCACGTTTCGCGATCCGCTGTTCGTATTGCTCTTTCTTTACTTTTTCGAAGTATTCGGCGCGTTCTTTCTTTGCTTTTTTCTTTTCCTGCCGCAATTCTTCTTTTACGCGGCTGTTCTTTTTCGGATTAATAAACTTTCTGAAGGGAGCCTGGCTCATGATGGGAGATTTGCTGTTTTTCAACAGGAGTGAAAAGCAAAGGTAGAATTATAAAATAGAAAAAGCGCGGTTTCCCGCGCTCCTGTTTTAAGGGTATTATCAGATCTTTAATTTATTGGTTCTGCATTTTCTTGAAGGAACCTTTCGAGCCTTTATTCATGCCGTCTCTTTTCTTATGCATCTTTCCTTCATGCATTTTTCCTTTATGCATTTTTCTTTCTTTTTTCATCTCTTCCATTTTATTCCACTGATCAGCGGTTAAAATGGCCTTTAGTTTCGATTTCCTTTCTTCGTTAAGCGCCTTCCGTTGCGTTTGCATTTGCTCCTGGCTCAAGCCACTTGTGCGTAAAGCTTCCCGTTTTTGTTTGAATTCTGCATTGAGCGCTTTCATCTGGGTTTTTTGAGATTCATTTAA
>JAEZDA010000047.1 GCA_023433345.1 Bacteroidota bacterium | reverse complement strand
GCCCTTGCGGATTTCTTCCGTGTGCCGGTTGTGGGAGACATCGACAGCAGCAACTACACAGGAGCTATGGGCAGCACTTTAACTGTCGTGGTGATGGACGACTTCCGCATCATCGGTGTAAAGGCCCGCATACAAAAGGCCAACGGTGAGCTTTTAGAAGAAGGCAACGCGGTATTGCAACAGAACGGTCTTAACTGGCTGTACACCTGCACTGCCGCTAACAGCGAGCTTGACGGCTCAGTGATCACCTTCACTGCAACCGACCTGCCCGGCCATTCAATCGCTAACCGTAAAACCCTGTAAGTATGGTGAATCTTTACGCAGAAAAAAGATCCCTCTCGATTATTCCGGGAGGGATTTTTTTATTCAATTAAAAAGTAAAAATTAAAAATTCAAAAAGCCTGTAGCTTGTGCCTTGCCCCCTGAAGTTATCTCATATCTCATATCTCATATCACATCTGTCTTTCACACGAAGGCCACGAAGAATACATAAGGGCTCGAAGCTCGCAACTCACAAACCACAACTTTCTTTCAGGCAAAGGTGCAAAGAAGGGAAAAGTCAAAAGTAAGAATTCAAAAGGCGTATAGCTTGTAAAGCGTGCCCTACTGCTCGATTGCTTCACGCAAAGGTGCAAAGAAGGGAAAAGTCAAAAGTAAAAATTCAAAAAGCGTCTAGCTTGTACCCAGTACCTTATACCTTGTAACCCCGATTGTTTCACCATCCATAATTGTTTAACGGCTATATCGTTTGCAATGTTTCGGTATCTTTAGTTAAAATGAAGAAGTTATGAAGTGCTTCCGTTTATTCATTGCCGTTTTTCTTGTTGTTAGTGCCGGACCTGTTATTGCACAGGAAATTGAGTACGACACTGTAAACAACGAACTCAATTTAAGGGCGTTTGTTAACGGCGCTACAGTACATCACAATTTGGTTAATAAAAAACCCGAGTACCGGGGTGGTAAAACAGCATGGCATAATTTTCTTCGGTCCAACATCAACATCGCCGTTCCATTTGCCAATAAAGCTTTACCGGGAAGATATGAAGTGCTGATCCGATTCACTGTTGGTGCAGACGGAAAAGTTACAAGTGCAGGCGCTGAAACTAACCGGGGTTATGGCCTTGAAGCGGAAGTGATTCGCTGCATTAATAAAAGCGGCGCATGGGTACCGGCGGAAACAAAGGACGGTCAGAAAGTAGCGGTTACCTTAAGAACAATGGTGATATTTAATATTGAGCGCAACAATGTTACCATAAGCTTTCCATAACCCATACTTTCCGTTTATTTCTACCTCTGGAGCTTTGAGAATGTTGTTTAAATAACAAAACACATTATCATGAAGCTTTGCCTTTCATTCCTTGTGATCGTATTGTTCGCTGCATGCAACTCTGCTGACAAAAAAGCCGCCGCCACGGGGGAAAATCGTTTTGTAAATCCGCCCATAGCGGGTGCTCAGAAGCCTTTCGAGAACTACAAGGTGGAAGCAGAACGCGGTGATACGCTTTATCATCATTCAGGAAGCATGTTGCTGTTTCAGCCTGATGCCTTTTTAGACAAGCAGGGTAAAGTAGTGAAGGGTGAGGTGGATATAAAGTACCGGGAGTTCAACAATCCGATTGATTTTTACCTGAATGGCATCTCGATGAATTACGATTCTTCTGGTACGGGATATACACTGGAGAGCTCCGGCATGTGCGAGATTCTTGCATTTAAAGATGGTGAACCTGTGTTTGTAAATCCGAATAGTAAGCCAGAGATTATCCTTTCAAGTTCTACTGATGCTCCGGGCCATAACATCTACTACCTGGATACGGTGAAGCGTAACTGGGTGTATGAAAAGCCAAGCACAGCAATTATAATTGAGGAAGAAGTAAAGAAGCCGGCTCTAAGTTCTTTGGCAGTTGAAACCTCAATCGTTGAACCCGTTGCACCCCGGAGAGTTGAAGGCGACAGACCGGTGATAAAGATAATAATCGACACTGCCTCATTTAAGGAGTTAATGGTGTACGACAACCTGAAATTCCAGGTAGATAAAAATGAAAAGAATTTCCGTGGAGAAGATGCGAACGAAGATTGGACGGATATGGAATTGCAAAAGGATGGATCGAAAGGATCTTATAGAATCAGGTTCACCAATCCGAAGAGATCTGTTTCTTATAAAGTAAGCCCGGTATTTGAAGGTGAAGATTATAATAAGGCCATGAAGGTGTTTGAGAGAACCAATGCGCAGTATAAGAAGGCGATGGCTTCCCGTGTCGCACAGCTCGAAAAGGACCAACTCCGGTATGAAAAAGATACGCTTCGGAATCTGCAGATAGAAGCCGAGAACGCGAGGATCGCTCATTTGAACCGGCTGGCGGAAATACACAACCGAAAGATCGATAGCCTGGATTCAGCCATCGTAAGGGAGAATCGGGAAAGGGAGCTGATGCGGGAGGCTGCAGCAGAAAACCAGAAGATGGTGCGCAGTTTTTCAATAACACGCTTCGGCATCATCAATTGCGATGCTCCCTTAAAGCTAGACTATATACCGATCACTGCGAATTTTATCGATGGCGCAGGGAAACTACTAACGGTTACGCATATAGGCGTAGTTTATTCTAACCTTAATTCTCTTTTACAATATCCTGATAATAAGATCCGCATTAGTAGGAGCGCCGATCTGATGGTTTTCGGTAGGGTTGGCGATCGGTTGGCGTACCTGAGTTATGATGATTACCGAAAAATTGAAAAGCCGGAAGCGATGTCTTCAATTGACCTGCCTATGACTATTGTTGCTGAAGAAAACAACAACTATGAGTACTTAGCAGCATTGGCACAGGGGAAGTAAGACGAAGAAGCAGTAAGGTTCAGGGTGCAGGCAATAGGGAAAAAATCAAAAGTCAAAAGTAAATATCCAGGATGCCCTGGACCTTGCACCGTGAAGCCTGAAGCCTCACTACTCACAACCCATAACTCATAACACACAACTTTCTTTCGCACGAAGGCCACGAAGAATACATAAAGGCACGAAGGAGCAGCAAGGTTCACGCAAAGAAAGCAAAGGCGCAAAGAATTCAAAAGTCAAAATTTAAAATTCAAAAAGGGGCTCGCCTTGTTCCTTGATGCCTGATGCGTCAGACAAGAGCAGAAGCATGTAAGCACGTTGTTGCTTTAATCTGCGCTGAACTGATTTGCGAAAATCCGCGGAATCTGCGGGAAACAGTTGGTATGATACTGAGGTTCCCGCCGATGACGCAGATTTTATCACTTCAAAAATCAAAAGTCAAAAGTAAATATCCAGGATGCCCTGAAACTTGCACCGAGAAGCCTGAAGCCTCAGTACTCACAACCCATAACTCATAACACAAAACTTTCTTTCACACGAAGGGCACGAAGAATACATAAGGGCACAAAGAAGCAGCACGGTTCAAGGTGCAAGCAATAGGAAAATCCCAAAAACACTGTGCCTTGACGCTTGTGCCCTGTAGCCCCGATTGTTTCACGCAAAGAAGCAAAGGCGCAAAGAAGTAAGAAGTCAAAAGTAAAAAGTAGAAATCCAAAAGGCGTGTAGCTTGTACCTTGTACCCTGTACCTCTCTCACATCTCTGATCTGTATTTCCGCATTTTCTGCAAATCCTTGTTTTGATTTTAGTAATCACTATTAACTGTCCCCATTTATTGCTTGTGAAAAGCGGTTTTTGCAACCTTATGAAGAATTCCTCCTTCTCTTGCTTAAAATTCGCGCGTTGTAACCTTCATGGCTTAAAAGTCAATTAGCAATGACCTGTACCTCAAAATAGCTTTGAGAAAAATTAAACGTGATGGAAAAGTTGCTGGTTCTGATCTTACTCCTGATCGTACAATCACAAAACTTATCTGCCCGTTCCTTACCATATCAAGCGAAGCCTGATACATCCGGATTGCTCCTGTCAACAACAGATGATACCAGTTATCTCAAACTCCGCGAGAAGGCGCGCAGCCGTATTAAGTCGGCAGGCTGGAGCGTAGGTGCCGGTTTTGCGGTTTTCGGCGCAGGGCTCGGATTAAAAGATCTTCAACGGAAACGAGCTCAACCGGATATAGTGGGGCAGAAAGGAAGAAACGCTTTGGGTGATGTGCTCTTAGCGATTGGAGGAATATTACTGATCGGCGCGGTTGTACTTTTTATATCATGGATATTCATGAAGAAGGGAGCAAAGAAAAACAACGGTATATCCTTTTCCCTGCCGCCTACTGTGCCCGGTGCGCAATTCAGGAATGGATTCTCCCTGAATATCGGGCTGGGAAAGTGAAATTGAATATTACCTATGATGCCCTGTTTGATTTTTTCATCACCTCAAAACTTATTGTATGAAACAAATAGTATGGTGCAGACTTCTTCTCACTCTTCTCACCGGGATGGTAATGAATACAGCGAAGAGCCAGATTTTTATTACAGTGGGCGGCGATATTGGTTTGCCGGCTAAAGGAAATTCAAGTACCGGAGTTGGCGCAACTGTGGGTTGTGAATTCTTCAATGGCTCGCGTTTGTCTGCCACCTTAACAATCGGGGCAATGTTTTTTGAAAACGGATCTGAGATCATTCCGTCCGGCGAGCAACATAGTTTTCGCAGAACTTTTGTTTCCTTTCTTCTTGGGGGGAAGTATATCCTGGTGCCTGCAAAAAAATATGCAGGAGGATTTTGTGTAACCGGTGAAGTTGGGGCTGCCGGCCGAAAAATTAAATACGATAAACCCCCGGAATGGTTTTATCTCGACAACGGTGACATAGCGCTTCAGCTCGCTCCCGGCATCGGCTATCAATACAAAAATGTGGAAGCATCCCTGCGACGCACTATCTGCACAAATCTTTTTGAGAATCATTACAATTTCCGGATTGCATATCGCATACAGTTGTCGCATGACAATCCAAAGAGAAAGAACCCGAATCAAAATTGAACATATAAAAAGTGTGTCAACAATGGAAACGAAAAAGATATATGCGTTGCTGTTAGCTTTCGGTTTGTTGCCGGCAATAATATCCTGTTCGCGATTTTACAGAATAAACGTTCCAAAGTCTGAGAAATGGAACGTTAACGCGGAAGGCCTTTCAAAGCTTGATTCCGCCGGCCGCGTTTTCATATTGCGCTCCGGGAACAGGGCCTTTGTAATGGATGTAAAATCTATCAGTGAAGACCAGTCGACTTTAGAAACTATTCTCTCTTCTGCTGATCCATTTCATATGCACCATGTGTTGAACAGCGGAACAAAATTCAGGCGATACAGACAAACGAAGCCTGAACAGCAAACGGTGCTGAACGAGGTGCATCTTTACGTTTCTCCTGACACATCGATACGCGACGGCCATTATGTTTTGAATATAAAGGACGTTCAAAAAATGGAGGTGCTGGAAAAAGATAAAAACCGCACAACCGTTAGTTACATAGTAGGTGGAACCGCAATTGTGGTGGGTTCGGTTGCGGTAGTCACTGCAATAGTGGCTGCGTTAAAATCTTCATGTCCGTTCGTGAGCGGTTATACCGATGAAGGGTTTGTATTGCAGGGAGAAATTTTTAGCGGAGCCATATTTCCGCAACTTGAGCGGGACGATTATCTCCCACTGCATTTGAAACCTGATGAACACGGCATGGTAAAAGTTCAGATAAGCAATGATCTACAGGAAGTACAGTACACCAATCTTGCTAAATTAAAAGTGATCACCCACAGCACAGGCTCGGAGATCATTTTAGACGGGAAGGGAAATTATTACCTGGCAAATGATCCGCAAAAGCCGGTAAGTGCAACTGGCGGAAACGGAATTGATATGATAGAATATTTATCAGGCAAAACCGATCTGAAGTTTGCGCAGATGGCAGACAGCTCAGATGCGAACGGGCAATCATTCATCGAACTTGTTTTCAATAAGCCTGCAAATAAAACTGATGGACGCCTGTTGCTTAGCATCAAGAATTCCTATTTCCTTGATCTGCTATATGGAGAATTGATAAAGGGTTTTGGAACTTACTATCCACAATATGTTGCTCAGCAAAAAAAGAAAACGCGGGAGGAACTGATGCACTGGTTAAAAACGCAACATGTTCCGCTTTTGGTAGAAGTTGAAAGCGAGGAGGGTTGGGAAGAGATCGGTTCAATTAATTCGGTCGGCCCGCTTGCATACAGAACCATTGCGATACCGTTGAATTTTCAACCGCGAAAGGAACAGATACGCCTCCGTTTATCTTCAGGCTTTATGTTTTGGGAGATAGACTATGCTGCTATGGATTACACAGATCAATCAATGTTAGAGATAATAGAATTGGAGCCACTTTCCGCCCGAAATGAAGTGGGTGAGAATGTGAAAAAGTATGTGACCGGTACGGATGATAAGTACCTCGTGCAGCCTGAAATCGGAAACCGCACAACACTCACCTTCCGGCATAAATTACGCGATGGAATGAAACATACTTTCGTGCTTCACACCAGGGGCTATTACGAACATAAACGTTCCTTTTCTAACGAGCCCGATCTGAATTTCGTTTCCCGCTTCAGCGCTCCAAATTCTTTTGCACTGTTTGGAAAGGAAATCTATTATAAAAAAGTGGCCGGTAAGGAAGCGCTTGCTGCTTTTATTTTAAACCGCAATTAAGTCACGATATGCAACAGTCAATTTATTTACCGCAGGAGATCCATCAACAAATAATTGATTACAGCGCGAAAGGAGATCAAATAAGGAAAGCAGGAAAGATAGAATCAGGGATTATACGCTTTGCTTTGAGAGTGAGAAATATTTTTCTTGCAATGCTCACTCTAAAAAATCCCTTACTTGTATACAGGACTTATCGTAAAACAGCGGAAGTGAAGGAAATTGTTTGGGCAGGGACTTTAGAAAAGATGTACAAGGTGGGTAAAAGTTATTACTACAATTTGTACACGCCCGGATGGCCTTCTGCTGCTTATGACAAAATGGTAAGAGGCGAATTAGAGCGGTATGCATATCCGCACCGGGTATCTTCAAAGTTGTCCTTTGTGTTCCTCGCTGTTACCAGAAAATGCCCTATGCGATGTGAGCATTGTTTTGAATGGAATAATTTGAACAAGCCCGAAACATTTTCCCTTGAAGAACTTAAACGCGTGATTGAATTGTATCAACAGAATGGCGTGCAGCAGTTTCATTTCACCGGAGGCGAGCCGTTAACTCGGGTGAAGGATCTTGTGCCCCTGATAGAATATGCCCGCGCCAAAAGTGAATGTTGGGTGATCACCTCGGGTTTTAATCTTACTGAAGAAAATGCGCGTGCCTTGAAAAACGCCGGCTGCAAAGGAATATCTGTAAGCGTGGATCATTATGACGCGGAATGGCATAACAGGTTTCGCGGCAATCTGCATGCATTCAACGGAGCGATAAAAGGAATTGCAGCGGCAATAAAGGCCGGTTTAGTTGTAACCATGAACGTTTGCGCTACAAAGGAGTTTATTGATGGAGGTCATCTGCCTGCTTATATTGATTTTGCGAAGGAGCAGGGCGTGCCCTTTGTTCAGGTGCTGGAGCCCAGAAGTGTTGGCCATTATGAGGGAATGAATGTGCTGCTTGAAGAACATCATGTAAAATACCTTGAAGAATTTTTTAAGGAGGTGAATTATTCTGATAAGTATAAAGATCACCCTACACTTCAGTATCACGGTTATCATCAAAGACGGATCGGTTGTTTCGCGGGAAGCCGTAGTGTTTATATTGATGCTGCCGGCGATGTGCATGCCTGTCCGTTCTGCCATACAAGGTCATACAATGTGCGGGACCTGATCGCTTCAAATGCAGGCCGTGTTCCTCAGAAAGAAAATGAATGCCCGATGTTTGGGAAGATAGCCTGATGGAAGACAGTTCAAAGTGAAAATTCAAAAGTAAAAATTCAAAAAGCATGTTGCTTGTACCTTGTGCCCTGTAGCGCCGAATGTTTCACGCAAAGGCGCAAAGAATTCAAAAGTAAAAATTCAAAAAACCTGTACCCTTTGGCTTGTCGCCTGAACCTATTTCAAATCTTACATCTACCTTCTTTTTCTCTCAACAAGAGATCAGATCACGTTAAAGGCTTGTGCAAAGCGCACGATGTCGTAATTGTTTTCTGCGTTGAGCTTCGCTTTGATATTTCTGCGGTGGGTTTTCACAGTCGTTTCGGCAATGTTGAGTTTGTCTGCTATGTCTGTAGAACTGTTTCCCAATGCCATAAGATGCAAAATTTCCTTTTCTCTTTTTGCGAGCGAATTAAAAACATGTTGCTGACGCCTGAGCAAATTGTTTTCATCAAGCATGCGCTGCACCTTGGCTGCTAAATTATGTTCGGCATCCACCGGAAGAGATGTGGAAATAATATGGGATGGTTTCCCGTCTTCACTTCTGAAGAAAACCTTTGTTGAGGCCAGAAACCACACGTAATCATCCTTTGCGGATTTTCTTACCTGTTGAAAATAGGTTACGAATTCATCATTGTTATTCCTTTCAAGAAGCCCGTAGAGTTTGGGGCCGTAATCCTTCCCGTCCTCAGCATTAAAATAAATATCATGATAAGTGGCGTTCAAATCCTGTAATTCCTTTAAAGTGGTATTAAAATAGGCGAGTCCCCAGGGATTCATGTACACTACAGAGGTGTCGATCAGTTTATGAATGATGATCGCGCCCGGGAAGAGATCCGCTACCTTTCTCAAATCAGATAGGGACTTATCAAAGCCGTTTTGTTGGAGCATAGGAAGAGTTTAGAGCATTTCACCTCATAACAATAATAATACATAAACAATTGAAAATACCCACTAGTGAGTATTTTTTATAATATAGTTCGAACCTATTTTCGTTCGCTGCAAAAGGAGCCCGTTTTCAACCGTACCAGCGATAGATACCGTGATGTGAGATTTTTGGGAAAGTTTTACGTGGTCAAAAAAAGATTGCCTTTCCTTAAGACCCAATATCTACTGAATACCACGTTCTCTTGAAATCACCCTAAACTAAGATCTCACCTTATCAACCCTAAACCGGCTTATGTTGTTTTTGTTGCGTAATTGCTTCCGGGTGGTTCTATGCCTGGTCTTCCTTACAATTTTTACCGGATCGTTTTCGGAGTTATCTGCTCAGGATGCGTGTTCATCCGCATCTCAAATTGTCATTCCTGGCGGGGGGTACGGGCTCGGAACTTTTAATTCGGCCCAGGTGAATATTTCTACCGCAACTGTTGAACCCGGCGAGACCTTTCAGCCAACCATCATGGCTGCGGGACTAACAGAAAAATCCATCTGGTACAAATTTCATCTGCCTACAACCAGGAACGTTAAGATCACGCTTGCGCAGCCCGGCACCGCAATTGCCAATGGAGATGTGGGCTTTGCAGTTTACCGATCAGGCTCATGTACTCCATCAGGAATATATAAGTTCACGGCCACAACCGTTTTTTCAAATAGTCAAAACCCGTGCATCGAGGAAGGCGATTACCTGGTGCAGGTTTCTGCCAACAGCAGTGCCAATGGGCCGGTATACGTTTCCCTTACTATTGGCGATTCTACCGGGGCCGCTTACGACCATCCCGAAACCGCACATCCTTTTGGGATCCTTGGCAACAGTGGAGCCGATGTAAGTTTTTCATTGGGTTGCCACTCTCTTGAAGATGCTACAGAAGTTTGTTCAGGAATTTCAAATTCTTCGGAATACACACAGAGCACGTGGCATACCTTCACTACACCTGCCTATTTTGACTATTTAAGCCTTGGTTTAGGTGATCAATTTTGTACTCCTTTCAGCGCGGAATTCCAAACTTTGGGATTAAGAATCTATCGCGGCGACGCTGTTACAACACCGATGGGATCTCTGATACCCGTAGGGGGTTGCGATTCTATTAAAACTGATGGATATTCTCCCGGTTATCGTATTTATAGGTGCGGAGAATTTCAGCCGAATACTACCTATTCCATCCAGATATTTTACAAAAAGGGAATGACGGCGAGCGTAACCCTGAGGGCTTTTGCAGTAGGAACGGCTGCGACATTTGCTCCGCAAGCCATTCTATCAGCAATCCCGGCATCTAACAGGTTGGGAACACTCCTTGCCTCTCCGCCTGGCACTCCCACCACGGCCACCGATAACCTGGGGTGCAACAGCCGGCATTCCCTGCATCCCTGCAACAATGCACTCCCTGGTATCATAGAAGCTTTTGGTTTGAATTATAACCTCAGCACGTTTTATACATTCCAGCTTTCAACAACTTCTTCAATTGATTTTTCCGCAACATCCAATTGCGGCTACCCGTTACTGTTACGTCTGTTCAGCCAGGCGCTTTCGAATTCCTGCTCTTCATTGGATACGGCAAACCTCATTGAAGCTTTTCAAAGTCAGCGAAAAATAAATTGTCTTCCGCCCGGTAATTACACGTTGCAGATTTCAGGAACTGATTCCATTCAAACTCCATGGTATTGTGGTTATCCGGGAAATTGCCTGCTTTCGAATCTTGGTCAACCGGTAAACCTTTCAATGTTTGTAACACCTGTTAGGTCCGCCAATAACTTCTCCCTCTCGGCCGGTGGCAAATTCGACAAAATGAATGCCTCTGCGGGTGTAATGCAACCTCTGCAGAATGGTATAGTTTACAACGCGGTACCTGATACAATCGGCTGCGCGAAAACAGTGCGACCGCCTGTATTGGAAAGTTGGCCTTGTACGGAAAATTCCACTACCGCAATCTTCCGCGAATTCCGGATCGGCGACGGCGATGGCAACGGA
>JAEZDA010000046.1 GCA_023433345.1 Bacteroidota bacterium | reverse complement strand
GCTTCATACATAAAACACCTGCTTTAAACTTTTACAATTTGTATTACCAACGAACTTCCATTGCTCTTCCGCAGAACTACAAAGTACACGCCGCTTTGCAAGCTCGAAATATTCAAGGTGACCGAAGATTGGTTCAGGATGTTCATGGGGGCTATGACAGGGCGACCGTCCGAATCAATCAAATTCAGAACTTCCCAACCATCAGTTACATTAATTGAACCGATTGTAATAGAATTTGTTGCCGGGTTTGGATATACCTGGATTCCGGAGAATGGCGGCACTACCAGATCAACCATGATTGAATCTGAAATTTTGATACAGGAAGCGCTCAATGCTATAACGCGATACTCTCCTGATACCAGAGGTGAAAAGACTATTCCCGTTGCCGGCGGATTAACAGGTTCCCAAACGCCGCCTATTTTATTTTCCCAGATATAAGAAGTGTTCGTTGAAGAATTCGTAACCGATAAAATATTATTGGCAAATAAGATCTCCGGCACAACAAGGCTGCCTACCGAAACGGTCAATATATTGCTGGTGACCGGTTGAATGCTCACACAGGGCGCATTACTGGTTAATTCCAAACTTACAATATCGCCATCTTCAAGTATCGAACTTGTAAATGATGAACTATCGGCACCTGCATCAATACCATTCACTTTCCATTGATAAAATGGATTAGCTCCAGCGTTGGTTGATGATGCATCAAAGGTAACCGCCTGTCCCTGGCACAAATTTAATGAGGATGCAGAGATCGTAACGCCCGGCGTTGTCACAGCACTGACCGTTACAATAACAGTATCACGTGAAGTGCAATTGTTAGCATTTGTAGCAGTAAGAATATATTGAGTAGTTGTGCCCGGATTTGCCACCGGATCGGGAATGTTTGAATTACTTAAGCCAGCTGTCGGAGACCAGGAGTAAGTATCTCCGCCATTTCCGTTAAGCTGCGCTCCGGCCCCACCGCTGCAGATCACCGTATCTCTTCCCGCATCAGCAAGCGGACTTGTTAAAACATCGATTGACAAGGTGTTGCTAGTTGTTGAAACCGGCACGGCGCATTCCAATGAAGTAACGATCAGGCTAACCTGGCTGTTCTGACCGATGGAAGCTAAAGTAAAAGTATTGCTATTGGTACCGGCATTCACACCGTTCACCTGCCATTGGTAGATGGGGTTCGGGCTGATATTATTAAGCGTGGATGAAAAAGTGACTGAAGCACCACTACAAACACTGCTCACCGTAGTTTGTATTGTAACTGTTGGTTGAACAATATTGCCTGACACAAACACTGATCTGCTGGCTACGGATCCGCAGGCTGTTGTACCAACCAAACGATACGACCCCGATGAATTAACAGATAAAGTAGCGCCTGTTGCACCAATTGAATCTACCAGGTTTTTTTGCCACTGCAAGCTTGTAAACTGGCCCGGTAAAACGTTTGTAGAGAGTGTTAAAGGTGCGGCACTACATAATTGTAACGTATCCGCTGCCGAATTGGTGATCTCAATAGTTGGGAAAATACCGGTACCGCATGGAGTAACCGCATAGCAGCCGATATCTACGGGCGAATAGGCGTTCCTGTTAGTATTAAGAATGTCATCGAAGATCGGCAATACAGAAGGAGTGCCCGAACCGTCTGCCGCGCTCTGCGACCCCGGTTTAAGGTTGAAAGTGCTGCTGTCTCCCGCGGCATTTAAAAAAGCGGGATCACCGGTAATACTTGATGAATCACAATTACAGGATTGCTTATAGGCTTGCAGCAAACCCTGTACGGAAGGATCTCCACCGGCATACCATAGGTTGTTTGCGCTGACAGCCTTTATAGAAGAGAAATACTGAAAGTTTTCCTGTGAGTAACCTCCGCCAAACAAAGGTTCCCTATCGATACTTATAATGTTATTGGTAACGGTCAAAAGATTTCGCGGGGAAATATAATTGTAACTATACTGGGCTGAAAGCGCTGAGCCAACAAGTCCTTTCCCTCCAAAATAGATCGAATTATGTTCAAAAAAATGTTTGTCATTTAAGAAGGCCTGATGATCCAACGGTGATACAACAATGCCTTCGAGCAGAGTCAGGGAGTCTACCGCATCGCCCCTGCTGTCAATACCAAACCGTATTTCATTGTTATAGATCTTCGTAATAGGACACGCAACTGCCATTGCCAGATGCCGGAAATCTGAATTCGGTAATATGCGTAATGATTCAAATGAATGGATCCTGTTTCCGAATATTTCTATTCCACCTGTATAATTCACAGCACCTGTTCCCTGGTTATATATCCGGTAATAAATTCCGCCCAAACTTCCTTCGGGTCCATAGGAACCCTGAACAGTTCCATATGTTTTTAATGCATAAATATTGTTGTATGAAATGCGGTTATTCTCAAGCGAGTTAAGGTTAATATTTATGGCCGCTACAGAACTTGCGGCAATAATATGGTGAATTTCATTACTGTCTATACTTAAGTGTTCGGTGGGGCTTCCCCCAATTCCATTAGCGCCGCCAATTACTTCAACATCCCTGTTAATGCTTGATAATCCACGGAAATTATTACCTTTAATTGCAGCCTTTCTTAAACTTGTACCTAAGTATAATGCGATCAGTTGATTTTTGGAAGTGATGGAATTTTGGTTATTGCTTCCCCCGATGTCATTGTCACTTATAACCAGCGAGTCGATCCCTGAAGTGGAGATGAGGCTGCTTAAATAACCCGGAGGGTTGCTTGTATAATCACCCTGGATTCCGCTAAAGAAATTGTTTGAAATTATTTTAGTTCCTTCCCAGGCAGACACGCTATTAATATCGTATTCAGAAGTGATCGAATTGGTTGAATCAGCTGTTCCGAAAAAATTTCCATCCAGCAAAACATAACCACCATTGAGATAGACTAACTGGTGACGATAAGCAGATTCTATATTGCCGAATTTGTTTCCGGTTATAAAAGCTTTTTTCAGCGGATTTCTGTTCTGGTAATTTACAAACGCGAAGTTGGAAGCGGTAGATGTCATGCGATATTTACCTGTTCCCCATTGCGGTGAAGATCCACCGAAGTAGTTATCCGTTACATTAACTGTTTCAGTATTTAATAATGTGATGACTGATGCATGAGTGAAAGGAAGGTAAACCTGGGGCCTTACCGGTACAGGTTGATAGAACCTGTTATTACTGATCTGTAAATTTTCCCCGCCGCCTTCAAAATGAATCGCCGATCTTGTAAATCGACTGAATTCATTTCCGCTGATCACGAAGTCCCGGCCCATCGTTGTATCGCCGGGCTTAACATATATCAAATCTGATACAGGGCTATCAAATGCTGTGAATTCGTTATTAGTTATAGAAAGTGCATTCACATCTTTCCTGGACATGTTCTGCAAGTTGTTCCATGGAACAACAATAATTGCATACCCTAACAATCCCGATTCTGATTTTTTTACCACCCTGCAATAATTGATTCCACCTGAATCAGCGCCGTTAGTGTATTGAATGGCGGGAAAAGAAGAGTGGGCCTGGTAAATAGTAAAACTGCGGTTTGTACCTGTGCCCCCGGCTCTTCCATCTAAAAATACATTGCGAACGCTGTCAACATAAAATAATGGCCCTGCGTAATTTGCCTCCCATGTTATAGTTGCCCCGGCCGCAGGACGTATCACCACTGATTCCAGCAATCTTGTTTGCAAAAAAGAATTTATGGTAAGCGGCAATGGTTCGCTGGCAAAAGAATAATTATTTTCAAGCTCTATGATCAGGTTAGGACCGATGTGTTTGCATGGTGCATCCTGCAACAAACTTGATATGGAAGGATAATCTCCCGGAATTTTCTTAATCCCGTTTATTTGCGGCATGAGGGTTTGTGCTGTATAATACACAGTATCGGAATTCACGAAGCCATTACTAAAGAACACCTCGTAGGTATTATCGGAAAATGGCTGCAGCGAAGTCTGATTATAAGAATATGTTCCAGCGCCCGAAGGAGAGGCTGCAAAAATTGTATGGAGCGGTTTAAAGTTAGTGGCGGAATCTGCGTGAGCAATCATCACCACTGATTCGTTGTTGGAGCTCTCCGCAACATTAAGTGTTAAACAGCCGGGCTGAATATTGGAGGCGCTTATGCTTGCTGGTGCTGCCGGTTTAGACGTGTCTGGCTGAAAAGAATATCTCGTATTTGCATAGATGCTGTCGAAATTACTTTGCACTGAAGAATAATCTGCAACCGGAACAGCATTATTGGGATTTACTTTCAGCGATGCTAAAACCGGGTAGCCAAGAATATTAGTTTTGCAAAATATTTTATAGCGCCAGGAGGTTGATGGTCCGTAAAATCCTCTTAGGTGCTGATAGACAAACTGAATTTTTCCGGTTCTTTCGTGCAACCACAATTGAAATTTCGTGGTTTCATCTGTAGGCTGCATTACCCCGCTGAACTGAACTACCATTTTCCTGTCAGGCGCTGCTCCTGTCATTTTATACGATGCATTCCAAAACGTTCCATTGTAAAGTGGCACGATCACATTCGAATCTAATTGTGGATTGTTAGATAAGATTGCACTCCCCAACTTTATGAAACCCATCGGTGAAACATAAAAGCTATCATAAGCAGACAAACCATACCGGAAAGAAAATCCGCTTATCGGTATGGATGATGATGTAAACGGAGGACCATTAAAAGAAACAACGGTTGCCCCGGTCATATCTTCCAGCGGGGAAGTGCTTTTTTCAAACTTGAATGAACCCGGGTTCCAGGGGCTGGTCTGCGAAAAAGAATTTGATCCTGCAAGAATCAGGGCTAACAAAAAAAAGATCTTGCTAAAGCAGGTTAACATGGCTTTACCTTGGAGCATGCCGGTAGGTTTGGTGTTACAAAATAATCAGGGATGCCGAATATACAGAAAATGCCTTATCTGTCAGGAAAAGCGATGAAAACGGGGAGAAATATTTGATAGCCTTTAAAACAGCATTGGGGCAAGGGATTACAACCCACCAATATTATAGGGCGATCCGCTCACTCAAGGTATAATATGCACAAGTTACTGTAAGCAATGCAGGTTGCAACCGCAAGATCAGGAAAGCGGAATTACTTTTTTCCTTCAAAAAAACCAAGGTGCTTTAAAATGTCTTTAGTGATGTTCATTCGCACGCCGGGCATGTCGATATCCGGATCAGAGGATCTTACAAATGTTACAAAGAAATATGGATGATTATTTTCTTCCACCCAACCGGTCACCCAGCCAAGTACATTGCCTTCCTCATCCTGCCCCAGGCCTGTTTTATAACTTAACTTATATGCCGTATTATCTTCCTGCAGCATCACTTCCCTAACCGTTTGCTGCACGCTCTTTCTAAATGGAAGCTGATCGAAGTATAGTTTTTTTACAAGGCCAAGTTGTTCATCGGGAGAAATTTTAAGAGAATTGTTTAGCCAGAATGAGTCGATAGGGCCTTCTATATTTTTGTTGCCGTAAGAAAGGGAATCGATCCACAATTTCATTGTATCCTTTCCGATCCTCCTCACCACCTCCTGAAAATATGGTACGCTGCTCACCTTAAAGGCCTCCCTCATATTCATATTCCTGTTCCACTCCTTTACACTGCGGCGTTTCCCATCCCAGCGGATGATCATACTGTCATTTGTGATCCGCCCTGTTTCCAAACCAATGAGAGAGCTAACTATTTTAAATGTAGATGCCGGCGAAAAGCGCATGGTATCAAGTTTCATATTATAAACCGTCACCTTACCGGTAGCATTATTAAGCATTGTGAAACATCCGTCCACATTTCTTGTGTCAAAATACTTTTTAAGATCATTGTCGATTTCGGCACTGTTAACTGAACATGATGTGTAAAAAGCAAGCGTTACTATGGTTGCAAAAATGACTTTTAATCGATTCATCTGGTGGTTTGTTTTTTCCTTAAGTGATCTGCCGTTGCCGTAAGCGCTTCGTAAAATTTATTCCCAAATTTGCGGATTAATGGCTCTTTTAAAAACTGGTATACCGGCACTTTCAATTTCTTACCAAGTGCGCACGCGGCTTTGCAATTGTCTTCCCGCGGTTCATAATTGGCATATTCGGTAACTCCATCGCGGCTCTTCTTGACAATTACTGGAAAGAGATGGCAGCTGATAGGCTTTTTGAAATTGATCTTACCATCAAGAAAGGCCGCTTCAATTCCACATTTCACTATTCCGTTCTGATCTTTAATACCATAGACGCATATCTGCGAATTGATGGTTGGAGTAACCCAGCCAAATTCCTTATCATAAACGTACCGGCCCTGTTTTTCTATTTCAGCTTTCCCTTCTTCGCGGAGGTATGGCAGTACTTTATCGAAAACCTGGTCGATCTTTTTAAGTTCTTTTTCATCTAAAGGAGCGCCGGCATCCCCATCCACGCAACACGCACCCTTGCAACGAGTGAGATCGCAAACAAATTGTTCGCTTACAACACTGTCGCTTATGAGCACGTTATTTATGGCAATCATGGCGCAAAATTAAGCAATATTGATTTGAAGTGAGATATGTGAGAAGTTAGAAGGGAGAAGTTAGAAGGGAGAAGTTAGAAGTGAGATGTGAGATATGTGATGTAATAATTTGGAAATGTGCAGATGTGCTGATTTGAAAATGGATTCTGACAGCTACCAGGGCGCTGACCTGTACTGATGCAATGATTGAGTCTGCCTTACCGGCACACTACTTTGCTTTTAATCTTTAAATTTGAAGGTATTTATAAGATGGTCGATATCCTTCTGCAAAAAATCCTGTACGGGCCTTATGGAATCTGCATTGGGAGTAGCACTGAAATATAATGCACCCCTCAAAAAATGCCGTGCTGTGTCTGTAACAAAAAACTGCCTGGCTGTTGCGGCATTGCCTCCAACCCTGAAGGAAACACCTGTTACGCCATTAGGATTTACGAAAAGACTGTCGCGAATGGAGGTTGCAACAACTTCGTTTTTGTTGGTGAGATTAAAAGCATCATTCACCATGTTGTCGAAATAATTTGTGCCTGCAGAATCCCGGTATGAACCGTCTGCCTGCTTCACTTTATATATCGCCCTGCCGCCAACGATCTTATAACTCAAAAAGATCTTCGCACCGAACTGAGGAAAATCAACATTCACCCAGTAATCGTTCTCTGGAGTACTGTCAAAATAGGTGCTGTCCTGAATTATTTCGGCATAAACCGGGTATTCAAAAGTATATGGGAAGCCGGGTTTATTGAAAATTGTATACTGATGTTCGGGCAGCTCAATGTGGAAGTATCCTTTTTTCTTTGATGTATAAACAGAGTTACAAGCACAACAGTAAACGCAAATGAAGGCAGTTAAAAGTAGAAACAGTGGTCTTGTCATATCCTGAGCTTATGCCGGCACCTGTGGCGCAACCGTAATTTTAACTTTATCGATCCGGTTTTTATTGATCTCTAATGGAACGAAGGTAAAGTCTCCGCTCACCAAGGGTTCATTTACCTGCGGAAATTCTCCGGCTATTTCGAGCACCAACCCTGCGAGAGAATCACTGTCGCCGCGAACCTGTTCAAAAACATCTGTGGGCAATTTCATCATTCTGCATACATCATGAATCATGGTTTTGCCTTCAAAAATGTAATTGTATTCATCAATTCTCACATTCGCACTTTCCTCGTCATCAAATTCATCCTCAATTTCACCGATGATCTCCTCCATGATGTCTTCAAGCGTTACTATGCCAGACGTTCCTCCGAACTCGTCTACCACCACGGCGAAATGGATGCGACGTGTGCGAAATTCCTGCAAAAGATCTTCGATGAGTTTCTGTTCATGAACAAAATACGGTTGACGCATGAGGCTTGTCCAGTCAAAGTTGCCTGGCTCTCCAATAAAAGGTAAAAGATCTTTCGTGTGCAACATTCCCTTTATTTCATCAAGGTTGTGTTTGTAAACCGGCAAACGCGAATAATTAAGATCGAGCACAATTTTTTTCACTTCATCAAAGGTGCATTCCGACTCAATGCCACTAACGTCAAGGCGTGTACGCATTATTTGTTTCACTGTGGTATCTCCAAACTTCCTGATACCTTTCAGTATTTGTTTTTCCTCTTGTGAAGCCTCATGTTCGGGAAGAAGGTCGATTGCATCGTCGAGATCGCTCCTCACCATTGTTGCCGTTCGCGGCCCGGTTTGCTTTTCCACTCTTTCTGTAAAACGCACCATCCGGTTACTCATCCTGAAGAGAAGGGAATTAAAAATTTCGATCATCAGGGATGCTGTTGCTGCAAACCAAACCTTATGGTGCGTTGCCCAAACCTTTGGCAGTGCCTGTGAAAACAAAACAAGTATTACAGTAAGCAGTGCAGCCTTTATGAAAAATGTGGACCAGAAGGTGAGGTTCAGGGGTTCAAACAATCCGTCCAGCAAAATGTTGCCGATAAGAATTATACCGAGGTTTACGAAACTGCCCGCAAGCAGCATAGAAGTCATTAGAGTTTTTGGGTTCTCCATCAGGTAAACGATCCTTCTGAATGCAGGCTGGCGTTTTGTTTTCAACACATTAAGGTCTTTCGAGGTCATGGAGAAAAAAGCCACCTCGCTGCCCGCAATTAAGAAGGAGACGATAAGAAGGAGAACCGCAGCAACGATGAGAACCGTTGTGGCTGCAGGTGTAATTGAAAGGATTTGAAAATTAGGGAGAATGATTTCCGAATGATAGTCCAAGACAAAATCAGTTTAGTAAACAATAACCACTTTTTTCCGTGGCTTAAAAACTCAGCTTATCCGCACCTTCATCACCAGGGGGCAGGTCGGAGCCACCTGAATGATCGGGGGCTTCAAAACCTCCCTGTGAACCGTCATTTCTTTTATCCAGCATTATCAGATTGTCACCTACAATTTCCGTGGCAAATTTCTTATTTCCTTCCTTGTCTTCCCAGCTTCTTGTTTTCAACCTGCCCTCAATATAAACGAGACTGCCGCGGTGGAGATATTTCTGAGCAAGCTCTGCCAAGCCTCTCCACAAAACCACAGTATGCCATTCGGTTTGTGAGATCAATTTACCGCTTCGATCCTTGTAAGTTTCAGTAGTTGCGAGAGAAAATTTTGCCACTGCAATATTTCCTTCGAGAAATTGAATATCCGGATCCTTACCTAAATTTCCTATCAGCATTACCCTGTTTACCCCTCTCATATAACTATTATTTGTTGATTCGTTTTGCCTGTATTATTAAAGATACTATTTCTCCTAAAAATGGCAATGCACTATCGTAATGAAAGCTGCAGTTCAGGCAGAATTTTGGCGATCATTCTTGGAAAGGGAAATTTGTCCAATTCCTGAACTTTCACCCAGCGACCTGCTTTAATATTTCCGGGGGTTTTATGAACAAAAAAACGGCCATGAATGGTTTGATGGGTGAGCTGCTGAGTTTGTTGAAAAAGAAAAGACGGCGTGTTTGATCCACCGGAATTCTTCGCCGCAGCACTCCATTCGTTCAGGGCCGGGATCCTTTCTGATTCTATCATAGGAAATTGAAAAAGGCTTTCCCAAATGTCTTTCGGACCGCGCTTTTCGATAAGTATATTTTCACCGTTTGAAATGATGAGAAAGTTGAACCAACGGGTTTTCCGTACCAGTTTTTTCGCCTTCACGGGTAATATCTCAACATGGTTTACAAGTAACGCTGCGCACTTTTTGGCAAGGGGACAGGTTTCACATTGCGGTTGCCGGGGCTTACAAACCGTGGCACCGAAGTCCATTATAGCCTGGTTGTATTTTGCCGGTTGGGTGGCGTCTAAAAGGAAGGCACTCAAGCTTTCGAAGATCTTTCTTCCTGCTGTACTGTCGATGGCCTCATATATTCCGAAAAAACGGGAAAGTACCCGGAATACATTTCCATCTAAAACGGCATGGGGCTTATCAAATGCAAAGGAAGCAATGGCAGAGGCCGTGTAGGGGCCAACCCCGGGAAGAGACCGTATCTGATCGATCTCATCGGGAAATTTCCCCTGATGCTCGAAGTGCAGTGTCCTTGCCGCAGCTATCATATTTCTGCAACGACTATAATAACCCAGGCCTTCCCACAGTTTGAATACGGCCTCTTCTTCCGCAACGGCCAAAGATCTGATGTCGGGGAAATTATCTATGAACCGGTTGTAATACGAAAGACCCTGTTCAACCCTCGTTTGCTGTAGAATAATTTCACTCATCCACACGCGGTAAGGATTTTTTTCCCCTTTCCACGGCATGGAGCGTTGATTTTCAGAGGAATTCCATTGCAGCAGGGTGCCGGTAAACCATTTTTTAAGGGCGGGCCTTAGTTGATCCTCTCTAAAATTTTCAAAACCAACCACTTCGGCATGATTTTATATTGTTAATAATCAAAATTTAGCTTGATTATCATCGAGTTAATTGTAATTTTGGTTCAAATCTTTTTACCCATACAAATTGTCCATTATGCGTAAAGCTGATCTTATCAACAAAATTTCCGACAAAACAGGAATTCCGAAAGTGGATGTGTTAGTTACGCTCGAGACCATGTTCAAAGAAATCAAACAAAGTCTTACAGAGGGCGAAAACATCTACATCCGTGGCTTCGGGAGCTTTATAATCAAGAAACGCGCAGCGAAGATCGGCAGAAACATCAAGAAGAATGTGGCAGTGGAAATTCCGGAGCATTTCATTCCTGCTTTCAAGCCGTCGAAAGAATTTGTTCAGGATATAAAAAATTCCTCTAAAATTAAAGAAGCGCCCGATTTAAAGGAAGAAGATGATGAGTAAAAAGTAACTTTGCGGCTTCATTGAATTGAGGCCATAAAAATAAGTTACTGTGAAAAAGCAGATCATTGTTGCCCTTAGCGGCATTGGGTTAGTTTTATTGATGTTTCTCCTGGGAAGCAATGTAAACAAGCAAGAAGGTAAGGCGCCGGAACCTAAATCTGCTTCCTCTTTCAGCATTTTGACGCATATAGACAGCCTGGAAAGTTCTCTCACAGGCCCGCAAACTGCCTTCCTTTCCCATCTTAAAGAGAATTTGCCTGCCGATTCAGTGGCAAGGGCCGAACGTTTCCGTGAAATTGGAGGATTTTGGCGCGACAGCCTTAAAGCCTTCGAGCCTTATGGATATTATATTTCCGAAGCATCTAAATTGGATAATTCAGAAAAAAGCCTCACCTTTGCAGCCCGTTTGATGTTAGATAACCTCCGGATGCAACAAAACGAAGCATTTTTGGGATGGCATTCAAGCGAAACAATAGATCTTTTTAAGCGTGCTTTAGCTTTAAATTCTGACAACGACGATCTGCGTATCGGCCTCGGTAGCGCCTACATTTATGGCGAAGGAAGGGCAGGAAATGCGGATGAAACGATGAAAGGAATCCAGGAACTTCTTGCAGTGTCAAGAAAAGATTCCACTAACATGAAGGCCCAACTTGTTTTGGGTGTCGGTGGAATGGTTTCAGGGCAATTTGACAAAGCACGGGATCGTTTTCTCAAGGTGGTGGCTCATGAACCAAACAATCTTGAAGCGATCGCCTACCTGGCAGATACTTATGCTGCCCTCGGCGAAAAGCAGGAAGCGATAAAATGGTATAACATCAGCAAAAAACTGGCTGACAATCCGCATTATTCCAGGGAAGTGGATGAGCGTATCAGGCAGTTGAAATAAATTTTATAAAATAATCATTCACAAAAAAGACTAGGTATGCCTTGTGGTAAAAAGAGAAAACGTCATAAAATCGCTACTCATAAGCGTAAAAAGCGTTTGAGAAAGAACCGTCATAAGAAGAAATAAGTTCTATACACGTGTCCTTACCCTAAGGCACATGCGGGTTGCCTTCGCGAAAATGGAGATCATACTCTTTTGCGCGAAGGTTCCTTCCTTTCCCGGCATGTAAGGTCTCAGAAAAGAAATTCGCGTGACCAAGGAATTAATAATCAATGCTGCACCCCAGGGTGTGGAAATTGCCCTGCTGGAAGATAAACGTCTGGTGGAATTGCATGCGGAAAAGGCGGATGCAAGCTTCGCCGTGGGCGATCTTTACCTTGGGAAAGTAAAAAAACTTATCCCGGGTTTAAATGCAGCTTTCATTGACGTAGGTTTTGAGAAAGACGCATTTCTTCATTACACTGATCTCAGCCCCTACGTTCGTTCCATTCTTAAGTTCACTCATCTTTCAATGAATGAAAAGAGTGAACATGGTTTTGATTTTTCTAAATTTAAAGTAGAGCCCGAAATAATAAAGACAGGTAAGATCACTGAAGTGCTCAGTGGCAGGCCTAATATACTCGTTCAGATATTGAAAGAACCAATTGCCGCCAAGGGGCCCAGGCTGAGCTGCGAACTTTCATTACCCGGCAGATTTGTAGTTGTTACACCTTTCAACGATATAGTGGCCGTTTCAAGAAAGATCCATTCTTCTGATGAAAGAAAAAGACTGCAGAAACTCATTGAATCAATAAAGCCGAAAAATCTCGGCGTTATCGTTCGTACCGCTGCAGAAGGAAAACAGGCTTCAGAATTGCACGACGACCTGATGGGCCTCGTAAACACATGGTCAACAATTCAAAAAAACCTCAGAGGGGCGGTTCCGCCTGCAAAAATTTTAAGTGAGCAGGGAAAAACGACCAGCATGTTGCGCGACCTGCTTAATGAAGATTTTAACAAGATCGTGGTGAACGACAAGAACCTGTTCGCCGAAACGAGGAACTACATAAAAAAGATCGCGCCCGATAAGGCCGATATCATTTCTTATTACAACAACGGGCTCCCGATATTCGACAGCTTCGGCATCACCAAACAGGTGAAAGCTACTTTTGGTAAAACTGTCAACCTGCCAAGCGGTGCATACCTCATTATCGAGCACACAGAAGCATTGCATGTTATAGATGTAAACAGCGGCTATAAAAGTGTTAGCAACAACCAGGAACAAAACGCGTTGGAAACAAATCTTGAGGCCGCCGAGGAAATTGCAAGACAATTAAGATTGCGCGATCTTGGTGGAATCATCATTGTTGATTTCATCGACATGAAGTTGATGGAAAACAAAAAGAAACTGGCCGATGCGATGGACCAGTTCATGCGTGGCGACCGGGCTAAACATGCTGTTTTGCCGATAACTAAGTTTGGGTTGATGCAGATCACGCGGCAGAGGATGAAGCCTGAGATGAACATCAACACGAGCGAGGTTTGCCCGAGTTGTGATGGAACAGGTAAGGTTTCCTCAACTCTCATACTTGAAGATGAGATCGGCAAAAACATCAACTACCTCATCTCCCAAAAACACCGCGGGCTCACAATTCATGTACACCCCATTCTGTACACATATCTTACATGCGGCTTCCCTTCGCGCAGAATGAAATGGAGCTGGAAATACAAGCAAAAGATTCGTGTGAAGTCTGACTCAAACTACCATCTCACAGAATTCAGGTTTTTCGATGACAGCGGAGAAGAGATCAAACTGTGATTTGATGATTTGGTGATTTGATGATGTGATTTGATGAGCGGAATGCTCCGACCTTTTACTGCTATGTTTTTCCTGCACCTGCACCTTGCACCCTCTACCCAACACCCTGAACCCTGAAGCCTGTACTCTGTACCCTGCACCCTGAACCCTGCACAC
>JAEZDA010000002.1 GCA_023433345.1 Bacteroidota bacterium | reverse complement strand
CCAATAAAGCGCCTGAGGTAAATTATGAAGAGGTGTTCAAACTCAAGGAAGAAGTGATGAGGATGATATTTGAACAGGAGCACCTGAACTTCCGTGACGATTTCAACTGGTTTGAATTCTTCGATCTGAACAGGTCATGGTTGGTTCCATATGCGGTTTTTTCAAGCCTCAGAGATCGTTTCGGTACTGCGGATTTTTCAAAATGGGGTGAATATTCTGAATATAGCGAAGAAAAGGCAAGCGAACTGGCCGACCCTTCAGGCGACTCCTACCATTCCGTCGCTTTTTATTATTTCATCCAATATCATCTTCACCTCCAGATGAAAGATGTCGGGGAACTGGCTGCTAAAAATGAAATTGCGTTAAAGGGCGATCTGCCCGTTGGTGTTGCCCGGTACAGTGTTGAAACGTGGATGTTCCCTAAGCTGTTCAACATGAATATGAGCTACGGTGCGCCGCCAGATGCTTTCAGCGATCTCGGACAGAATTGGGGATTCCCTACTTACAGTTGGGAGGAGATGAAAGCAGATGGCTACAGTTGGTGGAGAAGGAGAATGGAACACATGTCTCAATATTTCCAGGCCGTTCGCGTTGATCATGTAATCGGCTTCATGAGAATGTTCAGCATCCCGGCATCCTTATCAAACCCTCAACTCGGTTACTTCGACCCTTTTCTTCCGATCAGCGAAAGCACGCTCCAACGGGAAGGGATAAACGCAGCAGAATTCGGTTTGTTTGGAGAAGATGAAAACGCTGACACCATTTTTATCCGAACTGGTTCAGGAATTCATTTCAGGCTGGCGATGCAGAATACGCAAAAGTTTAAATCCTTACCGGATTGGCTCCGTGAAAAACTGAACAGGCTGTATGAAGAATTTTTCGAGAATCAACTTGAGCTTTGGACGGCAGCGGGAGAGGAGAAACTTCAAATGCTGAAAAAGAGTTCGCCAATGCTGCTATTTGCGGAAGATCTGGGTATGGTTCCGCCATCCGTGCACGGGCTACTCGAAAAACTCAGGATATTGTGTATGAGGATCGAACGCATGCCCGTTGGGTTTGGTAAGAAGTTTGGCCTCACTTCGGAGGCTCCTTACCTGAGCGCCGCAATAACCGGAACTCACGACATGGCCACCATCCGCGAATGGTGGGAAAAAGACCGTGATACTGTTCAACATTATTACAACAGCGTGTTGGGGCACCACGGTATAGCGCCATATTTCTGTGAGGCATGGATAATGAAGGAGATCGTGAAGAATCATCTCCGGTCTCCTGCAATGTGGGCCGAATTTCCCTTGCAGGATATCCTGGGTATGCATGAGGGTTTGAGAAGAAGCAACCCGGCTGAAGAAAGAATAAACGATCCTTCAAATGCAAACCAGGTTTGGAATTTTAGATTTCACATCAGCATCGAGCATCTCAACGACCAGAAGCAATTCAACGAACACATCGCATCGTTAATTATTGACTCAGGCAGATAAAGTCTTTTACATGAAAGTTTCCTGGAAAACCTATGAACTTCCTTTTAAATATCCCTTTACAATTTCAAAAGGTACAAAAAGCTCACAACCGACCTTCATAGTCGAGTTAGAGCATTTTGGTATTAAAGGATACGGCGAAGCCCCGGCGATTTCTTATTACAATATTCCTGTTGAAAAGATGGCCGCTGACCTTGAACAGAAGAAGATTTTCATTGAGAAATTTTCATTTACCGATCCTGAACGCTATTGGCATTATTTACACCACCTGTTTCCTCAGAATCCTTTTTTGGTTTGTGCGCTTGACATGGCAGGATGGGACATATTTGGTAAAATGCGAGGAGCACCTCTGTATAAAATTTGGGGCCTGGATGCGGAAACAGCACCGCTTACCGATTACACCATAGGCATCGATACCATAGAGCGTATGATCAGCAAGATCCGCGAAGTCGATTGGCCCATCTACAAAATAAAGGTGGGAATGGAAGGCGATGTGGAGTTTATCCGTGAACTGCGACGGCACACCTATTCTCCTTTCAGGTTGGATGCTAACGGTGGATGGAACAGGAATAATGCTTTGGAAAAGATCAGGGCTTTGGAAGCGTTAAACGTTCAGTTTGTAGAACAACCATTGCCAAAGGATGATTGGGAAGGAATGAAAGAATTATTGCATTCATCGCCACTTCCATTGATAGCTGATGAATCATGCGTAGCGGAGGAGGATGTGATACGTTGTAAAGATCACTTTCACGGAGTGAACATAAAGCTGACGAAATGCAGCGGTATAACACCGGCGCGGCGCATGATTGATAAATGCCGAGAGCTGGATCTTTTAGTTATGCTCGGGTGCATGAATGAATCTTCAGTGGGCTCGGCAGCACTTGCCCATCTCGCTCCACTGGCAGATTTCCTTGATATGGATGGTCCTCTGCTTCTTGCCACGGATATTGCAAACGGCCAATCGATTGATCGCGGAAGAATTCTTTACAACAACCTTCCCGGCTTGGGTATCAATGTGCTGAATTAATTTTGCCGACTATGACGCCAGAAAGAAGTAAAAGACTAACGGAGGTGCTTAACCGAAGACAGCCCGATCTCACCATCGTGCTCGAAAATGTTGCCGATCCCCATAACATTTCCGCGGTTATGCGTACCTGTGACGCGGTTGGCGTTCAGGAGATCTACATTCTGAATACCGTTATTCCGAAACATAAAAAGTGGGGCACGAGAAGTTCCTCCAGCGCGGCGAAGTGGCTCACGGTGCACCAGTACAATAATGTAGAAGAATGCTTTAGTGCGCTGCGAAAAAAATATCAGAAGATATTCACAACGCATCTTTCGTCAGATGCTGTAAGTATGTTCAACCTCGATCTCTCGGAACCGGTTGCGCTTGTATTTGGAAATGAACACAGCGGGGTGAGCGACGAACTTATCAGGAAATGCGATGGCAATTTTATTATCCCCCAGGTTGGCATTATAAAATCACTGAACATTTCGGTGGCATGCGCCGTAACTCTCTATGAAGCTTACCGGCAAAAATCGCTCGCAGGCCATTACAATAAGGCCCGGCTTCCTGAAAATCAAATGGCTGAACTTAAGGAATCATGGGGCTTTTTGAGTGAGGAATAGTTACCCCACCGGAAATTTTCCACTGCCATTTTCCTGCTATTTATTTGATTTATACGGATTTGCAATTCCCTTGGCATTAGATTTGACTTTGCAGGGTTATGTTTAACGCCTGGCTGAAAGCATTTTGCTGTTCTATCGGTATCCTGCTGATATTTGGCTCCTGCGATATGAGTAAGGGAAAAAAAAAGTTTCCCGATACACCGGATTATACGCTGTCGGACCCGAAAATACTTCGCCTGCCTACTGACCTGGATGAGATTTCAGGTATTGCTTATTATTCCAAAGACACCAGCGTATTCGCCATTATTGATGAAGACGGGATCCTTTTTAAAATTCCACTTAAAGACCCTCGCAAAGTTCGCAAATGGACCTTCGACAAAAAACGCGATTATGAAGACCTTGTGCTCATAGATAGTACGTTTTATGTTCTTATAAGTAAGGGAGACGTATTGAGGTTGAAGTTCAATGGAGATTCGATACAAACAGAAAAATCAGATTTCTCCGATGCAGACAAAACCACTATGGAATTCGAATCTTTGTTTGCCCTGAACGACAGCACACTTGTAATGATCTGTAAGGAATGTGAGCAGGATGATAAGGAAATAGTATCATCCTACACCTTTCATATTTCAGATTCGGCAGGTACTTATAAAGATTTCATAAGATTCAGTACCATAGAGCTCAATGCTAAGCAGAACCTGAAAGGAAAATTAAAGATGTCTGCTGCCACTCTTCATCCTCTTACGGGAGATATTTATATGATCTCCTCCATTCAAAACGTGCTTTACGTAACAGACAAAGATGGTAATTACAAGGCATCGTATGAATTGAACCCGATCATCTATAAACAACCGGAAGGTATTGCGTTCACACCTGAAGGTCATATGATCATATCAAACGAGTTTGCAGATGAAGGTTTTGGTGAACTCCTTTTATTTAAAAACAACAGGAAAAGATGAGAATTGTTTTTTCTTTCTTATTAGTAATGGCCGGGCTTTTATGCTATGGTCAGGATAGTTTGCAAGCGCGTATAATATTGATCGGAGATGCAGGTCAGCTAACTGAGGGGCGTCATCCCGTGGTTGCTGCGGTGCAAAAGAATGTTAAGTTCGACGATAAAACCATAGTGCTTTATCTCGGTGATAATCTTTATAAAACGGGGCTGCCGGATAATTCCATTCCCACCTATAATGTTGCTAAAGCCCCGCTGGATTCTCAAATTCACATCTCGCCAAATCCAAACACCAAGGTGTATTTTATACCAGGGAACCACGATTGGGCGAATGGTGGCGATAATGGATATGCATCTATCTTAAGGGTGCAACAATATATTGACCTGCTTTCCAACCGCAACGTGCAGATGCTGCCCCGCGACGGTTGCCCGGGTCCTGTTGAAGTAAAGATCACGAAGGACATCACCATGATCATTTTAGACAGTCAGTGGTGGATTCACGAATACGAAAAGCCTGCAATAGAATCTGACTGTCCTTGTAAAACCGAAGACGAGGTCTTGTTACAACTTGAAGACCTTGTTGGCAAGAATAGTGACAAACTGATTCTCCTCGCAACTCATCATCCTTTTAAAAGCTACGGGCCGCATGGCGGATATTTTACACTGAAACAGCATATTTTTCCTTTCACAGATATCAATCCCAAATATTATTTTCCTCTGCCTGTAATAGGATCCCTGTATCCGCTTACAAGGGCTGTATTTGGAACCTCGCAGGATATCAAGCATCCCTGGTACCAGCGGATGATCTTCTCAATTGATAATGTGATCAAGGAAAACAAGAACATCATTCATCTCTCCGGGCACGAACATTCCATGCAGTATATTGTTGACAGTGGTCGCCATTATATTGTAAGCGGAAGCGGCAGTAAAAGTTCGCGCGTTTCAAAAGGTCCTTATACAAAGTTCTCAACCCCTTCATTCGGATTTGCAACTCTTGAAGTAACAAAAGACAAAGACGTTTATACAAAGTTTTTTGAGGTAGATGGAGATTCTACCAGGGAGGCATATTCAGCCCATATGTTCAGGGTGGAAAAAGTAGTGCAGGAACCCGACGACACTACACGTAAAGTAGAGTATGCCTTTAAAGACAGTGTGGTTATTTCCGCCAGTGATAAATACAAAAAGTGGAGCGGTTTCAAGAAGGTGCTTTTAGGTTCAAATTACCACAAGGAATGGAGTACCCCGGTAACTTTCAAAGAATTTAATATCAGGCAGGAGAAAGGCGGACTAACGGTAAAGAGCCTTGGAGGAGGAAAACAAACGAAGAGTTTGAAGCTGGTTGATAAGCGTGGTAAAGAATGGACCTTGCGCACAGTTGACAAGGATCCGTCCAAAGCACTTCCCTTCAACTTACGGGGAACCATAGCCGAAAATATTGTTGAGAACATGATCTCAGCAAGCTATCCGTATGCGCCGCTGGTTGTGCACGAACTTGCGGCAGCAGCAGGGATAATATCTGCACCTCCGCAGTATTTCTTTGTGCCGGATGATCCTGCCCTGGGAGAATACAGGGCGCTCTTTGCCAATACGGTTTGCACACTTGAAAACCGTGACCCAACTGTGGATGATGATACAGACAATTCAAAAAGTACAAGCAAGGTGATAAACAAAATGCTTGAAGACAATGATCATCATGTGGACCAGGAACTGGTATTAAAAGCCCGGCTGTTGGATATGCTGATTGCTGATTTTGACAGGCATGCTGATCAATGGAAATGGGGAACAGGAGACACCGGAAAAGGAAAACTGTATTATCCTATTCCGCGCGATCGCGATCAGGCATTTTTTAAATCAGATGGCTTATTGGTCGGTTATCTTTCCCGCCGCCGGATGCCCTTCCTCGAAGGTTTCAATGAAAAGATCTATAAGGTTAAAACCATGAATTCGGTGGCAAAGGATTTCGATCGCCTCTTTCTCAATAACCTCGAAGAACATGTATGGAAGAAAGTGATCGCGGAGTTCCAGGCAAATATCACAGATGAAGTAATTGATCAGGCTGTAACCAAATTGCCTCCTCCAATTGCAGCCATGAACGCTTCCACCATAGCCACAAAATTGAAAAGCAGGCGGAACCAAATGATGACCGAGGGGATGAAATATTACCGCTTCCTCGCAAACACCGTTGCCGTAACCGGCAGTAACAAGAAAGAACTCTTTTACATCAGCCCGGACTCAAACGGGATAAAACTGGAGGTTTTCAAAAAGAATGACGAAACGGATTCTGCAACGGTAATGTATAAGAGAGTTTTCAGCTCAAAAGACACGCGTGAGTTAAGATTGTTCTCACTTAATGGCGATGACAAGATCATTGTTGACCCTGCCGTTGATTCACGTATAAAGCTCCGCGTAATTGGTGGTAAGGGAAATGATACATTTGACCTGCGGGGAAATATGAGAAAGCTCCTGTATGATCTTTCTTACGAGAAGAACCATGTGATAGCTTCGAGAAAAACAAATTCAGAAGTATCTTCTAACCCCTCTGTGAACGATTACGATCCTTCATGGTTTCAATATAACAGGGTCGAATACCCGAAGATCAATATCGGTTACAACCAGGAGGATGGTTTGCTAGCCGGCCTCGGGTTCCTGCTTCAAACGCATTCCTTCCGGAATGATCCCTTTGCAACCCAACAAAAGCTGACAACCTTGTTCTCTCCGGCCAACAACGCTTATAAAATTCAATACAACGGAATATTTAATAAGGTTCTTTCAAAAAACGACATCCTCGTAAATGCAGCGGTGGTTAATCCTACTCTCAACAACTTTTTTGGGTTAGGTAATACCACCAAGCTCGACCCTGATACGCCGAGAAGGTTTTATCGGGTGAGGTATAAATATTTCGAGGCTGATGTATTGTTCCGCAAACGGATAAATTCCATTATCGATTTTTCCATCGGGCCAACAATCTACCATTACTGGAGCAGGTATGCAGACAATAAAGGAAGGATACTGGATAACATAGCGGGTATAAACGAAGATTCAACCGGCCTCTACGCAAAGAAAACCTATGTGGGAGGTAAGGCGAACTTCAATATCACCTATATAAACAATCCGGTGAATCCTACGCGTGGAATTACATGGTACACTTCCTTCGCCAGCTTTGCGGGAATCACCGATGGAACCAGGGCGCATAACAGGATCACTTCTGATATGACGGTATACGCAGCTGTATCCGAGCCCAGCCGCGTTTCCGCTGTGTTCAGATTGGGAGGAGGACACATTTTTAATGAGCAATTCCGGTATTTCCAGGCAATGAATTTAGGCGCAAATAACTTTCTTCGCGGCTTTCGGAAGAACAGGTTTTCGGGCAGGTCGATGGCATATGCGGGCACAGAACTCCGCGTGAAATTGTTTGATTCTAAATCTTACATATTCCCGGGTAAGGTTGGAGTACTCGGTTTCCTGGAAAGTGGCAGGGTTTGGGTGAATAACGAGGATAGTAAGAAGTGGCACACATCCTATGGCGGCGGACTTTATTATGTGCCTTATGACCTTATTATGCTTTCGGCAACCATGGGCTTTTCAGGTGAAGAAAATTTGTTCAACTTTACATTAGGTACGAAGTTTAATTTAACTTTCTAAAAATGCCGGGAAAAACTATCTGCAGTGTATAAGAAAACTGAACAATTTGTAACTAAACTGTTCCGGGACCATGAAAGGCCGGAGCTCGCTTATCATAACCTGGATCATACGCGAAGTGTGGTGAGCAAATCGCAGGAAATCGCGGGGAACTATTCTCTGTCAGAGGATGAAACTCTCGCACTTCATATTGCAGCATGGTTTCATGATACGGGTTATTTGAATGGAGGAGCAGCAGGGCATGAGGAAAGAAGTGTTGACTATATGCGGGATTTCGCGCGGGCCGAAAATGTAAAAGAAGAACTTATTGAAGCCGCAGCGGGCTGTATAATAGCAACAAGAAGTCCGCGTATGCCTAAATCTCTCATTGAAGAGATCCTTTGTGATGCCGATACTTATAATTTGGGGTCGAAAGATTTCAAGGAGAGTAACAGGCTTGTGTGGGCGGAGTTGCAGGCGCTTGGCGGCGGCCCGCAAACCCGGAAGGAATTTGACGAAGCGACCTACGGAATGATGGAAGACCACCAGTTCTTTACCGGGTATGCAAAAGATTTGTTGAAGAAAGGCAAAATTAAGAACATGAAAAAGTTGTCGAAAAAGAAGGAAGAATTTGATCAGGAAATTCCTGAGATCACCGAAAAGGCAGGTACAACCAAAGGAATGCAAACCTTGTTACGACTTACCTCGCAAAACCATATTCAGCTAAGTGAAATAGCAGACAGTAAGGCAAACATTCTTATCTCGGTGAATGCAATTATTATATCGGTGATCTTATCGGTGTTGTTGCGAAAATTGCAGACCGATCCATATCTCGGCATTCCTACTGCAGTGTTTCTACTTTCTTCAGTGATCACGATAATTATAGCCATACTTGCCACAAGGCCCAAAGTAACGATGGGAACTTTTGAAGATGATGACGTAGTGAAGAAAAAGACCAACCTGTTGTTTTTTGGAAACTTTCACAGGGTTTCGCTGGACAAATATGAAAGTGCCATGAGAGTTATGATGAAAGATTCTGATTACCTCTACAGCTCGATAGTTCAGGATATTTATCACCTTGGCTCTGTGCTGGGGAAAAAATATAAATTGATAAGGCTTGCTTATAATGTTTTTATGATCGGGATAGTGGTGTCGGTATTGGCCTTTGCGGTAGCGGTAATTATAAATGCCGGTCCGCCGCCGGAAACGGTGACTACCAATTCTTCCGGATCACCATTTTAATTTGATTGCATGTTATTTAACCGCGACCTGAGCTGGCTGGGCTTTAACCACCTGGTGCTGCAGCAGGGCAGGAAAAGCACCATTCCCTTATACGAGCGCCTGAAGTTTCTCGCCATATTTTCTTCAAACCTTGACGAGTTTTTTCGTGTGCGCTATCCCGTTATAGTGGCTTTCTCGCGATTGGGCGCTAAAACGGTGCGCAAAGCCTCTCTTTTTCCAAAACAGGAAGGCGTTCCTGACGCAGTTCAACAGGTAATAAACGAACAATTGAAGGAATTCGGCGATATTCTTCTTAACAGGTTGATACCGGAACTTAAAGAGAACGGGATATTCTTCTATTACAATTCCAGGATCCGGGCCGAGCATTATGCAGAGATCCGGGAAATTTTCGTTTCGCAGGTTCTTTCTTTCATTCAGCCTATCGTATTAAATGTTCATTCTGCGAAGGACTTCTTCCCTGAGAACGGCCTGCTGTACTTTGTAGTAACGGTTAGGGATAAAAGCAATGAAACGCAACGACATGTTGTGATAAATATTCCTTCCCACCGGTTGAAACGGTTTTACGAGCTCTCTGAAATATCGGGAATGAAATACGTGATCTTCATCGATGATATTGTTCGGGAGAATATTGATCTCCTTTTACCAAATGAAACCGTCGAAGGAGTTTATTCAATAAAATTCAACCGCGATTCTGAGTTCAGGTGGGAAGAGGAGTATAACCCTGATATGCTGGAAAAACTTGAAAAGAAACTAGCACGCCGCGACCAGGGTGCTCCCTCCAGGTTTCTTTTTGAAAGCACAATGCCACGTAATCTTCAATTTTTCCTGGCGGCAATGTTCCAGATAAACATAGAGGATATGTTTGAAGGTGGCAGGTATCACAACATGAATGACCTGATTAGTTTTCCGGGGTTTGGGCAGGGCTTTAATTTTCCAGCCTTCAAGCCAATACCTCATCCCCGTGAGGCTGCAGGAGGCGATATTTTCAACATCACTTCGGCCAAAGAAATTTTATTGCATATCCCTTATCACGCTTATACTCCGGTTTTGAGTTTTTTTAACCAGGCCGCCGTTGATGAAAGGGTTTCAGAAATTTATATTTCGCTTTACAGGGTTGCGTCAGAATCCCATATCGTAAATGCTTTGATAAGCGCTGCAAGAAACGGAAAGAAAGTAGTGTGCTTTATTGAATTGAAAGCACGGTTTGACGAGGTGAACAATATCCGTTGGAGTAAGATCATGAAAGCGGCAGGGGTTCAGTTAGTATATAGCGACCCCCGGATCAAAGTTCATTCAAAGATCGCGCTTATAAAACGTAATGAGGATTCGGGCGTAAAGCATTACTCATTAATAAGCACCGGTAATTTTAATGAGATAACGGCCCGCTTTTATACTGATCATGTACTGTTTACTTCCAATGATCACATCGCAAAGGAAATGCTTGCGCTCTTCTCCTTCATGGAGAGTAAAAAAGTGACCCTCGAGAAAATGAAAATGAACTTTAACAGGTTGCTTGTGTCACAATTCAATTGGATACCATTTCTTGAAAAGGCGATCAGAAAACAGATCCGAAAGGCGCAGGCGGGAGAGAAAGGCCTGATTCGGATTAAAGTGAATAACCTGGAAGATCCCTGGATCATCGGGGAGCTGTACAAAGCGAGTCAGTACGGAGTTGAAATAAAGTTGCTGGTGCGAAGTGTTTGCTGCCTTGTGCCGGGGAAGGAGGGTCTTAGCGAGAACATTAAGATCAAGCGCATAGTAGATCGGTTTCTTGAACACACGCGTTTGTTTATTTTCGGAGAAGACGATGAAGCTTCAGTATTAATGGGGTCATCTGACCTGATGATAAGGAACCTGAGACGGAGGATTGAAGTGATGATTTCAGTAAACAGTGAAGAGTTCAAAACGGAGCTTACAGATTACTTTGAATTGCAATGGGCCGATGATACTAACGCCGTGTGGCTGTCTGAGCAACTGGAAAACATACCGGTAAACGGAGATGGGAACCATAATGGCCAAAGAGACATTTATTCATACTTAGAAAAGAAGCAATGATTAAAGCGGAACCAGCTACGGGAAACCTGTCGGGCGTAAACAAATATCGTTTCCGCACGATGCTGGTTATTGCCGTTTTCTGGACGATCATCGACCTAATGGTTTCATTTATTATGCGGTGGAATGAGGTGAGCATCAGGCCGTACGGACTTTTGTTGCGAAGTGCGGTGGTGTTTATGATGAGCCTTGGCATGGGATATCTTTTCATGTTCTCTCTTAGAAAATTTCTTCGCCGCTATCCTATGTGGCTTCACTTCCTTTTGAAAGCCCTGCTTATTATAGTGCTGGCCCTTGTGATGAACTTCCTTGTTCATCTACTTGAATATGTTTTGATAGACGAACTTTCCTTCAATGATGCAGTTAATTCATTGTTTCAACAGGTTTTCAACCTGCTGTTCCTGCTGCAAAACACACTTTACTGGTTGTGTTTGTTGGTAATCACCCAACTCTATGTGGAGATAAACGAAAAGTTTTCGCCCGGGGTTTTTAAAGATATCCTGATAGGAAAATATTTTCATCCGCGTGTTGAAAACAGAATTGTAATGTTCATAGATCTTAAAGATTCAACACCAATTGCGGAAAAGCTTGGCCATGAAAAGTACTTTCTTTTTATCAGGGAATTCATTTACCAGGTGTCTATGGCCTTGATTGAATACAATGGAAGGATATACCAATATGTGGGCGATGAAATTGTTGTTTCATGGAAGAACAGTCCGGAAAATATTAAGAATTGCCTTGCATCTGTTATTCAGTCTCGTAAGAATATCCAGCGGGTGAGCGAAAGGTTCAGGAGGAAGTTCAATGAAATACCTGAATTTCGGGTAGGCATTCACGTTGGTGAAGTAACGGTAGGAGAGATCGGCGTGATAAAGAAAGACCTTGCAATGTCTGGCGACACTATGAACACAACAGCCCGGATAAGATCAGCATGTAATGAGCTAAACCAGAAATTCATTGTGTCCAAAGAATTCGTAGCAGAAAGCAACCTGGCTGACTGGCAGGCGGAAAGTTTAGGAATGGTTGACCTGAAGGGGAAGGCTGAAGAAATTGAATTATTCTCATTGAAAATATGATCAATACTTTCCAATGAAAACAGAGGAGAATACCCGTCAATTGAAAAAAAAGATCGGTCTCATATCGATGGATATGATCATCGTTCTTGTGGCATTTTTCGGCTCACTCTTCCTGGTTGCATTTTTGGTGAATGCGGTTTTCTATAAAGAACTGTTCGGCCCCGACCAACGAGCATTCGACTTTCTTGAAAGGTTTGTCGGGCCGGGGATGAACTCAGTGATGAATGTTATAACCTTTCTCGGATCAGCCCAATTTCTAACTCCTGCAAATCTTGTTCTTATTGCATTTGCTTTTTTTATTGAAAAGAACAAGTGGCTGGGGATAAAAGTGGCAGCAGTTGCGCTAACGAGCCTCTTACTAATGTTCTCGCTAAAACTTTATTTTGGCCGGCCCCGGCCCGAGATCCCGCTTCTTGAAGCGGCAGCAGGGCTTAGCTTCCCTAGCGGCCATGCATTCATGAGCTTTACATTTTATGGCCTGCTTGCCTATTTTCTTTACAGCGAAATTAAAAGGCGCTGGCTTCGGCTTACACTTGTAAGCATTTCGATTCTCCTCATTTTGTTGATAGGAATAAGTAGAATTTACCTGAGGGTTCATTACCTGAGCGATGTTCTTGCAGGCATGAGCGTGGGACTGATCTGGCTTACGATTTCCCTGTTTGTTTTGAACAAACTTGAAAAGCGCCAAAAAATGTCCCACTCCGTTTAATGATAATGGCCATTATTTTTATTCTCCGGTTCATACCAAATTTCAGATTGCTTAATATTGCGATCAATAATAATTGACGCATGGAAAAAACTCTTGGCATTGGCACAAGGTTACAGCACAGGCATCACGGTCCTGGTGTTATAGTAGCTATAAAATACGCATCCTATATGATTTCTTTCATCAATCATGGCATAAGGGAGATCGATAAAACTGATGAAATGTTAGAGGAGATCATTCCGGAAAACGTGAGCGCTGAGGTGGAAACCATTTCTGAAGTTGAAAAAAGTTTGCTGAAAATTCTCCGGCAATGGGGTGAGGTGTCGGAAGTTGTGCCCTTAGGTGACAGATGGCTCGGTGGCACGATGTTGCTGCAGCCTGCCGACAAATCTCAGAAGGCAAAGGAAGTTCCCATCGATATATTCTTTCATAAAATTGTAATGCTAAGAGACAGGTTGCGTGTGATGGAACAGCAGATCAATGCACACAAAAAACTATCCGACGAGGAAAAAGTTAACCTGCAACAATACATAACGAGGATCTACGGAACACTTACAACGTTCAACGTGTTGTTTAAAAACAAGGAACACTGGTTTATAGGAGAAAAAGGCAGCAGCGAATAACCGCCACTGCCTGAACTATAAATTGAAAGTCTCTTAAATCGGCCGGTTCGGATCAAAATTTTCCAACTCCTTGCTAACTGCATTTAAGAATGTTGAACCAAGAGATCCATCGATGATCCTGTGATCATATGAAAGGGAAATATACATCATGTGGCGGATCCCAATGGTATCACCCTGCGCTGTTTCAATTACCATCGGCCGCTTTTTGATAGCGCCCACAGCCATGATGGCAACTTGTGGCTGGTTGATGATCGGAGTTCCCATTATACTTCCAAATGTTCCCACATTCGTTAATGTAAATGTACCTCCTGCCGTATCGTCTGGCTTGAGTTTTCCATTTCGCGCAGCATTTGCAAGGCCATTCACCTGTTTGGTGAGGCCAACAAGATTAAGTTGGTCTGCATTCTTAATTACCGGCACAATAAGATTACCGCTAGGCAGCGCAGTTGCCATTCCGATGTTAAGATCTTTCTTAATAATGATGCGGTCTCCATCAACCGAACTGCTCATCATCGGGTATTTCTTGATGCTCTTTACTATTGCTTCAATGAACAAGGGAGTAAAGGTTATTTTCTCACCTTCTCTTTTTTCAAATTCCTTTTTCACCCTGTCGCGCCATTGCACGAGGTTAGTTACATCGCATTCTGCGAAACTCGTAACATGTGGGCTTGTGTGCTTACTGTCCACCATATGCTTGGCGATCATCTTGCGCATACGGTCCATTTCAATGATCTCTACATTTCCCTGGTAAACAACAGGCGGCTGTGAAACCGGAGTTTCTTTCGGAAGCACTGTCACCTGGTTTGCGGCTTGTTGAGGTTGTTGCTGTTGCTGGTCTCCTTTTCCGCGGTTTGCAACATACTGGAGAATGTCTTTCTTGCTCACCCTGCCATCCTGCCCGGTTCCGGGAACGTTTTCCAGTTCGCTCATACTAACGCCTTCACTCTGGGCAATGTTTAACACAAGGGGAGAATAGAAACGTACTTTGTTACCTCCGCCGTTGGCGCCGCCCGCTTTTTGGGTCGTGGGTTGAAAAGGAATTTCTTCCACCACCTTCGCATCTTCATACTCACGAAAAGGTGTAGACGACGTAACAGGACTCGTTGCCTGCGAAGAAGATGCGCCCACCCGGATTTTTGCAATCGTAGTTCCGATAGGAACAACGTCATTTTCCTTGAAAAGAATTTCTTCAATCACTCCTTCAGCAGTCGAAGGCACCTCGCTGTCTACCTTATCGGTGGCGATATCCAGCACGGTCTCGTCCTGTTTAATCTGGTCTCCCGGCTTTTTGTGCCACTTTAATATCGTAGCCTCCATTATACTTTCACCAAGCTTTGGCATTACCAGGTCAACTAAACTCATATATATAAATATTTTAGATTAGAATTGATGCCGCAAATGTAAGCAAAAACAGTTTTAACCTTTGTTTGAACGATGGCTAATAAACTTATGAATTGCCTCGAAATGCCAACAATTTATTAGTGTCATTGCCTGTTTTACTGCATTGCACGCCTGTTGAAACCTCATCTGTGTTCCATAATGAATTTCCGGAGCATATCAAGAGCGGTGATACAAGCAACTTCCATGTTATTTTTCCGGTTGTATCTCAGGTGGGATTTTCGTGCAACAATATTTTCTTTGTTTCCTACAGCGATCCATACAGTGCCAACCGGCTTTTCAACAGTTCCTCCTCCTGGCCCCAGAATTCCCGATACGGAAATTGCGTAGTCAGTTCTCATACGAACCATTACTCCTGTCAGCATTTCCCTTACTACTTCCTCGCTTACTGCACCAAATTTTTCTAGTGCATTCATTGAAACGTTTAGTACATCCTGTTTTGCCTCGTTGGAATAAGAAACTACCGTGCCCTGAAAGACGGCTGAAACACCGGGCACTCTTGTGAGCCTGTGAGCAATATAACCACCCGTACAACTTTCTGCAGTTACAAGAGTTTGTGCTCTTTGCTTCAGCAGGTTTATCACCACTTCCTCCAGGCTGATGTCGCTGTCAACCACAAGGTAAGGGCCCGTTCGCTCGCAGAGCTTTTTAAAGTAGAAGTCAAGTTGATCCAGGTTGGCAAATTCATCTGCAGTTAAGCGTAGGCGTACCATAGTGAAATGGGGCAAATATGCAAGCCTGATTTCCCTGGGCAATTCCCTTTCAATGTCTTGAACAAGGTCTGCAAGCGCCGATTCTCCAATGCCTGACGTGAGAAGTGTGCGATGTTCCAGCGGTCGCCCCAGGAATTTTTTTGCGAGTATTGGCAGCACGTGCTCACACATAATTCCTTTCATTTCGAAGGGAACTCCGGGCAAACTTATAATGGTTGATCTTTCTGTTTCAAACAGCATCCCCGGTGCCGTACCCTGAGGGTTCATCAATACCCTGCATACATCGGGAACCATCGCCTGCGTTAGATTTCTGTCAGGCATTGGCTTTTTTAGCACGTTGTTGAAGAGATTTCGCACATGAGTTTCAACATCTTCATTTAATAACATTGATCCGTTGAAATACTTGCATAGAAGTTCCTTGGTAATGTCATCAGATGTGGGACCTAATCCCCCTGTTATTATAACAAGGCTGGAGCGCGGGATCTCCTCATCGAGTACATTCCATATACCATCCCAACTATCCCCAACGGCTACACGCCGTTGAACCTGTATACCGATCTTATTCAGCTCCTGCGCTATCCATGCACTGTTAGTATCGATCACCTGGCCGATAAGAAGCTCGTCACCAATCGTAATTATACTGGCCTTAACCACGCTTTTGCTAATTTTATTGCAATTTATAAAACATGAGGCTGCATTTAATTATAATACTTTGCTTATTTAATCTCGCCGGCTTCGGGCAAACCCAGGCAATTACCAATGCCATGGAAAAATTGTTTCGTGATGAACAATTTACTAACGCCACTATTTCTCTTTATGTGCAGGAGTCTGGTACGGGAAAGCTGATCTATCAGCATAATGGAGATCTCGGAATTAATCCCGCTAGTTCCTTAAAAGTAGTTACCAGCGCAGCCTCTTTCGAATTGCTGGGAAAGGATTTTACATTTTCAACACGAATTGCAGTTGGAAGGTCACCGGCAAACGGAGATCAGATGCTGATTATAAGTGGTGGTGGCGATCCCACATTTGGAAGTGAACGGTGGGAGAGGACGATGCCGAAAAAAATTTTTGAATCTATTTCAAATTCGCTGAAAGCAAATGGCATTAAGGAACTGCCCGGTGGAATTTATGTTGATAACCCGAAGTTTTCTTACCAGCCGCTTCCACACGGTTGGATATGGGAGGATATTGGAAATTACTTTGGTGCCGGGGCCTGGGGGCTTAACTGGAAGGAGAATATTTTCGAAATTGATTTGCTGCCAGGCCGGGAAGTAGGCGATCCTGTAACGGTTACGGCTACACGCCCTTCGTGGATGATGGAAAGGATCACATGTTTTGTTACGACAGGGGAAAAAGGTTCGGGTGATCAGAGCCTGGTATTTTCGGCACCATACCAACAAGATTTTTTCATAACCGGAACTGTGCCCGCCGGCGGAAAGATCACCATCAGCGCTTCCTCACCCGAACCTGCTGCAACATTTGGCCACGAATTGAAGGAGTATCTCAAAAGCGCCGGAGTTTCTTCCGGCCCCGTAGAAACCTCCGCTATGA
>JAEZDA010000055.1 GCA_023433345.1 Bacteroidota bacterium | reverse complement strand
CCCACCTACATTAAGCAGGTTGATCTTTTTTAATTGGAAACCAAAGATCGTTATCGCTGCAAGCACTGAGTAGTTCACCAATTGTCCCCAACCCCAGAACCCAGGAGCTATATTGAGAAATTCAAACAGAAGGTCGCTCAGCAACATCGCAGAGAGAGGAAGGAGCATTGCAAGTTTCTTATCTTTTAGAATAGCACCGGCAAACAAAGCCATAGCAATGATGGGGCTGAAATTAAATGGATATAGAACCAATCTTGAAAGGGCTGCAGAAATAACCAAAACAACAGCAATGACAACTAATGTATAATCTCTCTTTTGCATGAATGACGTTTGCGCAAAAATATAACATTCACGTGAAAATAACAGCCTGTTAATGCGGAAATCATCCTTTCAGAAATTTGACGAAGAATGATATTGCGATATGAGCACAAATAAAGAAACAGGCCAGGCAGGCGAAGACCTTGCAGCGAATTATCTTGAAAAGAACGGTTTTAAAATTCTTGCCAAAAACTGGCGCTGGGGAAGCAAGGAAATCGACATCATCGCCTCAAAGAACAACTATATTCATTTCATTGAAGTGAAAACCCGCACCGGAAAAAAGTACGGATATCCCGATGATAGTGTATCAAAAATGAAGATCCGCTTTTTGATGGATGCGGCTGAAGAATATCTTTTTCGCAATCCCGGCTGGAAGCGTATACAATTCGACATTCTGGCCATCGAGCTCGGAGGAAAAGAAATTGTATACACTTTTATTAAGGATGTTTATGCCTGGTGATCATACTGAATAATGCAACATCAGTTTTTCAACCATCTTATAGGTAGCAGGGCAAAAATCAATATTTTGCAAATGAACGTGGGCATATTCCGTCCACTTCGTTTTTGAAAGATGAGGGAAACCAGCGCAGTCTGCCGGGCGAATTTCATAAATCGAACATTTATTGTCTGCAAGATTCAGGAACTGGCATGGCTCTGTTTTGTTCACCAGATCTTTATTCCTGTCTTTTCTCAGCCATTTTTTCCTGAATGCATCAGGCGACATTTCAAAATGCGCTGAAATACGTTTCAGGTCTTTATCAGTGAAAGTGGGTGTCATTTTTTTGCAGCAGTTGGCACAACTCAAACATTCAACTTCCTGCCACACACCTGGCTCAATAACGCTGAGTACTTTGCTTATTGATCGGGGAGCTACTGCTTCTGATTTCCTGATAAAGGAACGGAAAGATTTCCGGTTAGCGTTTAACCGTCTCCGGTAGATGCGGTATGTAAAAGGTTTGAGTGGTATCACTTCAAAAAAATTAATGCGCTAAAATAATCTTTAATTAATTTGTAAACCTATCAAAGCCACCGTGCGGAAAAAATGTGGGAATCTTACCTAAAAGGATTTAAGGCCTGGCTGCAACTGGAAAAATCTCTTGCCGACCTTTCTGTGTTTGCATACCTCAGGGATGTTGGGAAACTAGTGAACTTTCTTCAAAGTAAAGAGATAAAAAAGGCGCCTGGGGATATCACCTTAAAAGATCTTGAATCATTTACAACAAGCCTTCATGAGCTTGGGCTAACAGGCTCATCGCAAAGCCGGATAATTTCGGGAATAAAATCCTTTTATAAATACTGCCTTATCGAAGGCATCTCAACCACCAATCCTTCCGAGTTGCTTGAATCGCCGAAGAGCCATAGAAAACTTCCTGAGGTATTGGCTTTTGAGGAAATTGAAGAGATGATCCGCCAGATCAACCTTAGCACTCCCGAAGGGATAAGAAACAAGGCCATTCTCGAAACGATGTATAGTTGCGGACTACGTGTGAGTGAGGTTGTGAATCTTAAAATCAGCAACCTATATCTTGATGTGGGCTTTATCCGCGTAACTGGCAAGGGCGATAAAGAAAGACTGGTCCCTATCGGCAGTGATGCCATCAGGCATATAAATATTTATAGAAGTACAACGCGAAACCACATCACCATAAAACCCGGAAATGAGGACATTCTTTTTCTGAATCGACGTGGCTCGAGGCTATCGCGCGTTATGATCTTCCTCCTTATAAAAGACCTAGCCACAAAAGCGGGAATAAAAAAAACCGTTTCGCCACACACCTTCAGGCATTCATTTGCAACTCATCTTGTGGAGGGCGGGGCCGACCTGAGAGCCGTTCAGGATATGCTCGGCCATGAAAGTATCACCACCACCGAAATTTATACGCATCTCGACCGCGAATATCTTCGCAACACGCTACAGGAATTTCATCCCGCCTTCCAATATAAAAAGTGAATTTATTTGCCGATGAGTTCGCCTTCGGGAAAAACTTCGGAAGAAGGCGCAAAGTCTTTATTAAAAACCTTCTTTCGATAATTCTTGAACCAACTTTGCCATCGCAATTTCAACACACCTAGAATTCCTTCTTTTATGATCCCTTTGTTCATTTTGCTGGCGCCAAGTTTCCGGTCTTTAAAAGTGATAGGAACCTCCGTGATCGTGTACCCAAGCTTCCATGCGGCAAATTTCATTTCTATCTGGAAGGCATATCCTACAAATCCGATACTGTCGAAATTAATAGCTTCAAGAACCTCTCGCCGGTAACATACAAAGCCGGCCGTGGGATCATTAACCGGCATCCATGTGATGATTCTTGTGTATAACGATGCTCCTCGTGAAAGTAAAATTCGGTTAGATGGCCAGTTTTCTATCGCCCCACCCTTTACATAGCGCGAGCCGACTGCAACTCCTGCGCCTTCTACACATGCCTTATACAGCCTTTCAAGATCTGCCGGATCATGTGAAAAATCGGCATCCATTTCAAAAATATACCTGTATCCGCGATCGATGGCCCACTTGAAGCCGTGGATATAAGCTGTACCCAAACCGAGTTTTCCTCTTCTCTCTTCAAGATATAACTGGCCGGGATATGCAGGGAAAAGTGATTTAACGATCGATGCAGTTCCATCGGGAGAGCCGTCGTCGATAACAAGTACATGATAACCGGCACGCAGCTGCATAACAGCCTCAATGATAGCAGTTATGTTTTCCCTCTCATTATAGGTTGGTATAATGACTACTTTTTCCAATGTGCCGGCCTGATGGTTTATTTCAAATTTACGTTAAATATCTGCCTGAAAAACCGCACTTTGGGCATTAGGTATTTTTTAACAGGGTTCTGTTGAGCAGTTCAGTAAGTTTCTTTTTTGTATGCAATGGAAAGTCGCCTTTCATCATCCAATCGTAGTATTGAGGTTCCTGGCGCAACACCTCAGCAACGCTGCGTCCTTTATATTTTCCAAAGTTGAAGATTTCTGTGTTTTTATCGTCAAAACAGAACCTGCGGGCATAATCAACAACTTTCTCCTCCCCGATGTGAGAAAGAATGCTGTCGACAGAACTGCCGAGTTGATCATAACGCTCTACCTGGGCCATCAGCACATCGATCGTTGCCTGAACATCCACCTCAGCGCTATGCGCATCCACAAGGTCTTTGTTGCAATAGAACTTATAAGCTGCGGTAAGCGTGCGCGGCTCCATTGTATAAAAAATATGCTGAACATCCAGCATTCTCCTATCGGTAAGATCCACGTCCATTCCTACCCTTAAAAATTCCTCCATGAGCATTGGAATATCGAAGCGGTTGCTGTTATATCCTCCAAGATCACAATTTTCTAAAAATTGTTTGATCTCGTTTCCGGCCACCTTAAATGTCGGAGCATCCTTCACCATTTCATTGGTAATGCCGTGAATGTCGGAGTTAGTGATGGGAATTTCCGGGTTGATCAGTTTTCGCTTCACCTGTCGCGTACCATCAGGCAAAAGCTTTACGATGGCAATTTCTACAATGCGGTCGGTGGAAAGATTTACTCCTGTGGTTTCGAGGTCGATAAAAGCAATAGGTCGGTTGAGTTGTAACATGGGATAGCAAGAAATTTACGCAAAAATAGCTAATGAAAGTTGAAGGGTTGTGGTTTATATTTAACAAAAGTACTTTTTATTGAATCTCTTCGTTCTGAATTGATATATTATCTTTACACCTCAATAAACTAAATCAATGAAAAAGTTCCTCCTTGCTGTTTGTTTAGGCTTTTTGGTAGCTTCAACAGTTACAAGTTGCGGTGCAAGTCGCAAAACAGGATGTCCCTCAGTTGGTTATTAAAATCCGATCATGTTAAACTGGAAACCCCTTGAAAACAGGGAACAATTGGAAGATATTGTTTCCCGCTCAACCCATGTGCCCCAGTTGATATTCAAGCACAGCACAAGATGTTCTATCAGCGCCATTGCAAAGAACAGGCTGGAAAGGCAGGAAGTTCCTTCAAATGTTGAGTTTCATTTCTTAGATCTGTTACGGTTCAGGACCTTGTCTGATGAGGTTGCGAAAATTTTTAATGTTCGCCATGAATCTCCACAGGTGATCCTGGTAAAAAATGGTGTCAGCACTTTTGATGCGAGCCATACCGGAGTTGAGATGACCTCAATTTCTTCCGCCCTGTAATTTACGTGTGCGAATAATCATCATGATATTCGCCCTAAAAATTCTAATTTTAGTTTTTCGAATTCAAGATCCCTACCCTGGGAAAAACGGATAAACCCGTTCTCTCTTAAATCCCCAACCTGCAAAAATCCGCTGCATTTTTTTGCCAGCGATCCAAGATCGTCAGACCTGAAAAAACGCCTGTTGCCGGAAGTTGCCGGAGAAGGATGAAAATGAAAAACCGAATTTATTTTATCAATGGCATAACTGCCTTGCTATTACTTTTCTGCCAACTGGCCGGAGGTGAGCTGAATGCAAGCCCCCTTACCAAACCAGTTTCATTTTCCAATTACAAGACAACTGATGCCTCCACTCTTGCGGATACAACCAGACTAACTATCTGTAACAATCAGCTTCCTTATTCGTGGAATGGCCTCGCAATACTTCGCGAGGGCGTTTATTCTGCGTTACTTACGGGAAGTAATGGGCAGGATTCCCTGGTTTTCCTTGATCTTCATGTAATAGATGTAGGTACCAGCATCACTAATGCCGTTATCTGCAATAATCAACTGCCCTACCAGTGGAACGGACTTTCTATTAACAGTAGCGGCACATATTCGGTGACGCTGACCAGCGCGAATGGTTGCGATTCAGTTCCGATTTTAAGTTTAACGGTGAACAATGTTGTAACCAGCACCACAGTTGTTTCGGTTTGCAGAAATGAGGTTCCTTTCAGGTGGAATGGAAATAGTTATAATGCTTCGGGAAATTACAACATCACTTTAACCAGTTCCGGAAACTGTGATTCCATAGCTAATCTTATACTAACGGTGAGAGATACGACCACCTCCACCACCACTGTTGCAACATGTGCCAACCGCCTTCCTTTCAACTGGAATGGTTCCACCTATTCAGCTGCGGGGAATTACCAGGTAAGGCTTACCGGACGTAATGGATGTGATTCGGTTGCCAAACTGAGCCTGGCAGTTAACCCGGTGGCAACAAGCCTCTTCAGGCTTTCGATCTGCGCCGATGATGCTCCTTTTCTGTGGAACGGGCGTTCTTTGGTAAGCAGCGGCACATATCGCCAAACCCTAATTTCTGCATCTGGCTGCGATTCTATTGCAACACTTATCCTTACAATAAGGCCTGCACTGCAAAGCCAAACGAACAGAACGATCTGTGTTGCCCAACTGCCATATACCTGGAATGGAAACACTTATTCTTCCGGCGGAAATTACTCGGTTACCCTGCCCTCATCCAATGGTTGCGATTCAACAGCCCGGCTTCGTTTAACCGTCACCGATATACTCCGCGATACGCTCAACCAGGTGGTTTGTATTAGCGATCTTCCTTTCAGGTGGAACGGTAATAATTATACCTTGCCGGGAATTTATTCTGCGAACTTTGTAACCAGTGCCGGTTGTGATTCGGTGGCAACATTAAATTTATCGCTTGATAATCCCTCGGTGATAGCAGATAGCTTGGAGATATGTCCTAATCAACTTCCTTTCAACTATAATGGCCAGATTTTCAATGCAGGAGGAATTTACAACCTGTCGCCGCCAGTGGTTATCGACGCTTGTCATTCGATAAACGTGCTGAACTTAGTGGTGAAGGAAGTTATACCCGGAAATACCCGGGCCACTGTCTGTTCTAATTATCTTCCTTTTATATGGAACGGTGTGGCCTTTGATTCTGCAGGCACATATACCAAATCGTTAACGAGCAGCACCGGTTGTGATTCTCTTGACGTGTTGCATCTCACTGTGTTGGACACTACCTTTTCTGTAACGGATACAACTGTATGCAGCAGCCAGCTTCCTTTTATTTGGAATGGAAACCTGTACACTAACAGCGGTGAGTACAGGGATACAATTTTAAGCAATTCGAGGTGTGATTCAATTGCAATTGTGCGTTTAACAATCAAGCCGTCAACGAGAGATACAACCGAAATATCCATTTGCCCATTGCAACTTCCATACTCATGGAATGGCGCCGTTTTTAACAGTGCGGGAACACATCGCATAGATCTTACAGGTACTAACGGTTGCGACTCCACGAAAATATTGATCCTTCGGGTGAGCAATGTGATACAAACCACAGAAGACAGAACTGTTTGTTTCGATGATCTTCCATTCGTTTGGAACGGACAGCCCTATGATTCCACGGGAACCTACACCATTCAATTGCAAAACTCTGCCGGATGCGATTCAATCGCAACTTTAAACCTGTTGGTTTATGACAATTTAGGAAGCACCACTACCGTAGCCACATGCGTTTCTCAATTACCATTTCATTGGAACGGAATCGACTATGTTAGTTCAGGGTCATATTCAGCCACCCTCGTTAATGAAACCGGCTGCGATTCGGTGGCCATTCTCAACCTTACGGTAACAAATCAGCTGTCAAGCGAAACATCAATAACCATCTGCAACAACCAACTTCCTTACAGTTGGAACGGGAACAGTTATGCCGTTGCAGGAAATTACGTGGTGAACCTCACCAGCAGCACGGGCTGCGACTCTCTTGCCATACTACACCTGTTGGTGACCGACATTCTTACATCTACAACAAATGTAACGGTGTGCCCGGCACAACTTCCCTACCAATGGAATGGAAACTTCTATTCACAGGAAGGGACGTATGCAATCACGATGTCCACACCGAACGGTTGTGATTCCGTACCAATATTAAGCCTTACTGTCGCCCCCTTCGTTACAAGCCTCACACAGCTTACCGTGTGCGAAAGCAATCTGCCTTTTAGATGGAACGGGCAATCATTCACAAGCGCCGGATCTCATACGGTGAACCTTTTAACCGTCAACGGATGTGATTCAATTGCCACGCTTCAACTAAACATTACGCCGACAGACAGTTCAGAAACCCGGGTTTCGGTTTGTGAAAATGCATTGCCCTATAGCTGGAATGGGAACCTTTTTAGCTCAACAGGCTCATACCAAAAGATCTTTCAAACAAGCTCAGGCTGCGATTCAGTGGCCATACTCCACCTTACAGTTAATGCAATTGATACAACGATCACCACAGTCACTGTATGCAGCAACCTCCTTCCGTATCGCTGGAACGGGCAAACGATTACCAGTGCCGGTGAGTACTTTTTCAATTTCACGGGAAGTGCCGGATGCGACTCGGTTGCAACGTTGCGACTGGCTATAAATGAAACTTCTTTCAGCAGCCAGCAAGTTGAAATATGTAATCTTCAGTTGCCTTATTTGTGGAGCGGTCTTACAATAACCGGTGCAGGCATTTACAGAGACACTTTGCAAAATATTATGGGATGCGATTCCATTGTACAACTGGAACTGCAAGTAAATCCGGACGTGAATGTTCAATTGAATGCCGACGTTTGCAGCAATGAGCTGCCATATATTTGGAATGGGCAAACGATAAATTCGTCCGGTAATTATTCTGCCAGATTTGTAAATGCGGCGGGTTGCGACTCGATTGTTCGTTTAACCCTCACCGTTAACCCTGCAGTAACTTCCTCAACGGCAATTTCCATGTGCCGTGCATCACTGCCCTTCGTGTGGAATGGGATCACGATTAATTCCTCCGGCAATTTCACAGCCGCGCTGCATACAATGACCGGGTGTGACTCAATAGCAAGCCTGCACCTAACGGTAACTGAAGCATCTTCCGGATCTTCGAATGCCACTATTTGTTCTGCGGATCTACCCTTCCTTTGGAACGGCCGAAACATAAGCAACACAGGTACTTACCGGGACACACTCCGAAACCAGGCAGGATGCGATTCAATTCTTACATTGAACCTTACTGTAATTCCTTCTCCGGGACCCGTGAATATTCCTCCGCCTTTAACTTATTGCCAGTTTGAACAAGCATCACCGTTGCTTGCAACTGCGGACGGCAATGCAAGCCTGATGTGGTATACTAATGCGACAGGGGGCCCCGGGTCCGCTGCGGCACCCGTGCCTTCCACGAATATTGCGGGAATATCTACTTTTTATGTCGGCGCACTAAGGGGAGCTTGTGAGGGGCCAAGAACTGCCATAACGGTTAGGGTTAACCGAAAACCTGATCTAGGAGAAGATAAATCACTGGCCCTTTGTTTCGGACAAAGCGGCAACCTCACCGACCTGTTTAACACCGATGGATTGGATCCTCAATGGACTTTCAACGGTGCAGCGGTATCTCCGCTTGCTGTTGATCTGCCTGGAACTTACAGTGTGGTTGTTCAAAATACAGAAGGATGTGGTGATACCGCACTCGTTAATTTTGCCGTGAACCCCCGGGTTATTGCTGATGCAGGGACCGATGCCGACGTGGAAACCGGTGTTCCATACAGGCTGGAGGGAAATGGTAATGGCAGCTTTGCGTGGTCGCCTTCTTCGGTGCTGAACAATGCAGGAATTGCCAACCCTGTTGTAACCATAAGGTCAAATACCACCCTGGTACTAACGGTAACGGACAACCTCGGTTGTGTTGCAACAGATACCGTTCATCTGCGAGTACTTAATGGCCCAACTTTTTATGTACCCAGCGCTTTCACGCCAAATGGTGATGGGCTAAATGATGTATTTCGTCCCACGCCCGTGGGAATTCAGAAACTCGATTACTTCCGGGTGTTCAATCGTTATGGAGAACTCGTTTTTGAAACCAGCGAAATTGGAAAGGGATGGAATGGAATTTATAAAGGTGTTCAACAAAATGGCGGAAATTATGTATGGGCAGTTAAAGGCATTGACAGAACCGGAAGAGAAAGGATGATGAAGGGTAATGTGGTTTTGATACGATGAACCAATATACGATTTACGATGTACGATGTACGATGTACGAATTACGATTTACGATGTACGATGTACGATTTAGGATGTACGATTTAGGATGTACGATGTGAGACTGCTCAATTAACTGTGTCAATTTAAAATTATTTAAATTGATATAGAATGAAAAAAGAAAAGTTTGATTTTGAATCTTTTGTAAAACAGGCTGGCGAGCAATTGAGATCTGGCAAGCCCTTGACAGGTGCTGATGGAGTTTTCACTCCATTGCTGAAGAAAGTGCTGGAAGCCTCCCTGGAAGGGGAGTTGGACGTACATTTAGAAGAGACTCGTAAAGTGGAGAAGAACAGGCGCAATGGCCATACACAAAAAAATATCGCAAGCTCTTTGGGGAGCTTCGATATTTTTTCGCCTCGCGACCGCAATTCAAGCTTTGAACCTCAAACGGTAAGTAAACGTCAGCGTGTGATCAGTGAAGACATTGATCGTAAAATTATAAGCTTGTTTGGGTATGGTCTTTCCTATGGCGATATTCAAAAGCATCTCAAAGAGATGTATGATTTTGACATTTCCGATGGAACATTGACGGCTATTACAGATCGTTTGCTGCCTGAGATCAAGGAATGGCAGCACCGTCCTCTGGAGAGTGTTTACCCTGTTATATGGTTGGATGCAATGCACTTCAAAGTTCGTCAGGATGGTGTAGTTAAAAGTAAAGCCATCTATTCCATTCTTGCAGTAACGACTGAAGGCCAAAAGGAAGTAATTGGGATTTATTTTGGAGAAACGGAAGGAGCTTCCTTCTGGCGAAGCGTCTTACATGATCTGCAAATGCGGGGTATTAAAGACATTTGTATAGCATGCATCGACAATCTAACAGGCTTTGCACAGGCGATTGAAGATATGTTCCCCAAGACCGATGTCCAGCTTTGCCTCGTACATCAGATGCGCAACTCCATGAAATACATGGTTTGGAAAGATCAAAAAGCGTGTACAAGAGATCTTAAAAAGGTTTATAATGCAGTGAATGCCCAAATGGGATTGCATTATCTGGATGAAGCTGAAAAGCAATGGGGAAGTAAATATGCAGTCATTTTTAAAAGCTGGCGTACAAACTGGGACAGACTAAGCCGCTTCTTCGAATACCCTATAGCCCTCAGAAAAATAATTTACACAACCAATCCAATCGAAAGCTACCACAGAATGGTTCGCAAGGTGACAAAAACCAAAGGATCCTTCAGTTCAGAAGATGCCATCGTAAAACAAATTTACCTTGCAACCATTAATGCCAATACTAAGTGGGAAGGGCAAATGTATGGCTGGGCACACGTGCGGACAGCTTTAATAAACCACTTCGGTGATCGAGTTCTAACAATTGACACACTTAAATGAGCACACCCATAACGACCGATCACCCGATTAAGCTAAGCGGAAATATTACAAGGCATGCTTTCAGGAACGAACTATCAAAAATATCTTTATCATCTATAAGCCGTGTAATGAAGTATCTCGTAACTACGTTGATCCCTGTATTGATATTCGCCGGTTCAGTTGGAACGCCGATGAACGTTGATGTCAAAACCGCGCCTGCCGGTTCAGTATACATTTGCGTGAGTGCGGCTTCAAAAGTGTATCATGGTTCAACCTCATGTTGGGGACTGAATCAATGCAAGCATGAAGTGAGAAAGGTGTCGCAGTCAGATGCGGTAAATAAATACGGACGAAGGGCCTGCCGGGTGGAAGGTTGTTTATAGAGGCAGCCGCGGCGCATTGATCAGCGTAGATCAGCGGCAATAATTCCTGCGCGATGTAAAGTTTCTCTGAGAGGCCTGCAGATTTTTCAGTCTACAACTTTGCTTCGCATAGTTGCATGCGCAGATTACCGGGGAACTATTTAAAACATATTGGAGCATTGCACGGATGCCTGCGTTAGGGATAGGAAGGCCTACCGTGTAGGCCGGATAGCCCGGCCCCAGAGCGAAGCGTCGGGGCAACGCCCAAAAACTTCGGAGTGAAAAACACCTTGTGCGAATGAGCTCATCGCGAAGGGACGCTCGCATCATCTATCCATCCATGAATGCCATCTGCTTCTACAAAATGTTTTCTTTCGCCGGATGCAACTAAGGATACAGTTTTTCCTTTAGGCAAGGATGTGATGATCGCCCCGCTACCATCAGTTAGTACAACTTCATTCTTTAAATTAATATTGCGAAGGGGTTTAAAAGCAAGCATCGAATTCTTTACTATGCTTTCCGTTCCATTTTCAGATATCACTTTATAGTTGCCTGCAGAGGCACCGATCACTTTTACGGGATAGCTTTCTGATGTGAGCCTTGCATAATTGTTGAACCGCGACGTATCAACTGTTACCTTTTGGAATTCTTTCTTTGCCGGATTCACAAATGGAAGCGGATCAATCGCGCCGTTTTCATAAATACCAAAATGTAAATGAGGCACGGTGTTCTTCGCATTGCCGGTGTTGCCCATCAGCCCGATCACATCACCGGCCTTCACACGCTGTCCAGAATGAACGAGCTGTTCATCGAGATGTGCATAATAGAGATTGATGTTCCTTCCCTCAGGCCGCATGAATACCACTTTACCTCCAAGATTGTTGTCGCCAACCCGTGTAACAATACCATCGGCTGAAGCAACCACCGGCGTGCGCTTTGCGGCCTGGATGTCTATTCCTTCATGGCTCCTTCTTCCGCCATCCCTGTCAACACCCCAAAGGCTGATTATCCTTGGTTTGTGTTCTTCTTTTACAGGAAATGCCAGGGAAGGTGAGGCCGCGATCTCTATCGTATAGCCAATCCCCGAAAGTAATTCCGGTTGCAACCTCAATACATACACTCCCGCTTTTCCGGGATAGAATTTCATGATCGGCAGTGAACTATCGGCAGCGGCTACACGCTTTAGTTTGTCTGTTTTCTCATAGAGGTCTAGGAAGAAGAGAACACTATTTGCTGGCGTGGTTTTTATGCTCACCACTATTTACTCACCCTTGTTTACGCTGAATGAGTACCCCGAAGCATGCGCGAGATCCGGCGGAAAATATCCCTGCTCGCGAAAGGGAAGCGTAATGTTCACCGGCTGTGAAAGTGCTCTCGAAGCCCCGTTGATCCATGATCTGCCCATCTTTGTTACATCCAGCTTTGCATCTTTTAAACGGTCAGCGTAAGCTTCATGAGGAGAACTCGTTTTAAAGAGCCCGTTCTTCGAAGTCTTACATCCGGCAATGAGAATGATTATAATTACAATAATGATCGGGCGCATAAAGAAGTTTTTTTAGCAGCAACAAAAGACGCGCCTAACGGTTTCTTAAAACATGCCAAGGGCTGAATTTTGGCGGTATTGCCTAACTTTAACCTTAACCCTAAACTTCACACTCTTGCCTGTAAACAAGAACGCCTGCCTGAGATATCGCATAATTGATAAATGCCTGACGAATAGGCAGCGCCGTTTTCCTACAATGCCCTTTATCATTGAAAAGATAGAAGAGCATTCCGGGATCAGGATCTCTGAATCCATGTTCAGTAAAGACATTCAGCAGATGAAGTCGATCTTCAGTGCCCCCATCGTGTACGACAGGGCGAATAACGGTTACCGGTACACGCAGGAGGGATTTTCCCTGAGCGAGTTTCCATTAACTGAAAGCGAGATCGAGGCGCTGGATTTTTCAACCGCATTGTTGCAACAACTAAAAGGCACGCGTATGTTCAATCATTTTGAGAATGCGATTAATAAAGTGATCGAAGGCTATCGTGTCAGCAGCATTATTGGTAAGTCTGAAAAGCAGGTGTTGCAGGTGGAAGAGCCTGTACGGTCTGATGGCAATGGCTGGCTGGAACCACTGCTGCAGGCGATAGTGAACAGGAGAGTGTTAAACATCGTATACAAAGGGTTCGGAAGAGAAGAGAAGGATCACGTTGTTTCACCTTACCTCGTAAAGGAGTACCGCAACCGCTGGTACCTGGTTGGTTATTCTGAAAAGGCGGAGAATGTGTTGGTGATGGCATTCGACAGAATTGTAAATGTGAAGCAGGTAAAACAGAAGTATGTGGATGCGGGCGATTTTAAGCCTGAAGAGTTTTTTAAATATTCACTTGGTATCACCCAGATTCATGGCGCAAAGCCGGAGAAGGTTATCTTGTCTTTCACGCCTCACCAGGCATCTTATATATTAAGTCAGCCGTTACATCATTCACAGAGGCCGGTTAAAGAAACGGCGGAGGAAGTGCAGGTTGAACTGAATGTGTACCTCACCGCAGAATTGCGGATGGCAATATTGTCTTACGGAGCGGAGGTTCGCGTTTTGAAACCATTATCGCTTCAAAAAGAGATAAAGAAGGAAATAGAAAAAATGCAAGAACGATATAAAGCCTCCTAAATAATCTGCGGAGATCAGCGGCGTTTTCGATCTGCGAAAATTTGCGGAAAAATTTCCTGCGAATTACTTTTTAGGTACAAGATCTCCCTCATCTTCTTCACGAATTCGTTCATAGTTTCCAATTGCACCAATCCGGTAATATCCATTGTATTCGAGGTTTTCACTAAAGGTTGGAACTCTTTGATCAGGTTTAAGTTTTCTCCATTTTTCAAGGTCAGACGTTAGAATGAAAACGTAAGAACCCGTAGAATCAAAAACGGGATGATAGCAATCGGCGATTGATTCCCACCAAAAGCTTTGCGCCAATGAAATTTTTGATGCGACTATAAAGGCCAATGTTACAAGAATACGTTTCATGGTGCAATGATTTAGTGAAGCAACAAGTTGAAGAACTTTTTATCTAACTGCAAGTGTATAAAGTTACCTTAACAGGAATTTGTGTTTTAAAATTTATTTCACTTCGCCAATAGATTGATGATTGGTCTTGGTCGCCTGTGCAGGTGTTATCACCTGCACCTCTTGCATCTTGCGAATAGGTTGATGTTAGGTTTTTAAACTTTGCAGCCATTTGTTTCACGCCAAGGCGCCAAAGAAATGCATTAGACGCAAAGCATTTGATTCAAACTGCGTCTTTGTTTCCTTTGTTTCTTTGCGTGAAAACATTCAGAGGTGCGATATTATTTATGGGTTGTAAAATATCCTACTTCACCAATAGGTGGTGATATGTAATTGCACTTTTGTTACTATGCCCGAAAAAGGAAAATGGACGGTATCATCACGCGGTAATCTTTTCCGCTTAGGTAAAGTGCCGGATATTCCCCTGCACATCGTTCATGTTGATGACCATGAACTGTATGCAAAAGGCGTTCACACTTCCTGCATACAGCCCTTCTTTCCTGCGGCAAAGATCACGCACTTTTTAAACGGTACAGACGCCTTCAATCATATCGCGCTTAACATGCGGATGCACATTGTTCCCGATCTTGTCATTACTGATATTCTCCACATGGGCATGAACGGCGTAATGCTGGTGACAGCCATCCGCGATCTGGAACGTGAACTCCAAAGAACACGGCCCGTTCCTATTATCGTACTATCATTTGTGGCTCTTACCCATCCTTCATTGGGTGAAGATGGAATGGCTAATGCGGTTTTCGAGAAAACCGCTGATGCCGCTACCATCGTAGAGGCAATGGAACGTGCGATGTACGATAGGAATTAAATGCCCGCCGGTGCAGGTGTTATCACCTGCACCTTTTTCACTTTGCAAATAGGTTGCGATCACGCCATTTACTTTCGCTTTTTAAAACCCTAAATCAGCATTATTATGAAAAGAAACTGGCTTCCGTTTTTAACCGTACCATTTACCATTGCTCTACTTGCATCATGCGGGACCACCAGCAAAACAAGTTCCTATGATTATGATTACATGTTCATCAAAAAGCAGGGCATCATTCAGCGGCCTTTAATGGCAGACATTGAAGTGGGCAAGGAGAAGAAAAACCTTACGCGTACCTACAAAAATGTAACGGTTAACATGGCGAAGGAAATGCTGATCGGTGATTTCATTCGTGAGAACAATGCAGACCTGATCGTTCAACCGCTTTTCTCTACAAAAACGGAGAACACCACTGCTAAAACAAATGTTGAAGTCTCCTTAAGCGGCTATCCGGCTAACTACCGCAACATCCGTAATTATGAACCTAAAGATTCACCGCTGTTGCTGCCTGTGGAACACCTATTTCTTCCTTCCGCGCCTTCGCGCCTTTTTTCTGCCGCAGAATACGCGCCTGCAAAGAAGAAACCCGCGGCTACCGGACTGTCTTCCATTTTGTTGAAATAGGTTTGTCGTGTCTGTACAATTGTAGGGACGCAAAATATTGCGTCCCTACAATTGCGTGCGTCCCTACTATCGCCGGTGCAGGTGTTATCACCCGCACCTTTTTACACTTTGCAAATAGGTTGCAACCAATCTTTTTACATTTGCCAAATCCTCAGTATGAAAGTAATTTGCATAAACAATTCCCATCCTATTCACCCCCATAAAATGACCGCGGCGGATATGATCTATGAGGGCGAGATCTACACTGTTGATACCATTATATATAACGGCGATGCACAGTACTACCATCTTGCAGAAAGGAAGCGGGGCCATGATCGTGTACAATATCTTGCTACCAGGTTTGTGCCCTTAACCGGACCCGGGGAAAATGAATTGGAGGAAGAGGTCAGCCTGGAAGAATTAGTTCCTCAAAGTAATTTGTAAGTGATATAACATTGCAGATCCCGGTTTGGATAGGAGTTTAATAAAATAAAAGCCAATGATTACAACCATTCTTCTCATAATACTTTCACTTTTATGTATCATTATCATTGTATTGTTATTACGATTGCATGGTGCGGTAAAACGTGATGATAGTACTCTCGTACAAACCTCCCTGGCGCGTTTTGAAACATTGATTAAGGAAGAATTCCGCAATAACCGACAGGAGGTGAATGAACACATGCGGCATTCCCGGGAAGAATTAAGCAACAGCTTGGTGAATGTGATGAACCAAAGCAAGGAAGATAGCCGTCTTGCGCGGGAGGCCACCGGCAATGCCTTTAAAGATTTCAAAGAATCATTTGAAAGCAGCATTCGTTCCTTCAATGATCTGCAGCGTGAGAAGTTTGCACAACTTGATATGAAGCAGGCAGACATGGTTCGCGCTACGGAGCAAAAGCTTGAAAGTATCCGCATCACCGTTGAAGAAAAACTGGAGAAAACATTAAGTGACCGACTCGGCCAGAGCTTTGATACCGTTGGTAAGCAACTCATCGAAGTGCAGAAAGGATTGGGTGAAATGCAAACGCTTGCGCAGGATGTAGGTGGATTAAAACGTGTGCTCAGCAATGTAAAGATGCGTGGCGGTTTCGGTGAAGTGCAACTGCATATGTTGTTGGAAAATATTCTTGCACCTGAACAGTTTGAAGGCAACATTGCCACAAAGCAGGGCAGCAGTGAACGTGTTGAATATGCTGTAAAATTTCCTAACAAGGAAGGTGAACGCGATTTTGTTTGGTTGCCTATTGATGCGAAGTTTCCGAAGGATGCGTACGAAACGTTGCAGCTTGCTTACGAAGCGGCAGATCCTGTAATGATCGAATCGGCGCAAAAGAATCTGGAAGCGGTGATCAGGAAAATGGCAAAGGATATCTGCGACAAGTATATTGATGCACCGAACACCACCAACTTTGGTATCATGTTCCTTCCCTTTGAGGGCTTGTTCGCGGAGGTGGTGCGCAAGGCGAGTTTGTTAGAGCAGGTGCAGCGTGATTGTAACGTGATCATTACCGGTCCCACAACGCTTGCAGTTATCCTGAACAGCCTGCAAATGGGATTCCGGACATTGGCCATACAGAAACGCAGCAGCGAGGTGTGGAAGTTATTGGGTAATGTGAAGAAGGAATTCAACCAATTCGGTGGATTGTTAGATAAGGCGCAGAAGAGCATCCAAGCAGGATTGAATACACTTGATGATGTGGTGGGAGTAAGAACCCGCGCCATTCAAAGGCAGTTGAAAGGGGTGGAGTCTGTTGTGGATAACAATACCATCGACCTCGGTGATAAGGCCGGCCCTTTGGGCGAACTCCCTGAATGACGCTTCAAGATTAAGATCAACTATCCAACCAATAAGATTCCTCGTTTAGCTTCGGAATGACGGGACTAGAATAGATTCCGGCGACTGCGTTGCATTCAGCAGTTCTAACAGTTCCAACAGTTCCAACAGTTTCAACAGTTCCAACTATCCCAACCAATAGGATTTCTCGCTTCGCTTCGGAATGACGTGGGCGAGAATAGATTCCGGCGACTGCGTCGCATTCAATAATACTAACGATCACCACTATCCAACCAATAAAATTCCTCGCTTCGCTCGAAATGACGGGGGCGGGAGCTGATTCCGGCGACTGCGTCGCATTCAACAACACTAACGATCACCACTATCCAACCAATAAGATTCCTCGCTTCGCTTCGGAATGACGGGGACAAGAACAGTTTCCGGCGACTGCGTCGCAATCAACAGTTCCATCGGACCCAACCGTCTAGGCTAACTTGATCTGCATCTCTTTCAGTCCTTTTGAAGAGAAGAACTCAAATAATTCTCTGGCAGGTTCACCGCCGCGCTTTGCATGATGAAGTAAAGTAAAACCATGTGCACCCAGGCTGGTCAGCAGGGATGGATATTTTTCAAGTATTGCTTTTACCAATACTGTTTCCCCGAGCATGGTCATGGTAAAGATATTAGGCCTGGCGCCTTGCGAAATAAGATATTCTGCAATCTCACGGTCACCCACATGCGCAGCACCGTCTATCGCCTGTTCGAAATCGCCGTTGCCGAGATCCCAGCTCGCATATATGAGATGTGGATGTTCGGCAAGCATTTCCTTCACCTTCATTAGGTTATTATGACCTGCGCTTACAAATGCCTTTACAATATCTGGCTGGTAAGGTGGCTTTTTCTCCTGTTGAGCAAGAACAGCAATAGGATTTATTGCCATCGTGGCCATTGCGGCCGATGCTGCCTTCAGGAATGTTTTGCGTTGCATGGAAGATTGATTTAGATGATCAAGGTATTGAATGAAAAGGGATTGAAATTGTGGGATGGGATGAATGGAAAGCACCGGCAGAACGCGGTTAAAAAACACCCCGATTATTTGTGTTGAAATCTTCGGCCGGGATACATTTATTGATGGATAAATATGGCGACAGATACCGCATCCCATCTTTACGCGCACCATGGTGGAATTATAAAAATGCCTCGGCATATTTCATTACCATTTGCACACGAAAACGCAAACATTATTTCGGCAAAATTGTCGATGGACAAATGAACCTGTCAGGTATCGGTGAAATTGTACAACATGAATGGTTACGGTGTGTTGAATTACGCCCCGATATGAATTTATCCCTGGATGAATTTGTGGTAATGCCCGATCATTTTCATGGGATTTTGGTGATTGGGGATAATGAATATAATTGCCATTATAATTATTGTGGTGGCGCGATGCATCGCTCCACCACAATGCATTGTGCCCCCACAAATGAATTTGGTCCACAATCCAAAAACCTGGCATCCATCATTCGGGGGTTCAAATCATCGGTAACCATTCGTGCGCGCAAAATCAATCCGGCATTCGGGTGGCAATCACGTTTTCATGACCGGATAATTAGGGATGATGCGGAATACGAACGGATCGCGAAATATATCCGGGATAATCCGAAAAATTGGAATGGATAAAACCATAGGGACGCCATTACCGTAGGGACGCCATTACCGTAGGGACGCCTTGCATGGCGTCCCTACGGGTTCAATATTCCCACAACGCCTGTTGGTATGCCGAACGGTAATTTTTCGCGCGTTGTTGCAAGGCTGATTTTTGCGCGGGGTCTGCAATGGCCGATTTGGCAAATACCACCGCCTGTTTGAATCGTTCCCTGCCCGCCAATTGTGCATCGGTAGGCGGTTTGGAATAGGGACGCGGCGCCTGGCGATAATAATTGATGCCATTGCGATTGTAGAACACGATGTTTTGGAATTTTCCGGACAACTGTCCAAAATTGTCGATCAATTCCTCCGGGGTGAAATCATCATTCCTTTTCATGGCCGTGCGTTTAATCCCTTTGACTGCCCCGCATGCAATTAGTTTAATTCTGTTATGTTAAAAGAAATTTCCACGGGGTTTCATACTATCTACACCGAAGGCACCTTGGAGCTACACACTATCCAGAGCGAATCTATAACGTTATAGATTCGCTCTTCCTGTAGTGATGATTCGGGGTGTGTTCGGTGTGGGTGGTGTGTGAGGGGCTTTGAAAGATCTTGAGATATTTTAGAAAATACCGTTAAACAACGGTAGCGACCAGAAGATTTTTTCTCGAACTTTCGCTGACCAAAACTAAAGGCTCTTTGCAAATAGGTGGTGATGTATTGCATTTACCTTGCTGCGAATGAATTGAATGATGTATACGCTTTCTAAATCTGATTTTAAAGTTGCCAGCACCTGTGCAAAGAAATTGCAGTACAAGAAGCAGGGCTATCCTAACAGCATGGAAGAAAACGATTTCCTTAATATGCTTGCAGAGGGTGGCTATATAGTTGGCAAACTTGCCACCATCATTTACCCGGGCATTGAAATAAAAGGAAACACCTATGAGGCTGTTCACCAAACGCGGGAACTACTAAAGCAGGACCATGTCACTCTCCATGAAGCAGCCGTGCAGTCAGGGCAAAAACTTGTTCGCATAGACATACTTCGCAAAACAGGCGATGTATTCGAACTTATCGAAGTAAAATCCAAATCATTTAACTCAGAAGATGAAAAGAACCTTGATAAAATAGAAGACGAATACAAGGAAGACGTGGCCTATCAAACCATGGTGCTGCAAGAGTGCTATCCCGAAGCAGACATCAGGCCCTTCTTGTTATTGCCTGATAAGGCAAAGTATACTGAAATTGAAGGCCTCGCATCCTGGTTCAAGGTAATTGAAAGCGAGTATGTGTCGGGATTGTTCCGTGGTACGGTAGTGGAATTTATTGAGACGCCGGGAACGAAGAATTATGAGATAAAGCGGAAGATGCTGCAGGACGATGCGTTGCTGAAGCTGGTTGATCTAAGCAAAGAGGTAGATGAGTTAATGCCTGTGATAGAGAACAGGAGTGAACAATTTCTCCGGATACTGAATGATGATTTTGTTTTTGCTGAGGGGGATTACGTGATCGACAAAACTTGTAAAGATTGTGAATACCGTGCAGAGCAAGGGGAAGAGAGGAATGGGTATGATGAATGTTGGGGCGATATGTCTGCCACTGATCCGCACATATTCGACCTGTATTACGGTGGTGCGATCGGTAGCGCGAGGAAGGGCTACTACCTTGATGAATTGATCGGCCAAAAAAAGGTGGCGCTCAATTCAATTGATCGTGAACGATTGCGGAATGCGAATGGCGATTATGGCAGGAGGGCTATCCGGCAACTGATACAATTAGAGTACACTGAGAAAAATAGTGAATGGGTATCTAACGAGCTTGATGGCATACTTGCATCATGGCAGTATCCCCTGCATTTCATAGACTTTGAAACCTACACCGGGGCTATTCCTTATCATAAAGGGATGCGGCCTTACGAGGTGATCGCGTTTCAATGGAGTTGTCATACCATCCATAGTGCGGGGGCTGAGCCGGTGCACACCGAATGGATCAACGAAGTGGATAGCTTTCCCAATTTTCGGTTCGCCGAATCGCTAATGATGCAAATCGGCGATTCCGGCACTCCACTGATGTGGGCTACTCACGAGAACACCGTACTGCGCAACATTCTTCGCCAAATGGATCATCGTGAGTACAACAATCCAAAATTAAAGGCATGGCTGATGGACATTGTGCGCGATAATGATCTTGGCCTTGAAGGAAGGCTGGTAGATATGAACGCACTTACGCTTGCACATTATTTTCATCCTTACATGAAGGGTCGCACCTCGATAAAGAAAACGCTTCCTGCCGTTTGGAACCACAACCCCTTCCTGTACAACTTTCCATGGTTTAAGAGTTATTATCTCAAAGAAGCCGATGGATCAACAGCGAATCCCTATAAGGCATTGAAAAGTATTTTCGCGACAAAAACTATTGAAGATGCCCTTGCTGAAAGGGAGATAGAAGAAGTGGTGACCGAAGGAGGCGCCGCCATGAAGGCCTACCACAACATGATGTACGGCGACCCGGCAAACCGTGATAGCCTCAAACAACAATTATTGGAATACTGTAAACTGGATACCCTGGCGATGGTGATGATCTATACGTATTGGAGGAAGAGGGAAAAATTAAACAAAAGACCCAAAATTATTACCCGATAAAGCAATAGCAATGGCAAAACACAGCGTTTGTCGAAGCTGCCTGCCCATCTCTAAAGGGGGATTAAGTTAGGTTAGTAGACAATTAAGACCCGGGGGTGGTAGAAGGGGTTGAAATTTTTTCTCAAGATGACTTGAATTTCTACCCCCTTATAGGTATATTTAAAATCCAAAACTAACTATCCTAAGAAAGCGGGGATTTCCCCTCCCTTTTCGATTTCAATATCCTTAATTGATTATCTCTATTTATTAGTTATGCATGATCCTACTAAGGCGAAGTATCGCTATATGGCATTTAATGGTAAGGAGAAATATAGGAGGTTTATTAAAGGGAAGGAGTCTCTCGAAAAAGGTAAGCTGTCAGATTTCAATCCCGAAATACCTGCACATGGTTCGTACGGGTATTTATTGTTTGATCCAAAATGGAAGCTCCGAAGACTGCAAATAATGACACGCGATAAGAACGTATGTGTTAATTGCAAGAGTGGTAAAAGCCTGCAGGTTCATCATCGCCAGTATCATTTTTTATTAAGAGAAAAGAAATTTCGAATGCCTTGGGAATACCCTGACCATTTACTAATCACGCTTTGTGAGCCTTGTCACCAAAAAGGACATAATAAATTTAAAGTTCCTACGATTAATATTTAAAAGAAAACAAAATGGGATTATTTAGTTTTTTCAACAGAAACGGAAAATCTGAAGCCTTAAATGGCACAAATTCGAATGGTAATGCGGGAACTGATATTCCTGAACATGTTTTTATTGAGAAGGCAAGACCCTCAGAAGAAAACGATGTTTTAGATGGTGGAGCTTTTAACGAGCACGGAATTTATAGACTTTACAGTTTTTTGGACAGAAATCATGAGGGGAAAGGATATGATGATGCACTTACCAATCCCGATTCGACACACCTTCAAGAAAATATCGATGCACTACGTAACGATTTACAACGAACTATTAAAAGAGTCAAGACTTTTTATGAAGATTTTCTAAAAGAGAACGAGTTCCATATTATTACAAGAAGTCGATCGGGAATGATCGATACGGTGGAGGAATTAACCATGAAAAAGGAAATTGCTGAACGACACATGGTTAAAATTCAGGAAATCGAAAAGGAAACCATAGCAAATATTGGAGATTGCCAGGGGATATTAATGAGTTATTCCCGGGGGTTTCGAAATGGCTTAGCAGCAATCTCGCATCATTCAATTTTGAAGAAACAATTTTAAAATATTAATATGAGAAATTGGTGGATTCGCATAGGCTGTTTTTTAACAGGACACAATTATTCTATTGTTGCAAATTCAAGTGAAGTTGCTGCTAAAGCGGTGAAACGGTATACATCGGCTATTCTTATAGTTTGTATCCTTTGGTCATTTGTTGGCTTCACATTTATGCAAAGGTATATGCACGGTGGAACGTTAGGATCGATCGTGGGTGCACTGGTTTTAGTTATTATAGTTATTCAAGTTGAGAGATTAATTATTCTTTCAATGAATCCGAACTGGTTGCTCTATTTATCAAGAGGGTTTATTGCACTCGCCATGGCAATAATAGGAGCAGTAATCATTGATCAGATAATCTTCAAAGAAGATATTGAATTGGAAAAAATTACTTTTATCGAAGATCGTGTTAAACAAGCACTACCTCCCAAAACGGCAGAACTTAGAAACCAAATTGCCTCCCTTGATACCGCAATTGCAAAAAAGGAGTATGAGCGCGAAGTAATATCAACTGATATTAGCCGAAATCCAACAATAATTAGTACAAGTAGTCAGTCAACTCCTTCTAAAGTGGTGAGTACATCTGTTGATTCTTCCGGACGCAAAACTACAAGCGAAAGATTTGTATCAACGAATTCAGTTAGTAAAACAACTATACCCAATCCGAAACTGGCAATGTTGGAACCAATAGATCAGACGATAAAAAGTTTAAGGAGTCAAAAAACTATAAAAGAGAATGATCTCTTGAATATTCGTCCCCGGGTAGAAGATGAGATAAAATCAAAAGTTGGTTTCCTGGATGAATTAAAAGTGATGTTCAAATTGATTATGGAATCAAAAGTTGCTCTTTTTATTTGGTTGCTTTGGTTTCTTTTCTTGCTAGGACTTGAGATGCTCGTACTACTGTGTAAGATAAATGAGAAGAAAAGCGATTACGAGGAAACAGTAATGCACCAAATGAGTTTGCAGCTAAAGAAACTGAACTTAATGGCCAAACTTGCTGAAAGGAATTAGATTAATAATCTCGAGGCAGGTGTTAGGAAGCATATAATTGTGATTGAGGTCATATAGGTATTTATTTTTGGGTTTGAAAGTTTGTGAAATTACTTTTTTATTTATCTTTCAAATTCCTATCCAATCCTGTTTAACCAAAACGAACTGCATCCAATCTACATAGGTTAAATTCTAGTATTCGGTATTTCATACACCGTTGTACATGCATCATTTTGTTTTGCCAAGACGGTTCATTTTATACTGTGCACGTCACGGCATTCGTGAATTTGGAATTTAATTCTTTATCCTTCTGTGCAAGTTTCTAATGCTTCACAGTGCAAAATTGTTCTAAAAAGAAAAAAAATATGTGGTATCGATTACTTGAATGGTTTAGCGAGGCAAAGGAAAGGGCGAATCTTCAAAGGGATTTTAATAGGGCTGCAAAGCAGGCTTTTATAAACGGAGATGCAGATACTTTATTGGAAGCAAGAACTACTATTGGAAGTTCTGATTTCCGACATGAATTTTCCCGCTTCATGCAAGGTGGTTTTCGCATAAAGGCGCTGTCTGGCAGGTCTTTAACGAAAGATGAACTGGTTAATATTGGAAAGGTAGTTCTCGATAATGAGGTGCTTGTTAGAAAGTTGGTGGCTTTTGGATGGGATACCCTCGAAGTACACGATAACGCCGGCTTTAATGGGTGTAAGTGGGCATTGAAAAAGTATATCAAAATTGGAGGGTACTTAAAATGATCAAATATTTCTTCCTACAGGCTAATATTGACTCTGCTCAACTTGGAAAAGTGATTGCAGCATCCCCATCAACAAATTTCTATTGGAGTAACTATTGGATTTGGATTGTAATTCTCGAACTAATCATAATCGGCACCCTTCTTCTGATTTTGCGAAAAAGGAGATCTCATATATTCTTACTTAAGAAGGAGATTTCTGTTCTTACAGAAAAACTAGTTGAAGCGCAAACTCCGCAGCAACCAGTTGATGTTTTTGAAGAGGCAAAAAATGCTCAGATTGATTTTGGCGGTTTAATGAATGATATCAATAAATCAAAAAAACTTTACGAAGAATTGGTGAAGAAATTTCATCCAGACAGATTTACTGATCCTGAAAAAAACAGGATTGCCAATGAGATCGTAATGGAAATTGGTAGAAATAGAACTAAATATTCAAAATTGCTCGAATTAAAGACAAAAGCTGAAATGCTATTAAATTAACCATACATGATTTTACTACAATCTCAGGGCGGAGAAGGTGTTTTTTTCGTTTTCGCACTTATTTTAAGGCTTGTTGGAGTGATAGTTTGTTCTAATAAAGCAAAGGAATTAAACCGAAGTACCGGAGGCTGGGGCTTCTTTGGATTTTGTATGCCCATAGTTGCAATGATTTGGATCCATTGCTTAAAACCTGTTACAAATTGGCATAATCAAACTGAAAATCAAAATCAATGATTAGAAAGATTTTTGGAGTTTTGTTTCTTCTAGCAGGGGTAGGAAACTTTATAGGATGTTACGCAAAAACCCAGGCAGGGAGACCGGACGCTGGAGAAGATATAGGTTACGGTATCTTTTTTATCGGCCTTGGCATTTTTTTATTGATGTGGCAGCCAAAGAAACAGCCCGATAACTTTTAAATTGTTTAAGATGCGTAGAAAGTTTTTTCATGGTTCAATGACATTGTTTGTCCTGTTTTTTCAATTGACAGCAATTGCACAAGCAGAGTTTCAAAGGGTTAAAGGAGAAAAGGCAAATTATTCAATTGAAATTCCCGATGGTTACGTCCCTCGGAGCAGTATCGGTGCCAACATCGATCTAAAATATATTAATTCGGAGGGGGCATCAATAATTACAACGGTGCGAAGACTTCCCGCTGGCACAACGGATGATCAAATTTCTGAAATGAACGGTGGAAGCGACTATCAAATAGAAGAACAGTTTGCCGCAAACGGATTGACGAATACAAAGATTATTAAACGTGGTTTTATGACCATTAACGGCAGGAAGTCGCATTATATGCACTATACAAATGGGGAACTATATTTTCACTCGGTTAACCAGATCAGAAGTGGCTTCCTCGTAAATTTGACATACACTTGTGAGTATGCTAAGAAGGATTTGTACATGCCCTACATCTTTAGAGTAGTGAATTCTTTAAAGCCCTAACCACTTTGACTAACATATGCAATTTCCCGATAGGGAAATTTTCTTTTTATAATGGCCAAACAAAAAAACGCACCAGCAGAAGAACCTCTCGAAAAACAACTTTGGAAAGCCGCGGATAAACTACGCAAGAACATTGATGCGGCGGAGTATAAGCACGTAGTACTCGGACTCATCTTTCTTAAATACATCAGTGATTCTTTTGAAGAGATGTATGAAAAACTGGTGGAGGGGAAAGGGGATTATGCAGGTGCTGATCCCGAAGATAGGGATGAGTACCGGGCAGAGAATGTTTTCTTCGTTCCTCCATCTGCGCGATGGAATTATTTGCAGAGCCGGGCAAAGCTCCCGGAGATCGGAAAGGATGTGGACGATGCAATGGATGCCATTGAACGTGATAACGCGTCACTGAAGGGAGTGCTTCCAAAAGTTTTCGCCAGGCAGAATCTGGATCCTGCAAGTCTTGGAGAATTGATTGACCTTGTTGGCAACATTGCGCTGGGTACTGCAAAGGCGCGGAGTGCTGATATCCTTGGTCATGTTTTCGAATATTTTTTGGGCGAGTTTGCTCTTGCTGAGGGTAAAAAGGGTGGACAGTTCTATACGCCACGCAGCGTAGTAGAGTTGTTGGTAGAGATGTTAGAACCATACAGCGGCCGTGTATTCGATCCTTGTTGTGGCAGCGGCGGTATGTTCGTACAGAGCTTGAAATTTGTAGATAGCCACCAGGGCAAGGTGGATGATATTTCCATTTATGGACAGGAAAGTAACCAAACTACATGGCGCCTTGCCAAGATGAACCTTGCCATACGTGGTATTGACAGCAGCCAGGTGAAATGGAATAATGAGGGCAGCTTTTTGAATGATGCGCACAAAGACCTTAAAGCAGATCACATCATTGCGAATCCTCCTTTTAACGTGAGCGATTGGGGTGGCGACCTTATGCGAACAGACGGGCGCTGGCAGTTTGGAACACCTCCCACCGGCAATGCCAACTTTGCATGGCTACAACATTTTATTTATCACCTCGCACCAACCGGGCGCGCAGGGGTGGTACTGGCAAAAGGTGCGCTCACTTCTAAAACCAGCGGCGAGGGCGAGATAAGAAAGAACATGGTGGAAGCAGGCCTGATCGATTGTATTGTGAACTTGCCGGCAAAGTTGTTTTTGAACACACAAATACCTGCGGCCTTATGGTTCCTCGATCGGAGCCGAAAAAATTCCCCTCCAAGGGAGGGGTGGCAGCCTTTGGCTGACGGGGTGGTTAACGATATATCACGAGGGAACAACGGGAAAAACGAGATCCTCTTCATCGATGCCCGGAACCTTGGTCACCTTATTAACCGCCGCACCCGCGAATTATCGCACGAAGACATCATGCGTATTGCGGATACCTATCATGCCTGGAGAAATCCAACCTTGGACAAGGTGGTTTATAAAGATATCCCCGGCTTCTGCGCCTCCGTTCCCATCAGCCGTGTTCAGGAATTAGACTATGTGCTAACCCCCGGCCGTTATGTTGGCCTGCCTGATGATGAAGATGATTTTGATTTTAAGGAAAGATTTGAGGCATTGAAGACGGAATTGGAATCCCAGATAAAAGAAGAAGCCAAGTTGAATGAAATTATTTCTGCTAGCCTGAAAAAAATTAAGATCGATGAATAATACACTACTAGAAATTGGTGCCCCCGTAACTATGAAATTGCAACAGGATTGGTTTCGGCCAGGGTACTATGTATACATAGTATTGGTTAAACATAACGAGAAAAGGTACCATTACATCGGAATGACAGGAGACCGAAAACATTTAGTTGCTCGTTCACCTTTTTATAGAATGGGCGGACATTTTATGTTGGGGAAAAGCACACAAAATCAGGTGATAAAAGGGATAGAGGAAAAACTGGGAATAAACGTCAAAGAAGATTCAAGTTTACTCTGCGATATGGATTTTACCTACTATGCCTGGATGATAAAACCTTATGATAAAAATATACAGAAAGAGGAGCATGCAATTAAAAGAACTATTGCTGAGAAAATTGAAGCTGGTTTAATATCAAAGTGCAAGGTAGAATTCGGTTTAGAGAATGTTTTTAATAAACGGGGAAGTAGGAAAGACTCACGGGAGTACGTCAATGAAGTAGAAGCCATTTTCAAACAATTGCAAAAGCTATAAAATATGCCCGAGATAATTCGCAACCGTACCATACGACCATCTACCCGAAAAGACTCCTCAGTCAATTACCGGATACACTTGGATGGGTTGGCAAATGGCGACACACTTGTAGTCAATATTAATCATGAATCGAAACCTTTTTCTAAGACCTTCCGTTTTAAGGGTGCCGAGGTTTTGAAGAAGAAAAGTTTGGGATTTAGAGTTTTAGAAAGTGGAGAAAATGTAGTTGTGAATTGGATAAGTACTCAACCAATAAATGGATAAAAGATGAATGCGTGGAAAGAAGTTCTATTAACTGCCGTTACAACTCGAATTGGTGATGGGCTCCATGGTACTCCTAAATATGATAGTACGGGCAATTATTATTTCATTAACGGAAATAATTTGGTGAATGGTAAAATAATAATCAAGCAAGAAACTAAGAAGGTAAACGATATTGAATTTCAAAAGCATTTAAAGCCATTAAATGAAAAGACCTTGTTGCTGGGGATTAATGGCACAATTGGGAATGTTGCTTATTACCAGCAAGAGAAATGCATCCTTGGAAAGAGTGCTTGTTATATTAATTTAAATGATGAAATTGATTTAAGGTTTGCCTATTACACATTGATTGGCAGGGATTTCCAAAAGTATATTGATGGTATCGCTACAGGAACAACAATTCCAAATGTGCCATTGAAGGGATTAAGGGAGTATTCATTCAAACTGCCTTCACTCCCCGAACAAACTGTAATCGCCTCGATCCTCAGCAGCCTTGATGATAAGATAGATTTACTTCACCGGCAAAACGCCACCTTGGAGGCCATGGCGGAAACGTTGTTCCGGCAGTGGTTTGTGGAGGAGGCGAAGGAGGAATGGGTGGTGAGCAAACTTGGAGATATTGCAATTGTTCAAAATGGATATGCCTTTAGTCCGAATGATTATTTGACGAACCAACCGGGATCTTTGGAAGTATTTAAAATGGGGCATATTCGAAAAGGTGGTGGTCTTCGTTCCAACCCTAAGAGAGATTTTGTAGAACGAAGTGCACGGTTAAAGAAATGGGTTTTAAACAAAGAGGACATTGTTATGGCAATGACCGACATGAAAGATAACGTGGTGATTTTAGGCGTACCTGCAATTATTGATAAAAATGACAATTACGTATTAAATCAAAGAGTTGCCCGTATTTGTTTGAAGTCAGCTGACAGATTGATAAATAATTATCTTCTTTATGTCCAATTGAAAGACTGGGATTTCATAAGCATCCTTCAGAGTAAAGCCAATAGCGGAGTACAAGTAAATCTTTCGTCAGAAACAATTAAAGATTCTGATATAATTATTCCGCCTATGGAACTGCAAAGAAAGGTTGGTAAGGCCATCACAGAATGCTTTCAAAAAGTCGAACATAATTCAGTTCAAATTCATACGCTAACTACTTTACGTGATACTTTATTGCCGAAGTTGATGAGTGGGGAGGTGAGGGTGGGGGAAAATTAAATGAAGTCAATAAAACAAAATAAACATGTCAAATATCATTGCGTTAGAAGGTAGGCCGTCTAACGGTAAGTCAACTACAATTGGTTTGCTTTACGAAAGCATGAAGCAAGATAACTACGAAATTATTCAAGATCGAAAGAGGCGCGGTAGCAAGGAATTCTTTGTTATAGTAGAGAAAAAAGGTAAAAAAATTGGAGTTACCACATATGGAGACAACCCAGACCTTATACGTATGAGAATAGATTTCTTTATTGCCCAAGGATGTCACATAATCGTTATTGCCTGCCGCCCGTCAGCCACTGGCGACAGAACCAGAGAAACTATTGAAAGCTATGCAGGGTTTACTAAAGAGTTTATACCAAAAACCGTTGAAGCGGACCCGGCTCTCCGTACGGCTGTTAACCAAGCCGATGCAAATGTATTATTGGAGTCTGTGGAACGTAATCTTAACTAGTTGCACATTAGCGGGAATTTGCATAGAGTTAAAAGAGATATTAACAGACACGAGAAATTTAGTAAGGGGAAATTTTAAACTATGACGAGGTATAAAGAAGCAGAAAAGCAAGTTTTTCAATGGTTAATGAAAAAACATGCCGCTGACCCAGACTTTAGGTTTTCTCTCAGACAAAAGGGTAATAAGGGCGCAGAAACCGACATCTTCATCGGAACTGAAAAGTCAGGATATTTTGGAACAACATTCTGGCATATCCGTGTTTATTTTCCGGGATCCTCTACCGATCTGATTAACCTCATGTTCACGCTTGTTGAAGGAGGTTATTTTTATACATTCCAGTTTCAGCAAACCAAAGATCCTGTCGATAAGCAGAATCGGCTGGCTCTTGATCTCGTAATGAATATAAAAAAGGAACTTAAGGATCAATTTAGCCGAACGCAGGAAGCTGAAGCTGACAATAAGATGTTTCGATTTTATATTTATTCACCAAAGAATAAATACGAAACAGTTGAAAGTATGTTGCTGGATGTAGAAAAGGATCTTGAAATAATAATGCCCATAGTAGATGAACAAATTTCAAAAACTAAGGAAGATAATCCTGATTTCTTCGCTGAGCGTTACTCCGAAGCTGCCTTCAATAAGATGCTTTCAAAGTTTGAACAGCGACAGATTAAATATGGAAATAAAGCAGATAACGAAATAGCGATCAAGCAACAGACAACTATGAAACAATCAGAGCCAAAAGAAGAATATTTTCCGCTAAATCAAATTTTATATGGGCCTCCGGGGACTGGTAAAACATTCAACACGATAAACAAAGCGGTAGCAATAGCAAACCGCGAGTTCGACATCGAAACGGCTTCGCGAACTGAGATACATGCCGAATACGACAGATTAGTCGATGAAGGTTCAATTCAGTTCTGCACATTCCACCAGTCTATGTCCTACGAAGATTTTATCGAAGGAATAAAGCCGTTGACAAAAGATGGCAAGGTTGTCTACGAAGTTCAATCGGGTTTATTTAAAAAGATATGCTTTAAAGCATTAGAAGCCACTGCACAGGAAAATGCAGAGACCAGGCAGGAGGCAACCTTTGATGTGCTCTGGAAAAGATTTATTGAGCATCTGCAGAAGACCGTTGACGCAAATGAATACCCGTTTGTAACAAAGGAGAATTCTGAGTTAAGGCCTGATCGTGACGAACTAAGTAAGGGAAGGATTGTAGCTTACTACCGTTGGGGAAATGCTTCAACCAAAGCCGAACCCGGGAAAACACCCTTTCCCATTAAACCGGAGAAAATTAAGTGGATGCGGGATGAGGGTATTTCCGACACCGAGGTGAACCTGAGGCAGCGGTTGCAGCCTGTTATTTCTTACCATCTCTCTCCTCACTATGCAGTTTATAAATCTTTCCTCGCATTTCTGCGCTCGGAAAATATTGAGATTACTGTTTCCGAATCTTCAAATGACGATCTGAATGTAGATACCGAAGAATTTAACGGATACCTGGATCAGTTGCGAATTGTTAAGCAGAAGAAAGTTTTTATTAAAAAAGGAAAGCCGTTTGTTCTGATCATTGATGAAATTAATCGTGGCAATGTGAGTCAGATCTTTGGGGAACTAATCACCTTATTAGAAGAGGATAAGCGATTCGGACAAAAAGAAGGAATAACTATCAAGTTGCCATATAGCAAGGATGAGGAGTTCGCAGTGCCGGATAACTTATACATTATCGGAACTATGAACACGGCTGATCGAAGCGTCGAGGCTTTAGATACAGCCCTCCGTCGCAGATTTGTGTTTGAGAATATGATGCCTGATTCTGCCTTGCTCCATCCCTTTGCATTATTAAGCTCTTTTTGGAATGACGAACGGCATATTCACCTGGACTATCAAAAATGGTTAAAGGAGCCTTATAGAACTGTCGCTGACAACTTTTATGAGTTGATTGGATTTAACAGAGAAACAGAGGAAAAAATGTTGTCTAATGTGGTAGATACTGAACGTATATATTGGGCACCGGAAGACTTTTTGGAAATTAATGATTCTTTATTCGATGTAGGAGTGCGGTTGGATTATCTATTAACAAAGATCAACGAGCGAATAGAGAAATTGCTTTCTTCCGATCAGCAGATTGGCCATGCGTTCTTCATCAATGCAACCTCTATAGATCATTTGTATGAGATATTTTACGACAAATTGATTCCACAGTTGCAGGAATACTTTTATGGAGATTTCGGAAAGATAGGATTGATATTAGGAAAGGATTTCATTCAGCCAAAGAGCAGCAAAACTTCTTTTGCAGAATTTACATATGACGATAAAGATCTGTTACTGGAACGAAAAGTATATGAAGTAAAGACTTTTAAACCTGGTGGAGAATTGATGCAGGATGAATTTATTGCCTCGGTTAAGAAAATTTATCAATGAGATTAAATGTCTGAAAAGAATAAAATAGCTGTTTTTGAACATGATCGGCTAACTACTGAAAATTCCAGCAAGTTTTTGCCGAGGCATCTGGCTGCTTTGGAACGGTTTTATTCCCAATCACAGATAAATTTTTTCAGCTTGATTAGGAAGGGAGTTAAGTTCAATCAATTTGTTGGGGTCATTCAGGCCGGGGATTTAACAATCGAAGTGCTCCCTAAAGCAGATGCTGAATCTACCGTAAATGATGAGTTGAAAGGTAGATGGCGAAAAGTATTGTTACAAATGCTAAGGGAATGCAAGATCCTCAAGGTTAACCGTGCTGACAATGCGAATTTGAGCTTGCGTGCCAATTCTTTGTTGGAGATATATTTTGAATTATTACTTTCGGAAGTTGAGCAACTTTTGCAAAATGGGTTGGTGAAAAAATATAAGAAGTGCGCCGGCAATATCCTTTCATTGAAAGGAAGGCTGGATTTTGCAAAGAATTTAGCACATAACGCCGTTCACCAGGAAAGATTTTATACTCACTACACCACCTACAGCACCGAAAACATTTTTAACCAGGTCGTGCTGGAGGCGGTTAAGCTCATTCCAAAGATCAGTTCAAATCCCTTATTCGCTGACAGGGTGAACCGAATCATATTGAACTTTCCGGAACTTCCCAAATGCAGTATTTCTGAAGATACCTTTTCTAAACTCAAATACGATCGAAAGACAGAACGGTACAGAGAGGCAATATTGATCAGCAAGATGCTTCTTCTAAATTTCCGCCCTGATATAAGTGGTGGCTCAGATAATTTGATCTCCATTATGTTCGATATGAACAAACTATGGGAAGAATTTATTTACAGGAGATTAAAAAGAGAAGAAGAAAAAGTTCGAATTAAAGTAAGCCGACAGTCCTACATAGATTTTTGGAAGCCTGAAAATCAGAAAAGTAAAGCCGTTCGTCCGGACATTGTGATTGAGAGCGGGAATAGAAAGATTGTTATAGATACCAAATGGAAAACGTTGAAAGATAAGACACCTTCTGATCAGGATCTTAAGCAAATGTTTGTTTACAATCTATTCTGGAAGTGCGGTAAGAGTTATCTACTTTATCCCGGAAATGTTGAAGGATCGGGCGGGGGTAACTATCATTGCCATATCTATGAAAATAATTTCCAAAGCAGTTGCGGTATTGAAATAATTCAAATTTTGTCAAAAGACAATCTACTCAAAGAAAATTTGGGGATGGAGATACTGACGAAGATAGATTTGAATTTAGAGCAAAAACTCCAACAACACGGTAAGATGAACGTAATCTCCGCATGACAAAAATCACCGAAGACCATATCGAACTGCTCGCGATTGAATGCTTTGAAGCCTTAGGGTATGAGTACGTGTATGGTCCGCATATAGCACCCGATGGAGAGACGCCGGAAAGAGGTTCGTATGAAGAGGTATTGTTATCGTCACGATTGCAGCACGCGGTTAGAAAGATAAATCCACATATTCCGGTTAGTGCACAGGAGGAAGCAATCAAAGATATTCAACGCATTGCTTCATCTGAACCGATTGCAGACAATGAAACTTTTCACCGGCTGTTGACTGAAGGTATCCCCGTTAATAAAAGAGTGGATGGTGATGACCGTGGCGACAGGGTTTGGTTGATCGATTTTAAGAATCCCCTGAATAATGAGTTTACCTGTGTAAACCAATTCACCATAATTGAAAAAGATAAAAGCAAAAGGCCTGATCTCATTCTTTTCGTAAATGGGCTGCCATTGGTGGTAATGGAGCTAAAAAATGCTTCTGATGAAAAGGCGACCATTCAATCGGCTTTCCGACAACTCGAAACTTATAAATCAAGCATTCCATCCTTATTCACCTATAACAGTTTCAATATTATCTCTGATGGCTTTGAAGCAAAAGCAGGTTCAGTATCTGCAGGTTTCAGCAGGTATATGGCCTGGAAAACATCCGACGGTAAGGAGGAAGCTTCTCATTTGGTAGGGCAGCTAGAAACTTTGATAAAGGGCATGCTCAACAAGCCAACCCTGTTAGATTTGATCCGGCACTTTATCGTATTCGAAAAAACAAAGAAAGAAGATGCAGTAACAGGTATTACAACTATATCAACCGTAAAAAAACTTGCAGCGTATCATCAGTACTATGCCGTTAACCGTGCGGTAGAATCGACGTTGCGAGCTGCAGGATACACTGCTGCATTAAATTCCCCTCCTCAGGAGGGGTGTCAGCCAGGGGCTGACGGGGTGGTAAAAAAGCGAAACAGCAAAAATTACTTCGCCCTTCCATTCAACCCTGCTTTAAAGGAAAGAGCAAGAGAACTTCGCCAGGCAAACAATTTAGTTGAAGTACTTTTCTGGAACAGGGTAAAGTCACACCAATTTAAAGGTTATGATTTTGACCGGCAGAAAATAGCCGGTAATTACATTGTTGATTTTTATTGCAGCAATTGCCAGGTGGTGATTGAGATAGATGGAAGCGGGCACGACGATAATCGGGCTTATGATAAAGCGAGGGATACTTATCTAAAGAGTTTGGGATTAACGGTGATAAGAATTCCGGCTGTTGATGTACTTAATAATTTGGATGGCGTAATGGAAATGCTCGGTCACCACCCCGCCCTAAAGGGCACCCCTCCTGAGGAGGGGAATTTTTTAAGGGATGATCCTGAGGAATATGGATTACCTGGTGTTAAGAACCAACCATCCGGAGATAGAAAGGGTGGAGTTGTTTGGCATACACAAGGAAGCGGCAAATCATTGTCCATGGTATTTTATACCGGCAAGGTTGTATTGGAAATGGATAATCCTACAGTGCTGGTGATTACTGACCGCAATGATTTAGATGATCAGCTATTTGATACGTTCGCAGCATCAAAGCAATTGCTCAGGCAGGAGCCCGTGCAGGCTGAGAACAGCCGTCAGTTAAAAGACTTACTTAGGGTCGGTTCGGGCGGTGTAATTTTTACAACTATTCAGAAGTTTCAACCTGAAGAAGGTAATGTATATGATACCTTATCTCAGAGAAAGAACATTGTTGTAATTGCCGACGAGGCGCACAGAACGCAATACGGGTTTAAGGCCAAAACTGTGGACGACCTGGACGCGCAAAAAAATGTTGTCGGCAAAAAGATCGTTTACGGTTTTGCAAAATATATGCGTGATGCCCTACCGAATGCTACTTATCTTGGATTTACAGGTACACCTATCGAGAACACAGACGTGAACACCCCGGCGGTGTTCGGTAATTATGTTGACGTTTACGATATCGCGCAGGCAGTTGAAGACGGAGCCACCGTTCGCATATATTATGAAAGCAGGTTAGCAAAGGTGAGTCTTGAGGATGAAGGGAAAAAGCTGGTCGAAGAATTGGATGATGAACTCAATACCGATGAACTTACAACGGTTCAAAAAGCCAAGGCAAAGTGGACGCAGCTTGAGGCACTCGTTGGCAGCGAGAAGCGCATTAAGAATATAGCAAAGGACATTATTTCTCATTTTGAACAGCGGCAGGAAGTTTTCGAAGGGAAGGGAATGATCGTTTGTATGAGTAGAAGAATTGCCGCTGAGTTATATGAAGAGATCATTCGAATAAAACCGGAGTGGCATTCCAATGATTTAAAGAAGGGCGCGATAAAGGTTGTGATGACCTCTGCATCATCTGATGGGGCTGCAATCTCGAAGCACCACACTTCAAAGGAACAGCGAAGAATGCTTGCGGAGCGCATGAAAGATCCCAATGACGAGTTGAAACTGGTAATCGTTCGGGATATGTGGCTTACCGGATTCGATGCGCCCAGTTTGCACACGCTCTATATTGATAAGCCAATGAAGGGGCATAACCTGATGCAGGCCATAGCCCGTGTGAATAGAGTGTACAAAGACAAGCCCGGGGGACTTATTGTAGATTATCTAGGCATTGCATCCGATCTGAAGAAAGCACTTTCATTCTATTCTGATGCGGGCGGTAAGGGTGACCCTACTTTGTTGCAAGAACAGGCTGTTCAGCTAATGCTGGAGAAATTGGAGGTGGTGAGCCAAATGTATCACGGCTTTGCCTATGAAGAATATTTTGATGCCGGCACCTCAAGGAAGTTATCAATAATACTTGCGGCGGAGGAACACGTATTGGGTTTGGACGATGGGAAGAAGCGTTATATCAACGAGGTAACCGCTCTCTCCAAGGCTTTTGCAATTGCCGTCCCTCACGAACAAGCGATGGAAGTGAAAGATGAGGTTTCTTTCTTCCAGGCTGTAAAGGCGAGACTTGCCAAGTTTGATGTAACAGGTACGGGAAGAACCGATGAAGAAATTGAAACCACTATCAGGCAGGTGATAGACCAGGCACTTGTTTCCGAACAGGTAATTGATGTGTTTGATGCAGCCGGGATAAAGAAGCCGGATATTTCCATTTTGTCAGAAGAGTTTTTGATGGAGATAAAAGGCATGGAGCATAAGAATGTGGCGATGGAGGTGCTGCGCAAACTTCTAAACGATGAGTTGAAAGCGAGAGCAAAGAAGAACCTGGTGAAAAGTAAGTCGCTTTTGGAAATGTTGGAGCAAGCGATCAAGAAGTATCATAATAAAGTACTGACGGCAGCGGAGGTGATCGAAGAGTTGATCAAGCTTAGTAAGGAAGTTGCAGAATCAGATAGCGAGGCTAAGAGTATGGGCTTAACTGAATTTGAGTATGCCTTTTATACTGCGGTAGCCAATAACGAAAGCGCCAGGGAGTTAATGCAAAAAGATAAACTACGCGAACTCGCTGTTGTACTCACGGAACGCGTTCGCCAGAATGCTTCAATAGACTGGACATTGAGAGAGAATGTAAAAGCCAAACTTAAAGTAATCGTTAAACGTACTCTACGGCAATATGGCTATCCGCCGGATATGCAGATACTTGCCACCGAAACGGTGTTGAAGCAAGCTGAGATGATTGCAGATGAATTGGTGAGGTAAGTTTGTACTATTGAGACTTAGATCGATGGTTATAAATCTATTTGGTTAAATACTAACCAAACTAAAATGATCAGAATGAAATTAAAAAATTTTCTGTTTTTTACTTTGATAACACTTTCCGCATCCTCCTCCGCGCAGCTATTATCGCTCGGAGAACTTACTTCAATGGCAAATAAGGAGAACTGGGAGACTGTTGACCGGTACCTAATGTCGAAGGGTTGGACATATTTTGATTCTGAGAATGAAGAATCTTATAAGAAAATCACTTGGTCGTTCAAAAAAGCCAATTATGATGACAGGGCCCAAGGATGGTTTTACCTGTTTACGATTGATGGTTTACCAAGTATGGTTTCTTACACGATGTTAAACAAAAAACATTACTTAAGTATTGGAGCTAGTCTGCCAGCAACGGGGTATAAGCTGGTTAATAGCACTATTGAGAATGGGGAAATTTATTCTACCTACAGGAGCAACAAGTATTTGGTGGTTCTAACTTCAATGAAAACTGATCATTTGGAGTGGGATGATGCCAGTCTCACTGCTTACAACATTTCTGTGATAAAATCGGGAGGCGTTTTTGATAAAGATAATGGCCGGCGAGTAGAAACCGATGATGAAGGAAAGGTGCGCAGCGAGTTCAGTTTGGTTGACGGGAATATACATGGGGAGTATATCACTTATGATAATGAGGATACAACAAAAACCGTAGGCCAGTACGTCAAGGGGAAGCCGCATGGTAAGTTTCGCACTTACAATTCAGATGGGGAATTGATTTACGAGTATAACATGGAAAATGGTAAAAGGCAAGGAGTAACTAAATATTTTATAAACGGAAAGGTTTTCCGTGAAGTGAGTTTTGCAAACGATGAGTTGAATGGAAAATGGGTTGAAAGCATTTATAATGACGATGGAATTCTAGAGTTAATTACCGAGCGCTATTACAAAGCGGGAGAATTAGACGGGCCGGCAGCTGTGCGGGTATTCGAGGGTGGAAAGGAATCTCTCGTTGGTTTAACAAATTATCAAAACGGTGTAAAACATGGATTTTCCATGGAGTTTGATGGAGACAGTCTCATTTTTTGTGAATATTCGCTGGGCAAACTAAATGGCCCTTACAAAATCTATTTGGATGTTAATTCAGTAGAAGGAAAATATAAAACAACCGATACAACTAAAATGAATTTACTGTTTACGGGACAGTACGAACGCGGGAATAAGACAGGGACTTGGTCTTACTATAACTTTTCGGGAACCTTAACTGAGGAGGGCTCTTTTATATCAGATAAGCGAAGCGGGAGCTGGAGATACTATTACTCTAAATACCGCGATGAAGATGGGCAGGAAGCCAACTATTCGGGAAAACTATTCCTTATTGAAAATTATAAAGATGGTGAGTTGGACGGACCCTGTTATAGATATTCTATGCTTGAACGGCACACAGAGCCCTGTAAGGGTAGCGAAAACCCCCGACAAAATTCAGACTCTTGCTATCGATTCAAATTTCATAAGATAAGTGAGGAAAAATATTACAAGGCTGGCAAACTCAACGGCTCGTATAGTTTGCAGGATTCCGCAAATCGATTATTGATGGGAGGTTCCTATGACTTTGGGGTGCGAACCGGGCCATGGCTTGAATGGGACAGAGAAAAGTTTGAAAAAGGAAATTATGTCAATGGAGAAAAAAACGGAGAATGGATTCGATTTTATGATGATCCCCGCTTTCCTGTGCTAAAGATGAATTATTCGAATGGCTTATTGCATGGGCAATCCATAAAGTATAATAATGAGGCAAAGCCGGAAATAACCTGGAATTACCAAGATGGTAAAATTTCTGAAATAGACTATTATAATGAAGTTGGGTATAGTGTTTTAGCAAAATTTGAATTATTTAATAAATCGATGGAAAGTTTAAAGTGCCGCCAGACTTTGTTTTTTGCGGATTCGATAGTTGCGCAGGAGTATTGGATCCCCTTAGAAGATGAAACAGTCCCACCTAATTTTATGACTTATTTTTCCAAGATGCTTAATGGGAGCGCTACATCGGGACGAGTGGGATATAAAGATGGGGACTATAAACTATTTGATTCACATAAACGATTACTAAAGGCTGGAGTTTATTATAAAGAAAGCAAGGAGAACTGGTGGACTGAATTTTATTACGATCAGGGAGTCAAGAAAGAGGAGCTGTATAGTGCGGGGAGTAGTCAGGAGGAAAGGTTCCTTGATTTAAACAATAATCCTTTTTCTGGTCAGGTTTCCCTTTTTCATATTGATCAAGGAACAAAGGAAGAAGTGAGAGTAAAAAATGGCCTTAGGCATGGAAAAACAATCATTTCAGATCTTACCTCAAAAAAGGTAATAAGTAAAATGATTTATGAAAACGGGCTCCCTAAGAATTAATGCCTTAAATCTCATAGAACACTACCGGAAAAATAGTGCAAATCACCATCGCCAACCTCATGCGCCCGAATGCGGGAACGATCTTGAGGAATAGATTTTTTATTGACAAGTTGAGGGAAAGCAATGCGGATATCATCATCCTCACAGAAACAAATTCTGTAATAGGACCGGAACGAGATTATCATTCCCTTTCATCGGCTTCATTATATCAGGTACCCGGAGAAATAGATTATAAAGAAAGGGAATGTCGTGTATCGATTTTTAGTAAGTATCCTTTCATCCGGCAATTACCCACACAGGACCCAACAATGACTGTTTGCGGTGAGGTGCAGACGCCTTTCGGTGCATTGGTTATTTATGGCACCGTGATCGGCGATCTTGGTGGAAAGGGAGGGAGTTTCAAGAACGATCTTGATGTACAGTTTGCAGAACTGGAACAATTGGCAAAGCAGAACAACGTTCTCTTCGCAGGCGACCTCAATATTTCCTTCTCAGGCTACATCTATCCATCGCGCGAAGAGGTGAACAGGACCAAAGCGATGTTTGAAAAGTTGTCTTTATCGAACCTTACTCATGATTTGGCCAACAATGCTATTCATTGTTTGATTAGTGATGGTTTTCTTACACAAAGAAGGATTAGCATAACACGTGAAATGTTTGACAAGAAGATCACGGATCATGGTTTTATTCATGTTACGATCGAGTAGGTTAGCAATTTAAAAGTCAAAATTATAAATTCAAAGCTCGCAGCATGTGCCTTGTACCTGCAGCTCGATTGTTTCACGAAAAGCCGAAAAGTAGTCATAAGGCGCAAAGAAAATCAAAAGTCAAAATTAAAATTCAAAAGGCTTGTGCCTTGATGCCTGATACGTTGACAAAGAGCAGAAGTTAAGTAAGCACATCGTTGCATTAATCTGCGTTGCATTGATTTGCGAAAATCCGCGGGATCTGCGGGAAACATTTGCTATGATACTTAGGTTCTGCTGATGGCGCAGATTTTATCAACCTTCAAGAAAGTAAAAAGTAAAAAGTAAAAATTCAAAACACCAAACCTACATCCCATATCTCTTATGCCATATCTCACATCTGTCTTCAACCCTGCACCATGCGCCTTGAAGCCTGACGCATCACCACCAGATTCGTCTACACTAACCGTTAGTAAACTCTCTTTTGCTTTTATTTAACTAAGTGGTTTGTGACTTTTCTTTCGCTCATACGTCTAATAGGTAGAAACTCTATTTATTAACAATTTAAAAAGTAAAACGATGAAAACGTTTAACAACATTGTTACCGAGGGATTCTCGGGATCAATGAAGCAGGTAGTCTTCCGCCAGTTGCACGGGAAAACTATCGTGGCATCCCGCCCGAAAAAAAGAAAGGGCGTTTTGTCCGGCCTGCAACAGCAAGTGCAATTCACCTTTAAACAGGCCGCCATTTATGCGCGCAACATCCTCCAGGATGCAGCCATCTATGCCGAGTACCTGCGGAAGGCATCACCCGGTGTTTCACCTTTCAACCTCGCCCTTGCGGATTTCTTCCGTGTGCCGGTTGTGGGAGACATCAACAGCAGCAACTACACAGGCGCTGCGGGCAGCACTTTAAGTGCCGTGGTGATAGATGACTTTCGCATCATCGGTGTAAAGGCCCGCATACAAAAGGCCAACGGTGAGCTTTTGGAAGAAGGCAAAGCGGTATTGCAACAGAACGGTCTTAACTGGCTGTACACCTGCACTGCCGCTAACAGC
>JAEZDA010000072.1 GCA_023433345.1 Bacteroidota bacterium | reverse complement strand
TCACTTACCCCTGTTTATCACATTCAAAAAAAGCTTCCGCAACCGGAAGCTTTTTCTTTTTATCACTAACCCAATGAATTAAAATGGAAGATCATCCGGAACTTCATTCTTATCAGCCATCGAATTGCTCATAGCAGATTCACGCTGGTAGCTCCCGGACGCCTGTTGACCTGCATGCGAATATCCTGAACTGCTGCCCGAATCAGAATTGCCGCCCAGTAACTGGATGGTTTGAACGCGCATGCGCAATGTACCTGCGGCCTTTCCTTCTTTGTTGGTATAAGCATCTGCAGAGGGAGAACCTTCGGCATACACCATTTTACCCTTGGTGAGGTATTGCGCTACGGCAGTGCGATCGGTCCAATAGGCGCATTCAACCCAAGTTGTCCTCTCATTCAAATTGCCGTCAGCCGTCTTATACTTTTCGGTGTGGGCTACGCTGAAATTGATGACTGTTTTTCCGTTAACCTCGTTAACAATGCAATCCTTTCCGAGGTTGCCGATGATCTGTAACTTAATCATGTTGCTGTGTTTTTAATTGTGAAGCGATGTATCTATCGTAATGTTGAATTTTAAATGTTGGATGTTGAATTGAGAGAAAGTAAAAACTCTAGATTATAGATTATAGATTACAGATTATAGATTTTAAACTATAAATCGAAACGAAATCTGAATCAGATGTTGAATTATGAATGTTGAATGTTGAATTATTATAAATTATCTGAACTATGAACTACGAACCACGAACTTAGTTCATCTTCTTCTTAAGGGTACTCACCTGGTCCTGCAAATTATTAACAAGATTTGCCAAAGAATTCACATCCCAGCGCTGCTGCTGAGCGACCTTGCCAATTACCAACTGCGCCTGCCAGATCTCAGCAATGTCATCGGCATTAACCTGGTAAGGCTGGTAACTGGGGTTATCACTTACGAGAGATACCTTGCTTTTCGACCGATTGTTTTTCACCACTCTTTTGTAAACGATCCCCTCATTGCGACTAACCACAATGCAGGGCATGTTGTTCTTCACCTCATCCAGGTTGTTCACTTTTTCACCCACGATAATGCTGCCACTGGGCGTGGGAAGCATACTATCCCCAATTATCTCAAATGCACGATAATTTCCCCCCGCCAGCATAGGAAGCGTAAAAGTGTTGAGTTCATCAATGAACTCACTGTCTGCATAACCTGCCAGGTAGCCCGCCGCAGCCTTCACCGGAACAAAGTGGATCACGTTTCTTTCAACAGACTGAATTTTTTGCGCACGTCGCTTCATCCAGTAACTTCCGCCGGTGTTGCTGAGGTCTTTCAATAATAATTCATCCAAACTGAGCTTGAACATCTCTCCCACCATTTCCAACACCTCCAGCCGCGGATCAGCGCGCTCTTCTTCATAAGCGCCGATCAATGATCTTTTAATGTTCAGTTTGTTTGCGAATTCTTCCTGCGTCCATCCCCGCAATTTGCGGAGGTACTTTAAGTTTAACCCTGCCTGTGACATAATGAGCTAATTTGATTAGTACAAATATACTAAATACTTTAGCTTTCCAAAATATTTAGAAAGTATTTTTTGGGGGAGACAATCGATGTACGATGTACGGTGTACGATGTACAATTAAGAATTAGGAATTAAGAATTAAGAATTAAAAACGCTCAGCGGAAATCTGCGGTGCATTTAATCCGCGGGAATCTGCGGAAAACATTTTCACGCAAAGAAACAAAGAAGACAAAGACGCAATTCACAAGGAGAAAGCAGGGAATTAAGAATTAAGAATTAAGAATTAAGAATTAGGAATTAACCATTAAAAATTACTCTTGGCGATCTTAAATTTTTATTCTCAATTTAATTTCTGATAGGCGACGTATGGGTTTCTCCCGCTGGTCGAAATGACTGGCGGTGTGTGATTCCATTTGGCGACGAAGTCGCCCTAACTACATCCTGTCTTTCGTCATTCCGAAGTGAAACGAGGAATCTTTATCGCCCGGCGCGAAATGACTGGCGGTGTGAGGTTCCATTGGCGACGAAGTCGCTCCAACTCCATCCTGTCCTCCGTCATTCCGAGCGGAGCGAGGAATCTTTCCCGCGTTAGCAGAACGGCACCTCGATAGTAATCGGGGCAAATCTGCAAATCAGCAAATCAGCACTTCACCCTTTCACCCACTTCACCACAAACTGTCTCCTTGCCGTGATGAGTTTTAGAAAATAAACACCTGATGGAAGTTGCGATACATCGATTGAGTTTAAACCGGCAGTCATGGTGTGAATGGAAATTCTCCTGCCGATGGCATCAATGATCATTCCTTTGTTATAACCCGGTTCCACGCGAATGTTCAGGGTGGTACTAACGGGATTGGGATAGACGATCATCACCGGTGGATCAGGCGGTGGAGGAATGATAACTTCTCTTTTTGGTGATGCAAAGGTGAATAGTCCGCTGGGTGTGAGTGCGTTTGCTGTTTTAATAAAGCCATTGTCATAACCGCCATTGCCCTCGTTCTGCCAGGTGCTGCCATCCCATCTTGCTACCATCGCATTTTGGGGATCGGTGAAATAAATATCGTTATCCAGACATGCCTCATCCCATGAAGGAGAAAGTGTTACTGCTGAATTGCCATTCAGTTGTTTAACCTCCCAGTACTCACAATCGCTGATATCGGGCAAACCCGCAACGCGGCTGGAAGTATCGCTTACCGTGTGTACCGGTGATGCATGGTATTGCATACTAACAACATCTGTCGCATTTGATGGAGCGCTCATTGCAAGCGGCTTGAAGGCAGTAGCACTACCTGTTGGGAAAATAAAAGCCTCATTGCCTTCTTTCTGCACCACGCCATCTACATAACTGTGCGCACCAAAACCTTCAGCCCTTGCGCTAGGTAAAAACATTAAATAACTGCCCGGGTTCGTTTGTACCTTACCGTTATCAAAGCGCATGGTGCCGGAGATATTCAATGGTGCAGTAACAGCGAGTGTGCCCGGCGAAGATTTATCAACAATGGCATACTCAAAGGGTGTGCTGCCTGCATTGATATCAGCCGCCCGATCTCCCGAAAAGCGGGCACGTTTGTACACCGAGCCATCCATGGCTTCGATGGTAAGGTTGCCGTGAAAGGTGGAGGTGTCAAATCTGCCGAGGTTTACTACACCTTTAAACCAGGCGTCTCCGAAATACTCATTTGCAGAACCATACAAAACACTGGCTATTGTTGCAGCTTTTGAGAAACCGCGGGTCTCATTAATATGATGCAGGGTATCGGTCCAATAAAGGTCGCCATAAAATTTGTTGCCGGAAAGCCTGCTGTCGTTATGGTAAATATGATTGTCCTCTACATAATTACTCAGCACAGTTATTGCCGGAGAATGAAATGCAGAGGAATCTATCCAAACTGCGCCCTTATCCGTTTTAATAAAAAATGAATCGATATATAATGTGTCAAGTCCAAACCTTGCTCCTACACAATCCTTTATAATAATTTTTCCTCCACCTGTCAGGTTCCTCAGTTTCCATGCGCTGAAATGACCGGCCTGCCAGTTCTGACCTGAATCAACAAGCTGCCCTGAATGTTCGATATCTACTTTCCCCTTTACAATAAAGCCGAATGAAGGACGAACAGGAAGCAGTTTACCAATCCTGAAGCCCCCATTTACCCTGTTGACACAATTCAAATCACCCTCAATGACACCTGATTCCAAAACGATACCGCCACCCGATTGCGGGCTTCCGGGAAAAGTTAAACGGGATATCTTCACATCCCTGTTGAATCGACAAGTATCTAAAATATTAATTTGGGTTCCCACACCGTTAGAAATTATTCTTATACCGTCAAACTCTGACCTATGCAATTGTACGCCCTGATTGGTAGAGATCTTGATACCTAGGTTTCCGCTAACCTTGCTATCAAAAAAAGCAATGCTGTTTCCGATAGTTTTCGTCACCAGTCTTCCGGTATCTGATCCGGTAAAAATCTCAGAAAGGTTCGCTACGAATCGCCAGCACGACAAGGTTGAATCATTTAGGTATAGTTTACCCCGGGTACATACCAGTCTATCTACCGCTACGTTTCTTTGAAGCTTTGGCCAGTGTTGTTGAGGATTTACCGGATCAAGAATGATGTTAACTGTTGAGGTGCTGTCTGGAATAACCGGGGGGTTCCAGTTTGCAGGGTTATCCCAAAGTGAATCAACCGCACCGGTCCAGAAGATTTGAGCGGTTAGGTTGAGCGAACAGAAAAACAAGATGGAAATAAGAAATGGCGACTTAAACATTATGTAAATTCAAACTTTAATATAGCACATATTTCTTGTCAGATCAATTTTTTACTGGATAGCACCCCCGATAGTTTGTATAATCGAAATGAAATTTCACACGAAGGAAATAAATAAGAATACATAAGGCCACGGAGAAAGGTACTGAATTATGGAAACTACAATCTCACTTCCTCATGCTGAGCGAAGTGAAGAATCAATCTTTGCACCTTTCGTTTTCTCGCGCCGGTTGAATTGATGGGAAGTGCAGAATTTGGTTTTCTCCCGCTGCTCGAAATGACTGGCGGCGCGATTCCCTTTGGCGATGAAGTCGCCCAAACTACATCCTGTCCTTCGTCATTCCGAAGTGAAGCGAGGAATCTTTCCGGCGTTAGCACTGCCGACGCACCGAGACACGCTCCACGTCGTCCCGGTCAGCAACCCGATAGCTATCGGGGCACATCACCCTTTCACCCATCCACCCACCTCGAACCTACCCGCCATCTCGGTCGAATCTGGAAGGCTGCAGATTCGACTTAGCTATAAGGTAGATTCGGGGTAGATTCGGTGTGGATGCTCTTAAACTTCCATTCAACCTTTCTTTAACAATTCAGCGTTAAACCTTTCAGCTCTCTTCCCGTCAAAAAAAGCAAAACCAAGATCATGAGACGGCTTAACAACGACTTTACACCCGAAGAACTGATAGACAACTTCGCTCCATTATCAGGCAAGTTTCAAAACATCGTGTTTTATAACCTGAAAGGGCAAACCTTCTATCGCAAAGCCCCGCGGCCCTATAAACCTCCTACCCCGCTGCAACTTTTAAAGCAGGAAAAATTCAGGCAGGCAACAGCATTCGCGAAAACACTGCTTCAGGATCCCGCAATAAAAGCAGCTTATCAAAAGAAAGCAATGCCCGGGCAAACCGCCCACAATGTGGTGATAAGGGAATATATGAAGCGGATTTAATTTACGATGTACGATTTACGATTTACGATTTAGAAATTAAGAATAAGAGTCAAAACAGCGATCAGCGAGCATCTGCGGTGCATTTTAATCTGCGGGAAACATTTTCACGCAAAGAAACAAAGAAGACAAAGACGCAATTCCAACGAGAAGGCAGGAAATGAAGGATTAGGAATGAAGAATTAAGAATTAAAAACATCAGCGAGCATCTGCGGTGCATTTAATCCGCGAAAATCTGCGGGAACATTTTCACGCTAACGATTTCTCACGAAGCACACGAAGAATACAAAAGAACACGAAGTGAAATACAAACTTTTGCACCTTCATTCAAAAGCTTGAATCGATATCGATGTACGACATACGACTTAGGAACTTAGAATTAAAAACGCTCAGCGGAAATCTTCGGTGCATTTTAATCCCCGAAATCTGCGGGAAACAAATTCACGCAAACATTTACGTAAAGCGCGAATCAAAAATTAAGAATGAAAATGACCGGAAAACCAACCGTAATTCGTACATCGTAAATCGTAAATGGCCTTATATCAATCCTGCACCTAGTGCTACCGAAATCAATATCAACATAACCGCTATGATCAGCTGCACATTTTGCATCGTTACTTTCTTCAGCAATTTGTTTCCGAGGAAAGAGCCGGCAACACCTGCAGCAGTGGCACATAATACGAGTGTGATGTTATCGATAAGTCCGGCTTTGGAAAAACGCGTTGCATAAACGCCAATCCGGGTGAAATCTACCATAGCAGAAACAACTACGGCCGTAGCAACAAATGCTTCTTTCGTCAGGCCCGCCCTTACAAGAAAAGCACTCCGCAAAGCGCCCTGGTTGCCGGATAATCCCCCAAAAAAACCACTCAGCATTCCGCCTATGGGCAGCTTGTCTTTATTAAACTGGATCTTTTTCAATGATGGCAGCAAATCCATAAGTGCAAAAAAGATCAACAACAAGGCAATGATGAACTTTTCCGGGTAAACTTCTATAAGGTTTCCAAAGGCTGTATAAGAAAATAATGGCGGCAGTGCGGTGATCTGCAACAACAGCCATGAACCGGCAAAGGCGGCGATTACAGCCGGGATACCGAAACGTACAAGCACTGACCTGTCAGCATTTCCTCCAACTAAAAATAGTTTGAACACATTGTTGAAGAAATGCACCACGCCTGTTAAAGCGATGGCCAAATCAACAGGAAAAAATATCATAAACACCGGTGTGAGGATGGTGCCTAAACCAAAGCCGGAAAAAAAGGTGAGGATGGCCACCAGGAAGGCGGCCAAAGAAATAATGACGATTTCCATCGGCGAAATATAGGTTCATTCTTGACAAGGCAGGGAAGGTATTTTATCATTTGGTTGCTATTTAATCCTCGCAGATCATCTCCTTTTCAAAATATTTAGGTCACGAGGTACTGTAAGCGTGTTTCTTTCGTCCTGACGCCTGTGCCCTGTACCATGCAGCTTAGTCCCTGATTCACAGCAGCATTTGATTTAAAATTCATCAAGCCCCACATCCGCGGACCAGCGGTTCAAAAATATTTCTTGCAAAAAGCTTGGAAATCTAAAAGCTGAAGCATTATATTTGTATCACTGAACCACGGCCTTTCCTCAAGGCACCTCTGCTTATCCAACTTCCCCCGAAAAAGTCCACTTACCTCCAAATTCCAGGCAAAGCCATTATTAGCTTCCTCTTACTCCTGTGAGCCATTTTCTTAATCCTCAAACATTAAAAAAATGCTTACTAATTTTACCTCAAGAATCACCCTTGCAGCAATAATTGCATGCACAGGCCTCACAGCTTCAGCGCAAACAAGCGTTAGAAACTACTCTCTCGTTTACACCGAGAACATCCGCGGCGGCGTTACCATGTTAGGAAATACCAGCACGCACATCCTCAACGGGAATGGATCTGTCAACACCACCAAGATGAATGAGATCGGTAATGCTGCTAACGGACAAGGCGGTATTGGTTTCACTCAGTACGGCAATGACAATGAAAACATCCAGCATGCCGATATGGACACCGATGCCGGAACGAGGAACTCCACTTCTGCAGACTTAACGCTGCCTGCAGGCACCAACACGATCAAATTCGCACGACTGTACTGGGGCGGCCGCATTTCCAATGCAACGGTTACTGCCAACCCGGATACACTTCGCAAGATCAAATTGCGTAAGGGCGCCATCGGAGCTTACTCTCCTGCAACTGCACCTGCCGCAAACGTTGATCAGTTCCTCATTTCAGGAACCAGCGAAAGAGTGTATCAATCTTATGTTGATATCACCAACTTCGTACAGGTTGGCGGAAGCGGCACTTACTTCGTTGCCGACGTTCCACTTACTACAGGTTCAACTTCAAATGGCGGACGCTTTGGCGGCTGGTGCATTGTGGTGGCATACGAAAATCAGTCGCAGCCCTATTACAGCGTTCGCGTGTATGACGGATATTCTCAGATCTTTAATTCATCAGGAAATCCGGTAACATCAACTGTAACATTAACCGGCCTTAACGTACCAAACAATCCGCTTGCTTCTAACGAAGCGGTGATGAGCGCTATGAGCTGGGAAGGTGATGGTTCACTCGGAGCAACTGCTGTGAACCCTGCAGGCGACTTTATAAAAGTGAACAACATTGCGGTATCGAATGCAGCAAACCCTGTTACCAATTTCTGGAATGGGTCTATCACCAAAAATGGCGCATACGTTACCACTAAGAATCCGAACTACTTCAACCAAATGGGTATTGATATAGATGAGGTAAATGTAGGTACAGGATATGGTATCCAACCAAACGCCACAAGCGTAAACATCACCTTCGGTACGGAAGCAGATCAGTATTTCCCAAGTGCGTTCTCATTCATGATCCGCATGAAAGATCCGCTGATCGAATTGAACAAAACCGTTACTGATGCCAATTCAGATGGCTTCGTGAATTCAAATGAAATACTTACTTACACTTTATCAGGTGTGAACAATGGTCCGGGTACAGCATACAATGCAGTTGTAGTTGATACACTTCCTTCTAACGTTACTTATGTGGCAGGAAGTATGGAGGTGGTATCGGCACCAGGCGTAACTGCGGGTTTCAAAACTGATGCGGCCGGAGATGATGTTGCATTCAAAGGAACCGCTAACGGCAAAACATACCTGAAGTTTTACATCGGAAATGGAGCAACATCTGCTGCGGGTGGTCAGATACCTGTTGGATCAACCTACACTATCCGCTTTAAAGTACAGGGAGCGCTTATCCCTGGTAGCGTGATCAACACGGCGAGAATATATTCTTCTTCACAGGTTGGAGATATGTTCACTGATGATGGAACTGCCGTTATCGCACCTGCCGGCGGTCCGCTTGATGTGAAACTCGGTTCATTCACTGCAAGCCTGTTGACCTCTAACAGTACATTGGTAAAATGGACAACAGACTCAGAGATCAACCATTCTCACTTTGAAGTTGAGCGCAGTGAAGACGGAGTTAGGTTTAGTGTACGCGGCACCGTTACGGGCAACGGAACTACCTCAACACGTAAGAATTACAGCTTTACAGATAATATTGATTCACGTGCACGCATCTTCTACTACAGGTTGAAGTCTGTAGACAACATGGGAAAACATACCTATTCAAAGATCATTGCAGTGAGAGTTGATGGAGGAATTGCAGCAAATCAGTTCAGCATTTATCCTAATCCATTTGCAGATCATGTAAAAATATCTGTGAGCTCTTCAAATGAATCGATCGCTACCTTCCGTGTACTTTCATTCGACGGGAAAGAGGTGTTGAATCGCAAGATCACACTTACTAACGGAGATAACATCGTAGTGATGAATGATCTTGGCAAATTGCAGAAAGGAAGCTATATACTTGAGGTTTCCACAGGCACTGATAAGTTCATCAAGAAGATCGTAAAACAATAGACAAACAATCCACTAAATAAAGGCGGCCGGGAAACCGGCCGTG
>JAEZDA010000068.1 GCA_023433345.1 Bacteroidota bacterium | reverse complement strand
TTCTGATCATGGGCATCCTGAACATAACACCTGATTCATTTTTTACATCTACGTGGCAGGCAGGAACAGCTGAAATCATCCCTATGGTTGAAGTGATGATAAATAACGGTATGGATATTATTGATATTGGCGGCCAGAGTACAAGGCCGGGCAGTGAGCGATTATCGGTCGATGAAGAGCTTTCCCGAATTATTCCCGTGATCAAGCTGCTGCGAAGCAATTTTCCGGAACTCCCAATATCAGTTGATACCTATCAGAGCCGCGTAGCCGAAGAGGCTGTTACTGCCGGGGCTTCTATTGTAAATGATATCAGCGGCGGAGAAATGGACCAGGATATGCTGAAAACCGTTGCAAAACTGAAAGTTCCGTATGTATGCATGCATATACAGGGGCGCCCGGAAACCATGCAGGAAAATCCAACTTATGAAGATGTAGCTTCAGAAGTGCTGCGCTCGCTGGCATACAAAGTTGAAAAATGTATTAAGGCGGGCATTAAAGATGTAATTATCGATCCCGGTTTTGGCTTCGGCAAAAATATCGTCCACAATTTTAACCTGCTTCACCGTCTTAAAGATCTTCAAACCCTTGGCCGGCCTTTAATGGCAGGGCTATCGAGAAAAAGCCTGGTTTACAAAACCCTTGAAACAACTGCTGAAAATGCGAAGAATGGAACCTCGGTGGTAAATACGATAGCTGTATTGAACGGCGCGAACATCTTACGCGTTCACGATGTTGCTGAAGCGAATGAAGTTCGCAAGTTGACCAGGGCATACAAAAAAGCCGCTTCATAACGGAAGCGGCTAAGCGAATTATAATTTTCAAACTATTTTGAAGAATCCGGTCTTTCTAACTTCTTAATGTTGTCCTGCATTTGCTTTTGTACCTGGCTTTGTATTTGTTGCAGTTGCATGGCTTCTCTCCTTTTTTTCATTTCCGTTTCCATGCGAACCCTTCCTTCCTCTTTGTTGAGAACATTTGTCACCTCAATATCGAACACCAATACAGAATAAGGAGGAATGTCATTTCCCGCTCCCCTGCTGCCATAGGCGAGGTTTGAGGGGATATAAAATTTCCCCTTTGATCCTTTTTTCATCATCAGCAATCCGTCTTTCCAGCCTGTGATAACACCCTGGCCGAGAGAAGGATCATCTGTTAAGTTCACATAAAATGGTTCGGGATGGTTAAATGAAGGGTCGGTATTACTGTCAAAAACTTTTCCATCAAGAGTGCGGCCTGTATAATTGACCTCTGCTATGCTGGCAGTATCAAGCAAATTTCCGGTGCCTTCCGAAAGAACCTCAACATACATCCCCATCGGGCTTTTCTTCGGATTGATATTATTCTTTTTAAAGTAAGCCTGGAGTTTGTCTTCATCTACCTTCACCTGCTCCTGGTCTTTTTTATTTTGCAGCTCAAGTGCTTTTGTCATGGCCACCTGGCGCGCACTGTCGGCCTGTGCCTCAGACTTATAAATATTCATCAGCTTGATGGTGGTAATAAGATAATGTCCCTTCTTGATAAAATCAGGCATACCGCCCGGATCGCTTTTGAACATGCTGTCGCTAAGTATCCGGATGATTACACTGTCGCCAACCTTCATCTGCCCGATGATATTATAAAACGGCTTTGGCAGAGATGCCGAATCGAACAATTCGGTGGCGGGCATTGTATTCCTGGTATCATGAATGGAAGAGTCGGTTCTTCCTGTACGATAGAACCTGGCGATATGCATTTCCAAAAAATCTCCGTTTGAAACCTTGTCGCCTTTCCCTGAAGAAATGATCCTGTATTCAAGACCTTCCTCACCTTTTTCAAAAGATTGCTGGCAGGAAGCGAAGGCTAAGGCCAGGGCAAAAATTAAAATGTTGCGCATTGTAAGTGATGTATGATTTTAGAATTGATAACTTGTTAACTGGGCGCGGTTCTCCCTCACGGCCGCCATAAATTGGTTCACCACATCCTGCAGCGGGTCGCGGCTTGAACCCCCTGCTGCATTGAAGTGGCCGCCTCCATTGAAATATTTGCGGGCGAAGGTGTTTACATCAAAATCGCCTTTGCTACGGAAGGAACATTTTCTCTCCTCGCCCCGATCGATTATGATGGCAGCCAACTTTATTCCCTGGATACTTAAAGGATAATTCACCAAACCTTCTGTATCACCTGTCTTAATGTCAAACTTGATAAGGTCAGATTGCGGAACGGCTATTACGGCAGTATTATATTCATAATGAACATCCATAAGGTTCAACAGAACATGGCCGATGAAACGAAACCGATTCTCAGAAAAATTATCAAAAAGGTTTTCGTGAACGGGCCCGTGTTCAAGACCGCGAAGCTTCAGGTCTGCGATCATGCTGTGAACACTGGCAGTAGTAGAAGGAAAGCGGAAGGATCCGGTATCTGTCATCACACCGGCATAGAGACATTCTGCGCATTCTTTATTTAATAACTGCTGATAGCCTGAATTAATAATAAAATCATAAACCATTTCCGCAGTGGAACTCTTTGTGGTATCGCTAACACCGAATGAAAATTTCTCGGTTTGTGGTTCCTGGTGATGATCGATCAAAATTTTTTCTGCGCTAACGACATTGAGTTTTGGCTCCATCTTCTTTGTTCGGATCAGCGTATTAAAATCGAGACAAAAGATCCAATCAGCCTGTTCAAGCGCAGAATCAGCTTTCTGGGTCATGCTTTCGTAATCCAAAACCTCCCTGCAACCCGGCATCCAGTTTAAAAAACTCGCCCAATTTGTAGGTGAAATTACCGTGGTTTGATGGCCTAACTGTTTCAAAAAATGAGAAAGACCAAGGGTTGAACCCATCGCATCACCATCAGGCTTTTGGTGCATGGTTATAACAACTTTACGAGGCTGGGCAAGCAAAGGGTAAATATTTCTGATGGGCTGCATAATCGAAGGCGCAAAAGTAGTGAAAACACATCTAGATAAGTAAAATTATACGTTGCCCTTACCAGGCAGCTAACAGTTTCCTATCTTTGCGCGCAAATTTTAAGATAATGACGAACAGAACTTTTACGATGATCAAGCCGGATGCTACTTCGAACGGACACACTGGTGCAATTCTGGAAATGATCAATAAAGCCGGCTTTAAAATTGTTGCCATGAAAATGACATGGTTAAGCAGCGAAAAAGCGGGAGAATTTTATGCCGTACACAAGGAAAGACCTTTCTATGGAGAATTGGTTGAGTTTATGAGCCGAGGTCCGATAACTGCAGCTATTCTCGAAAAAGAAAATGCGGTTGAAGATTTTCGCAAGCTGATCGGGGCTACAAACCCGGCCAACGCTGAAGAAGGCACTATCAGGAAAAAGTTTGCCGCATCTGTTGGCGAGAACGCGATTCATGGAAGTGATAGCGACGAAAATGCAGCCATAGAAGGAGATTTCTTTTTCAGCAAGCTTGAGCAATTTTAATAATCACACAAATTCAAATAAAGGGAACGAAAATAAAAAACGTTCCCTTTTTTGCTTTTATCTCGCTTTGTAAAAGATCGAAATTAGATTTACACAAAATTTGTAAGCATGAAGAAATGGTTAATACCGGCGTTGATGCTATTGTCAGTGAACGTAAAGGCCCAGTTAAAGTCGGGCGATGTGCAAACCTTCACATTAAAGAACGGAATGAAATTTTTGGTAGTTGAAGATTTTTCAATTCCAAATGCGAACATGTACCTGTTTTATAAGGCAGGCTCACGTAACGAATACCCTGGGATCACCGGCCTTTCGCATTTCTTTGAACACATGATGTTCAACGGCGCTAAAAAATATGGTCCTAAGATGTTCGACCGCACGATGGAATTCAATGGTGGCGCGAACAATGCGTATACCACCGAAAATGTAACAGTGTATACAAATTGGTTTCCCGCATCTGCCACGCGTGTGATATTTGATCTTGAAAGCGATCGCATTTCAAGCCTTAGCATAGACCCTAAAATGGTGGAAAGTGAGCGCGGCGTAGTGCTCAGTGAGAGAAGCACAGGGCTAGAAAATTCTCCGTGGCGGGTGCTCTTTCAAAATCTTATGGCGGCGGCTTTTCAGGAACATCCTTATCACTGGCCGGTGATGGGATATGAGGATGATATGAAAAACTGGAAGCAATCTGATCTCGAAAAATATTTTCAAACCTACTATGCGCCCAATAACTGTATAGTTGTAATGTCTGGCGCAATAAAAACAGCCGACATAAAAAAACTTGCGGAAGAATTTCTTGAACCGATTCCATCGCAGCCTGAACCTGCGAAAGTTCATATAACCGAACCTCCGCAAACAGGCGAACGCAGGCTTGAAATAAAGCGCGACGTGAGTTCGCCTTACCTGGCTATCGGGTATCATGTGCCGGAAACCAAACACGATGATTACTATCCCTTGGTTCTCCTGAGCGACATTTTGAGTTCAGGGAAATCGTCTCGCCTTTACCGTGAGCTCGTTGACAAACGTGAGCTTGCAACGATGATCTATTCGAGCATAGATATCAATTTCGACCCATCCCTGTTTGCAATTTATGGAGTGTCTGCAGGTGCGGGAAAAGAGGCATTAATGGAACAAGCTGTTTATGATGTAATAGATTCTGTGGTGAAGAATGGAGTGACCGGAGAGGAACTGCAAAAAGTAAAGAATGCAAAACTGATGGAATTTTACGGCCAGATAGAAACCATCAACGGAAAATCCAATAACATCGGCACCTATGAGGTGTTATTCGGCGACTATAAAAAGATGTTCGAGGCCCCCGAAGCGTTCAATAAGGTATCTGCTGGAGATATTCAGCGTGTAGCCGGGAAATACTTCAAAAAACCCAACAGAACAGTTGCTGTTTTAAAGGCTGATGTTGGAGAATGATCAATCAAAATTCCTTAAAATTATCAATCATTAATATGTTTCGTTTATCCCTAATCGTTATATCCATCTTCATTTGTTCAACAGGGTTTGCCCAGGGGTTCAAACTTCCTGCTTATTCAAGTTTCAAATTAAAGAATGGCCTGCAGGTTTATCT
>JAEZDA010000043.1 GCA_023433345.1 Bacteroidota bacterium | reverse complement strand
CTGCCAAACGCACAGTTCCCGTCGACTATATGGATAAAACGCGTTCCGGCACCTTATAACTATTGGTGACCATTCTGCCAATCACGCAGTTTCCGTCGACTATATGGATAAAACGCGTTTTGCACCTGAAGCGACATCCGGTGAATTTGGAGCTTTGCCAAATACGTTCATTTCGTTGTAGTTCACCGATGTGTGGGGCCTAATTCCGGCTGAATCACGGTACTGGAGAAAATAACCCATTGAATCAACCAATTTATTACCAATGTGTTATAGTCCGGATTACTTTAGCGTGCTTTATCCATATAATCGGAAGTGGTAAGGGAAGAAAGCAAGATGTTTTGTTTTAAATAGGCCTTAATGTTCTCCCCATCTAAACCCGCCGGCAGGTAAGCCAGCGAGGTCCAATACCCTGTTCACCACAGTATCCGCAACTTCCTCTACAGTTAACGGCCTGCTGTAAAAAGAGGGTACCGCCGGGCAAATGATTCCTCCGGCGAGAGTGACCATCTCCATATTCTTCAAATGTACCAGGTTTAATGGCGTTTCGCGTGCCACGCATATCAACTTGCCTCGTTCTTTCAATATAACATCCGCAGCCCTGCTGATAAGGTCATCTGAAATTCCATTCGCTATCCTTCCTAACATCCCCATGCTGCATGGAACTATGATCATGGTTTTGTATCCTGCAGAGCCTGATGCGAAGGGGGCATAGAAATCATTGTTCCTGAAGCAATTCAACGGGAGGTCATCATATTCTTTGTTGCCAAGCTCGGTTTCCCAAACAGTGCGCGCATTGTCCGTCATCACAAGCGACAGTTCGCTGATATTTTCTTTTTGAGAAATTATCTTATTTAGCAGCCTGCTTGCATAGATCGCACCACTGGCACCTGTTATGGCAACTACAACTTTTTGCATTTTTTTTCGCCTTTCATTTTGTAATCTTGTGTAAACTTAAGCATGCTGAGATATCTTTTTATATTAACGTTGGTTGTTTTTTCTAACACCGCCTTCAATCTTTCTTCTTCAGCACAAATAAAGTGGATGACTGCCGGGGAAATCACGGCTGCTTATGCAAAGGAACCACGTCCTATTTTAATTGATCTTTATACCGACTGGTGTGGTTGGTGTAAAAGAATGGATAAAGCTACTTATGCCGATCCCAGAGTTGTTGCCTACATCAATACTAAGTATTATGCAATGAAATATAATGCAGAATCAAAGCAGCCAGTAGAATTCAACAATAGGAAGTTTGCCTTCGTTCCTGAATACAGGGCTAATGAATTTGCGGTATACCTAACGGGAGGAAAACTGCAGTATCCTACAACAGTTTTTCTTTCTTCGCCATCTGCACCTCCGGCACCCCTGGCAGGTTATCTCGTGCCAAAAGACATTGAAGGACCATTGAAGTTCTTTGGAGAAAAGCAGCAGTCTAAAATGACTTACCCCAACTTCATGAAGAGTTTGAAACCGGAGTGGACGAAGTAGAACTGGTCTTTCCAATTCTTTTTTAAATTGTTTTGTTTGGAGTCGGCAGTTGTACAAAGCCCGGCTTCATTGGCGTCGCACTCTTGTACTTCATAACCTCCATCGTCAGAATTACTGCAGAGTTTTAGGCGCCCGAGTGAAATCACCCGACTTTATTCCTCAAACTTGCTCAGGCCCAATACCAGGGAACTCTATTACCCGGCTTGCAAGATAAAAATGCAGGCAGCTTCGTGTTACCAACCGTTAGTTAAGCATTTTAAATACAGATCGGCTTTTTCGGAACACATACCGCAGACACCCTGCTGGTTCAACTTGGTGAATTAGAAGTATCTTGACCTAGATTTCACTTTATTTAATTTCTACTATGCGGTCACTCTTATTTGCACTTGTTTTAATGCTCAGTATCAATTCATGCGAAAAGGATAACAATGTGGTCCCTGAACCTCCTGGTTCGCCCCCGGTACTGCCAGATACGCTCACGCAGGGATGGACTGCCGTTTATTCTGATGCGGGAGAGTACTTTATGGACATATTTTTTGCCGACGAAGTAACGGGTTATTGCGCGGGTAAGGGCATTTTGAAAACGAATAATGGAGGGCTTAATTGGACTTCCGTAAGAGACACTTCCTATTCTGAAAATATAGCAGCCTGGGGCAGTAACAAAGTTGTATTTACAAATCATCTGCGGCCAGGTTTGCAAAGTCAAAACAACGGCCTTACTTTTAATCCGGTTATTGCAAGTTCTTCTACCGCTCCGTTTTTTACAGATGCATGGTTCATTAATGCTGACACATGCTATTTCCTCAGCCTAAATGCGATCTGGCGATCTGTAAATGGTGGTATTACAGCAGATTCAATTTATGGTTTCCCAGGCGGAGAGGGATTTGGATTATTATTCTTTCTTCCTGGCGGGCAAACGGGGTGGGCTAGCCGAGCTGCAACTCTCGGTGGCACATTTAAAACATCAGATGGTGGTTTAACCTGGTCTAGAGTAAATAACATATATTCCTTTCAGTACTACATCAGCACTACTACGGGCTTTACAGTACAAGGTAGAAACATTCTTAAAACAGTTGATGGCGGCCAAACCTTTGCTACTATTTACACTTATAATTTAATGGATGACCCCGGGTTTTTAAATGACATACATTTTGTAAATGATCAGGTTGGTTACGCGGTAATTGGAAGGCGCCTGCTGAAAACAACAGATGGTGGAAATTCATGGGAAACAGTTGTTCGCTCAGCCAACGGATTTATCAGGGAAATACATTTCCTGAATGAAAACCTCGGCTGGGCAATAACCGACCGTACAATTCTCCGGTTCGCCCAATAAAAATGCCGGCAACTTCGAGTTGCCGGCACCGTTAGTATAATTGGTTAATTTAAATCGCTTCTGCCATGTCAGGTATATCAGCGGCTTTATACATCCCCGCATCAAGTTTCTTCTTAGTTTCCTCAAAAGCCTTTAGGGTGAGGTCGATGTCTTCAAAACTGTGCGCCGCAGTGGGTATGATCCGGTAAATAATATCACCTTTTGGTATAACAGGATAAACCACTATGCTGCAAAAGATGTGATAATTCTCGCGGAGGTCCATTACCATTTGAGTAGCTTCAGGCACATCTCCTTTCATATATATCGGGGTTACCGGGCTATTGGTATTGCCTATATCAAAGCCGCGTTCTTTCAAACCTTCCTGCAATCGCTTTACATTGGCCCAAAGTTTTTCGCGGAGCTCTGGCATGGTCAAAACCATGTCCATTCGCTTCAGCATTCCTTCCACGATCAGCAATGGAAGGCTTTTCGCGAATATCTGGCTGCGTACATTATAGCGCAGGTATTTCAGAACATTTTTCGGGCCGGCTATGAAGGCTCCGATACTACCCATACTTTTTACAAAGGTGGAGAAGTAAAGATCGATTTCGTTTTGCACTCCCTGCGCCTCATCGGCTCCCGCTCCGGTGGCTCCCATGTATCCAAAACCATGGGCATCATCTATCAATATTCTGAATTCGTATTTCTTCTTTAATGCAACGATCTCCTTCAAAATTCCCTGTTCCCCATCCATGCCGAACACGCCTTCGGTGATGACAAGTATGCCGCCCCCGTTTTTATTCGCCATTTCAGTGGCACGCTGCAATTGTTTTTCGCAATCTTCTACATCATTATGTTTGAAAGCGTAACGATGACCCATGTGCAAACGCACGCCGTCCACAATACATGCGTGAGATTCAGCATCGTAAACGATCACATCGCGACGGTTTACAAGCGCATCGATACAACTCATAATACCCTGGTATCCGAAGTTGAGCAACATGCAATCTTCACGGTTCACAAATTTTGCGATCACTTTTTCAAGTTCCTCATGCTTTGGAGTATTTCCGCTCATCATGCGCGCCCCCATCGGGTTGCCCATTCCATATTTTTCCGCAGCCTCAGTGTCCACCTTCCTTACATCAGGATGATTTACCAGGCCGAGATAATTATTTAAACTCCATACTATCATTTCCTTTCCCCGAAACTGCATTCTCGGGCCTAACTCTCCTTCAAGTTTTGGGAATGCAAAATATCCATGTGCACGATCCATGTGCTGGCCGATCGGTCCGCCATCCTTTACAAGTTTGTCAAAAATGTCCATGTAATAATTTTTAATTCAATGCACCTGCTGCAAAGGGTATGGTGCTACTGTGGGGTTTTAAACTGAGCGCAAAATTAAACAATTACCGAGAATGTTGTTGTATAATTAATGCACAAGCCCTCGTAACGCCTTTGTTATAAGGTAACTTCGCAGCATGAAGAACACTTTTGTGCTCATTTTTCTTTTCAGCACTTCTTTAGGCGTCGGCGGGTCCTTTGCACAAACCACATCTGAAATAAAAACAAAGGAGCCCAAACTCGTAATCGGATTTGTGATAGACCAAATGCGGTGGGATTATCTCCATCGTTTTAAGAACCATTTTGGCGAAGGCGGCTTCCGGCGCCTCATGAGGGAAGGGTTCAATTTTGAAAATGCTTTTTTAAATTATGCGCCTTCAATGACTGCCACCGGTCACGCAAGCATTTACACGGGCGCATATCCTGCCATGCATGGTATCGTAGGAAATGAATGGGTTGACAGGCAGACGGGTAGTTATACTTATTGCACTGATGATTTCGAAGTGAAAGCTGTAGGTGGCAGTAGCTTGCACGGGAGAATGAGCCCGGGCAACTTACTCGCAACAACGGTTGGTGATGAACTGAAACTCTCCCGTAATTTCAAGAGCAAGGTTTATGGCATTTCACTAAAAGACAGGGGAGGGATATTCCCTGCAGGAAGATCAGGTGATGCGGCTTATTGGCTCGACGACAGTACCGGAAACTTTATCACCAGCAGCTGGTACATGAATGAATTGCCTGGCTGGGTGAAAAATTTCAACGCTCAGAGAGACATCGATTCCATGATGAAAAAAGGGTGGAACCTTTCTCTTCCCGAAAACTCCTACTTCCCTGCGCGGCCTGATGAAAACGAATTTGAGGTGCCGATCACAAACAGCAACTCCACCTCCTTTCCTCATGAACTGAAAGATTTTATCGGAATATCGTATATGCCTTTCCGTTATACTCCAATGGGAAATACACTCACATTTAACTTTGCAAAGCTGCTGGTAACAGAAGAGGCGTTGGGTAAGGGCGATGTATCGGACATGTTAGCCGTAAGCCTATCCTCACCCGATTAT
>JAEZDA010000089.1 GCA_023433345.1 Bacteroidota bacterium | reverse complement strand
ATACATCCCTGATCAAAGACGTTTGCAATATAATCAAGACGACCCTGCGGATCCTAATTCACCCTATTCTTTGCTCATCGGTGCGTCTCGAACTTCGCAAAAGAGCGGGAGTCGCTACTATGGTTTTTTAAACGATTATAATTATACAGCGGGTGCAAACCTTACGCACAATTTTACTATCGGTGGTCTTTCCCAGTCTGTGAAAGGCGGGTACATGTTCCAGGTAAAGGACCGCCTTTTCAACAGCAGGCCATTTGCAGTTTATCTTCCATCAGATAATCCGACTTTACGTCATCTCGATGCTTCGTTTGTATTCAGCCCGGAAAATTTTGGGGATGGGTTCGACAATAAATTTGCTTTCAACGAAATTTCGGATGCGCGTTACAGTTATGTTGCCAACTCGATTCTGAATGCAGGTTACATTCAGTTCGATAATAACATTTGGGGGAAGTTACGTTTTGTGTGGGGTTTAAGGATCGAACATTTTGACCAGGTGGTGGGAAGCATGAAACGCTCTGATCCACGCCATTTTCACAGCAAAAAGACCGACTTCCTTCCGGGTCTCAACCTGACGTATAAACTCCGTCATCACACTAATATACGTTTGTCTGGCTCGCAAACTGTTATTCGCCCTGAATTCAGGGAACTTAGTTCCTTCGCATTTTATGACTTTGATTTGGGTGCCACTATTACCGGCGAGCCCAAACTTGAACGCACCCGCGTTACTAACGCGGATCTTCGGTACGAACTATATCCGGGTTCCGGAGAAATGTTTACGGTAGGTGTTTTTTATAAATTTTTCAGTAAACCAATCGAACTGTACTTCAATCAATCCGGCGCGGGAAGCAGCAGCACCTTCAATTACATTAATGCACAAAGCGCGAGAAGTTATGGTATTGAGATGGAGTTCAGGAAAAAACTCGGTCGCATAACTGCGCTTAGAAATTTCGTAGTGCAGGGGAACCTTTCCTATATCTACAATCGCGTTGACGGATTGAACAGGCCTATGCAGGGTCAAAGCCCCTACCTGCTGAATCTTGGTTTGCAGTACGACATCGCAAAACATGGCCTGTCATCAACTCTGCTGATCAACCAAATCGGTAGACGGATCTACTATGTCGGCAACTCCACCAGCAACGGAACAACAATCAACGACAGCTATCCGCCTGTATGGGAAGCACCCCGGGCAATTATAGATTTCCAGTTAGCTAAAAAAGTGATCAGGAACAAAGGAGAATTAAAACTAAATATTTCGGATATCCTTAACCGTGAGGCGACGTTTTATCACGACCTGAACAACAACAGGAAGTTTGACAGATCCAAAGACGCTCTGGCAATCAGCAGGAAATACGGTGCGAATCTTAGCTTGTCATTTTCCTATAATTTCTAAATGATTAAACCTAAAACAAATATGAAAAGAGCTTTATTGGGCCTGGCGATTGTGTCAATGGTTTTAGTTCAATGCCGCAAAATTGAAGTAGACGGCAATGACACCATAGTGAACCCGCCTGTAAACACAGAAAATGTAATTCTTGAAGGAAGGATCATCGAAAACCGAACTCTGAAAAAGGAACATACTTACAAGCTTCGCGGGTTGGTATACGTTACTAACGGAGCCGTTTTAACCATTGAGCCAGGAACGAAAATCGTGGGGGAAAGGGGAAGAAACGGGGGATTGATCATTACAAGAAGTTCAAAGATTATCGCGGAAGGAACAGCTAATGAGCCTATAGTTTTTACCTCTGAAGAACCTTCTCCGCAGCGTGGGGATTGGGCGGGCATCGTCATCCTTGGAAATGCTCCCACCAACAGTTCATTTAACGGCGTTCAGGGTATCGGTGAAATAGAAGGTGGTATCAATAACAGCGATGGCCTCGGTTTATATGGCACGCCTGTTTCTCAACAACAGAACCCCGCCGATAACAGCGGAGTATTGCGGTATGTAAGAATAGAATACGCCGGTTATGCATTTTTACCGGATAAAGAAATCAATAGTTTAACACTCGCAGGAGTGGGAAATCAAACCATCATAGATCACATTCAGGTTTCATACGCAAACGATGACGCTTTCGAATTTTTTGGCGGAACTGTGAATGCTTCTCATCTCATCGCTTATCATACGTTGGATGACGATTTTGATACTGATGCGGGCTATACGGGTAATCTGCAGTTTGGAATTGTATTACGCGACAGCTCGGCGGCAGACATCAGCAAGGTGGAGGGTTTTGAAAGTGATAATGATGCGAATGGAAGTGAGAATATGCCACAAACTTTCTGCAGTGTTCAGCAACTTCACCATCCTCGGCCCGAAAGCAACACTCGCAAACAGGGGAAGTAATCTTTACCTCGCAGGTGCGCAGATAAGAAGAAATTCCTCGATCAGCCTTTTCAATTCGATAATTGCCGGATGGCCAAAAGGCTTACTAATAGATGGAAGCAAAGGAAGACCTACAGACCTTAACATCAACTTAGCCTCACAAGGCCTTTTTGTTCAAAATACTGTGATCGCGGGTTCACCGGCCGGAGAAGAAGTAACGTATGCAGCTAGTGCAACCGTTCCAACAGGCGCAAACACTGCATCAATTGCCGCATGGTTCAACACGCCTTCCTTTGGTAACAGGATAATTGCCACTAATAATGACCTTGGATTGGGTGATGCATTCAATTATTCAAATCCTGATTTCAACCCAACAGCCGGTTCAATGATAAATACCGGGGCAAGTTTCTCACACGCGAAACTTGGTTCATTCTTCACGCCCGTAACTTATGTTGGTGCAGCATCATCAGGAGATACCTGGTGGAAGACATGGACAAAATTCAGCTACTGATAAAAGATAATTTCCTGATCAATACAGCAGGTTAATTAGAAGCCACCTTTATTCTTAAGGGTGGCATTCTTATTTGGAAGGAAGAGAAAATCCAAAAGTTGTTCCGACATCTACCTTACTCCTCACATGAATCGACTGACCGTGCGCCTCCATAATGTGTTTGCAAATTGAAAGACCCAGTCCGCTTCCTCCCGCGCCACGACTACGTGCCGCATCAGTTCGGTAAAACCGTTCGAAAAGCCTCGACATATGTTCTGATGAAATTCCATAACCGTCGTCACTTATTTCTATCAGGATACTTTTGCCATCAACATTGTAAAAACTTGCTTCGATAATTCCATTCTCCCTGCCATATTTTATTGCGTTGTCGATGAGGTTAATGAATACCTGCCGGATCTTTTCCTTATCTGCAACTACAGTTAATGGCAGCTCACAACCTTTCTTAATAAAGGCTTCAATATTTTTTTCCCGAAGTTTTATTTCGAGGGAATCAAATACTTCTTTCACCAGGTCCTGAATAATGAAGGACTGCAGGTTAACTTTCCATTCTCCGCTTTCAAGTTTAGAAATTTCATCCAGATCATCCAGCAGGTTAACTAATCTTTCTATGTTTCGCGAGGTACTCTGCAGAAATTTCGTATTCACAGCTTCGTTGTTGATCGCTCCTCCAAGAAGCGTTTCCACATAGCCCTGAATAGCAAAAATCGGTGTCTTCAATTCATGACTCAGGTTTTGAAGAAACTCTTTTCTGAAGCGTTCATTTTCCTTAAGGAGTTCCACTTCCTGTTTTTTTTGCTTCGCCCAGTTCTCAACGTCTATTCTTACTTCGTCAATTCCTTTTTGCGGCAACACTTTTTTATAGTAAAATTCTTCCCGCTTTGTTGCCTTGGTTTGTGAAATGAGCTTATAGATAAGTTTGATCTTTCTATAAATAAAGGTTTGAAGTGAAAACAGGATCAGGCCATAGCTGCCGGAAAAAATAACAACAAACGAAAGCAATGCTATCCACCACACCGGTTTAAAAACAAAGATGCCCAATGCAATAGGAAACGAGAGCATCGCCGCGGTAAGTGCTGAAAGCTGCTGTGGTGAAAGATTTTTTTTAGAGAGCATTATGCCCGGTTTAAAGATCGAATGCTGAAAGTGGCCGAAGGTAGCTCAATTAAATTGACTGTTATAACTCAAACTTATAGCCAACACCTTTAACCGTGGAGATACAATCCATATCGAGCTTTTGCCTGATCTTCCGTATATGCACATCAATGGTTCTGTCGCCCACAATTACCTCTGTTCCCCAGATCTGGTTAAGTATTTCATTTCGAAGGAAAACTTTACCAGGCTTAGACGCAAGAAGGGCAAGCAATTCGAATTCTTTGCGGGCGAGAACAACCTCGTTTTTGTTGTGATAAACAAGATATTTTTCGCGATCAATTTTCATTTCGCCAACTACAGTTACTTTCGAAACATCTGAATTGTTAATGCGACGAAACAATGCATTCACTTTGCTGAGAAGGATCTTCGGACTCACGGGTTTTGAAATATAATCGTCTGCACCAGATTCGAGGCCGGTGATCTCCGAGGTTTCATCATTCATCGCGGTAAGAAAAATTATCATCGTTTCCCTCATGTCTGGTACCGCGCGAAGCATCCTGCAAACATCAATGCCTGTTTTGCCGGGCATCATCACATCAAGAATGATCAGATCAGGGTTTGCTTTTTTTGCCTTTTCGAATGCCTCATTTCCGTTTGTGGCCGTTATCACCTCATAACCCTCGTTCTGAAGGTTAAATGAAACGATCTCCAATATATCGGGTTCGTCATCCGCAATAAGAATCACACCTTTTTTCATAAAAGTAATTATGCAAAATTAGCCTCAATAAAAGCCATTGCTCCGGTTAAGGTATTATCAAATTGTTAAACGGTTACAGAGGTGGGCTCCTTCGGTGGCAATACAGGCTAGTTTATGAGGAAATAGCATCATCTTTGCGTATAAGTGCATTTATGCGAAATCTGGCCATCTTTTTTTTACTCCTTTTCATTTCTGCGAGATCACATGCTTCGGTTGATACGCTTTCTATTCCTCTTAGCCGGGTATTCTTTCACGACAAGATCGCAAAAGAGCAAAAGCAAATTGATAAACTCGACGGGAAGATTGATAATGTATTTCATGCCGGTAACAACGAGGCGGTGAATGTGCAGGTAACTGATGCACTTTTCAGAAAAACTGCAGAGCTGAATGAATGGATCGAATTGAATGATAAACTGGCCACAAATAATGAGAAAGTCCGGTTTCTGAGCTATGTTGAGAATTCTCTCAAATTATTCCGGATAAATTATAAAGGACGGGAGATAACTGCAGTTGAACTTCCTGCCTTGATAAGTAATGTTTTTGATGCAATGAAGTACCAGGCTGAAGGGAAAAGCCTCACAACCATCATCCGCGACCTTCCTTATTCTAAAGCGAAAATAATCTCGGAGGTGTTCTATGATAATGTGTCTGCACCAGAAGTGAGGAATTTAGTTTACCTGAAATATTGTTCCCTTTATCCTGAAAAAATTCTGCAAACTATAAAGCCATATGCCGATCAGCCCTTTGCAGACAGCCTGGTTCAAATTGCTGCGTTGCAAAACCCTGCTCAGCTTTATTCCTACTCACAGTCTAAATCTTCCGTTGAAGGCCGGCTGATACATCGTAGCGGGCATGCGCTTGTAAAATCAATTGCTCAGTTAAGTGAAACACCTAATGCTTTATTTTATTTTCCTTTCTTAGACAATCTTCTTAGCGGCAGGCAAAATATTGAGGAGATTAAAAAGTTTGTGGGAGATGGAGATCGCGGTTATGACAGTGTGGGTTATTACAAACTGCTTGTGAAAACAGAAAAGGATTATTACAAAAGGATGGCCCCGCCACTGCGTGACACTCCGGTAGCGGTTTTTGGGGCTAACGGCCTGAGGGAAACATTGAAATCGCGTGCATTGCGCCACTTTGTAACGCCGATAAATGAATTGCACAATGAGAATAATCTTTCAATAAGAATGCGTGCGATCGATCCGTTAACCGCAGAGGAGTTGTATTTCATGATGGTGATGGGCGAGGCAGATATTTATACTTCGAGCTATAAACATAGTTTCAACCGGATGCTTCAGAAGATGGGGCCTGCGCCGCGGGCGGACTCGCTTTTGCTGAATGTTCATTTCGATTTTTTTAAGAAGTTCATTAAGATGGCGGCGAACTATAACAAACTTGATACATTTCTTAAAATGATGCCGGCATCAAGCTCTGAAGTGCTGATGCGCGCCTTTGTGGCGAATCTTGATAGAACGGGCAATCTTGAAGATGCGGTTGATGTGGCAGATTCTTACAGCAGTATAACTGATAAAAAGTTACTTTCAACTATTTTAAGTTACGTGGAGGAAAACTACCGGCAAAGTGTAGACGAAGATAATTCAAGAGGTAAGATCATCTATGGAATTCTGCGCGACATCTTTCTTTCGGCCGACAGCAATAATAAAATGGATCTGACAGCATCATTGGGTATACCGTCGATTTACGAGGTGAGCAGGAAGGATATGCAGGATGATGATGGAAACATTGTACAGCAGGTTTTCTTTTATGGAGATGAAGATGGTAAAATGTTCTTCCCGCAATTTGTAAACTCATTTTCACCAAAAGATTGGCAGATAACTCATAAGAAGGAATGGGTGGAAATGAAGAGTAACAAAGGAAAAGTTCATGTGTTTGTTAACCGGCCCCTGGATAATGATGCAAACCTCGATGACAGTGCCCAGGTTCATCTGAATTCATATTTAGAATCTATTGGAATGCAGCCCAGCATTGTTGTACACCGTGGACACAGCTATTGGCTTCCCAGAACCATCTCGCGTTTGCCCGGCAGCGCAAAGGTGGTGTTGCTCGGAAGTTGCGGCGGATATAAAAATCTGAATGAAATACTTGAAGTTTGTCCTGATGCACATATCATTTCCACAAAGGAAATAGGAAAGGGCGACCTGAATCAACCTATAATCAATTACCTCAATAAAACCTTCACCTCCGGGGAAGATATTGTTTGGAAATCTATGTGGGCCAACCTCACAAAACAATTTGAAAACTCGCCAAGAGACACAAGGGAGAGCTGGGAAGATTATGTTCCACCATATAAAAACCTTGGTGCCATATTTATTAAAGCATATCACAAGAAAACGGAACCCGAATAAAGCTCGTTTCTGTTGTAAATTTACATGATGAGTGAAAGGAAGGCTGGTGGTTTCAACATGTATTTATTGAGGCGGGTTTATTCTTTCGCATCGCCATACAGAAAGAAATTCTATCTCTCCATCTTTCTTGCCATTTTCCTTGCATTAACCGCACCACTTCGGCCTTATCTCATACAACTCTCTATCAACAAAGGGATCAGTAATGAATTGATCGGCTCATTTTTGGTGGAACCGGGAGGCTTTTTGATTGAAATAACGGTGATACAGATCGCACTTTTATTGATCGAAACTCTTGCGCGGTTTTATTTTTCTTTTTCCAGCGCGGCCTTGGGGCAAAGCGTAGTGAAAGACATCAGGGTAAAAACGTATCAAAAAATATTAGGGCTCCGTTTAAAACAATACGATAACACTCCCATTGGCACTTTAACAACGCGTACAATAAATGATATAGAATCAGTAAATGACATTTTCAGCGACGGGCTGATACCAATAATTGCAGACCTTCTCGCCATATTCTCGGTGCTTGGTTATATGTTTTATGTTGATTGGAAGCTCACGCTTGTTTGTTTATCACCATTTCCATTTTTAATTGTTGCCACGTATTATTTTAAAGAGAGTGTTAACCGTTCCTTTATAAAAGTTCGAAATGCAGTTGCTTCTTTAAACGCCTACGTACAGGAACATATTTCAGGCATGTCTCTCGTACAGGCTTTCGCCGCCGAAGAACGGGAAATGAAACAGTTTAAGAAGATAAACAAAGATCATCGCGATGCAAACATCAAAGCGATCTTTGCCTATTCGGTTTTTTTTCCGATAGTTGAATTAATTTCTGCTTTGTCAATTGGCCTGCTTGTGTGGTGGGCGGGAAATGAATCCCTTTTCGGTTTGGAAGCCGCCCGAACCCCAGGAATCATCACTTCATTTATTCTCTGCCTGAACCTGTTGTTTCGGCCGTTGCGCGTGCTGGCAGATAAATTTAATGTGATGCAAATGGGCATGATTGCAAGTGAGCGGGTTTTTAAAATAATAGACAACCCTGATGTTGAAATTAATACCGGTACAGTTACAAGCCCCGTTTCGGGAGATGTATCTTTTAAAAATGTATGGTTTGCCTACAAAGGTGATGAGTGGGTTTTGAAAAATATTTCCCTTAGCGTGAAGCCGGGCGAAACATTAGCAATTGTTGGAGCAACGGGAAGCGGGAAAACAAGCACTATCAGTTTGCTTACGCGGCTCTATCCTTTGAATAAGGGAGAGATTCTCGTGGACGGCATCAACATAGAAGAGTACGATCTTGACTATCTAAGAAGTAAAATCGGCGTGGTTTTGCAAGACGTTTTTCTTTTTGCCGGTACAGTGATGGATAACCTTACTCTTCGTAATCCATCTATCAGCGCGGCACAGGTGCATGAGGCTGCCAAACTTGTCGGGCTGCATGAGTTTATTTTGCAGCTCCCGGGTGGATATAGTTATAATGTAATGGAGCGCGGTTCCACTTTGAGTGTGGGCCAGCGCCAGTTGCTATCATTTGCCCGTGCACTTTTGTACGATCCTTCCATTTTGATACTGGATGAAGCAACCTCTTCTGTTGACCCGGACAGTGAAAGGCTCATTCAGGCAGCTACCGAAAAGCTGATCACCGGCCGTACTTCCATTGTAATCGCCCATCGGTTAAGTACCATCAGGAAGGCCGATAAGATCCTGGTTTTAGACAGAGGCGTAATAGTTGAATTCGGGTCTCACCAGCAGCTTCTGTCGGCAAATGGCACCTACGCACGGCTTTATGCAATGCAATTTCAGCCAGGGGAGCAATAACAATCCCTTTTTATCTTAAAATTTCTGTATTCAGCAGTCCCCCCTTATCTTTGCGCCAAAATTGAGGAAAGCATGGCTTCAAAGTGTATAAAATCTTTACTGGTAGCGGTTTTTAGCCTTTTTTTGACCGTTTTTTCAACTCCTGTTTTTGCAGGCGGTCCCGGTGGTGAAGGCGAAAAACTTGATCCTGCGAAGATCATTATGGATCACATTAAAGATGCCCATGAATTTCACTTTTTTACGGTTGGAGATTTTCACGCAACTATTCCATTACCGGTGATATTATATTCTCCTTCAAAAGGTCTCTCGGTTTTTTCTTCCTCCAGGTTCGAGCATGGCCACGCTGCTTACAATGGTTATGAAATGCATGATGGGAAGATCGCAGCGGTTGACGGAAGCGCCGTGTATGATTTCTCGATGACCAAGAATGTTGTTCAGATGATCATCGCACTTATCGTGTTGGTTTTGTTGATGACCGGTATCGCGAAAAAGTATAAAAATGGAATTGGTGTTTCAACAGCACCTAAAGGATGGCAGAATGCAATTGAACCTGTAATTACATTTGTAAGAGACGATGTTGCGAAACCAAATCTTGGGAAAAAATACCTGAAGTATCTACCCTACCTGCTCACCGTTTTCTTTTTTATTCTCATCAACAACCTTTTTGGGCTTATCCCGGGAGCGGCAAACGTTACGGGTAATACAGCCTTCACGCTTGTACTCGGTGTGATTTCGCTTATCGTGATACTAGCCAGCAGCAACAGTCATTTCTGGGCACACATTTTCTGGCCTCCGGGGGTTCCCATTTTTGTAAAACTGATTTTGATACCAATTGAGCTGGCAAGTATCTTTATAAAACCGGCGGCGCTTATCATTCGTTTGTTTGCCAACATGGTGGCAGGCCATATTATCATCCTCAGTTTCGTGTCCCTGATATTCATCTTCGGTGCGATGAACACTGTTGCGGGCGTGGGCTTTTCTCCGATCTCTTTAATTTTTACCATTTTTATATATTTTATTGAATTACTGGTTGCTTTCATCCAGGCATTCATCTTTACCAACCTTACTGCGGTGTTCATCGGGCAGGCATTTGAGGGAGGTCATGATGATGTGGATGGTCACGCTGATCCGGTGATCGCTTAAGAGTTTTTTCATTAATTAAACCAAGTATCATGACTTTGATGACTTTGTTACAGGAAGTACAATTGGGTTACTCTCATTTCGGTGGAGCAATTGGTGCAGGCCTTGCAGCTATCGGTGCCGGTATCGGTATCGGTCAGATTGGTAAAGGAGCTGTTGAATCAATCGCACGTCAGCCGGAAGCTTCCAACGACATCCGTGCAAACATGATCCTGACTGCCGCTTTCGTTGAGGGTGTTGCCCTTTTCGCGGTTATCGCAGGATTATTGGCTGTTCTTAAATCTTAATTTAAGTCAGCGCACCAACTCATTACTGCATCTGAAGCACAGGGCGGAGGATGCAGTAATACTTTTGAAATTCATAAACATTAATATTCTTATTCCATGGATCTTTTATTGCCTCATCTCGGTTTGATTTTTTGGACATTACTCGCCTTTCTTGTTGTGTTGATCATCCTTAAGAAATTTGCGTGGAAACCTATCATTACCGGGTTAAATGATCGTGAAGCAAAAATTGCTGACAGTATTGCCAGTGCTGAAAAGGTAAAGCTTGAAATGGCTCAGTTGAAAAGTGAGAACGAAAGTCTTCTTGCCAAAGCAAGAGAGGAACGTGCTGTTATGCTGAAAGAAGCTAAGGAAATAAAAGACAAGATGATCGGTGATGCCCGCGAAGAAGCAAAGGAGCAGGCTGCAAAGATCATTTCAGATGCACAGGCTACTATCAACAACCAAAAAATGGCCGCGATGATCGATATCAAAAACCAGGTTGGTAAAATGGTTGTTGAAGTGAGTGAGAAAATTCTTCGCAGGGAGCTTAGCAACAAAACAGAGCAGGAAACCTTCATAAGGCAACTGACAGACGAAATAAAACTGAATTAATAATCGCTGTAAATTCAGATCATGAATAATCCCAGATTAGCCACCCGTTACGCCAAGAGTTTGCTGGATTTAGCTGTTGAGCAAAACCAGTTGGAAGAGGTGTATACAGATATGAAGTTTTTGAAAAATCTTGGTGCGGGCAATCCTGATTTCATTGCTGTGCTTCGCAGCCCCGTGATCGCCGGCGATAAAAAAGAAAAGATCATTCACGCCATAACAGGCGGGAAGGTTTCAAAGATCACCTCAGCTTTCATTGATCTTCTGGTAAAAAAGACAAGGGAAAGTAATATGCCTGAAATTGTTTCAGCATTCATTGATCAATACAATGAACTGAAAGGCATCTACCGCGTGAAAGTGACCACTGCTGCTCCTATCAGCAAAGAGATGGAAAATGAGATCGTGGCGAAAGTTAAGTCTAACCCCGGTTACCAAAATATCGAACTGCAAACGGTGGTGGATGAATCCCTCATTGGCGGCTATAAGTTTGAAATGGGAGATGTACTAATTGATGCTTCAATTCTGCGCGATCTTAACGACGTGAGAAAGCAGTTCAGGAGCAACGAGTATATTCACAGAATACGGTAGGGGAAGGCAGTAGGGAGTTGGTAGTTTGTTGTAGTTGGTAGTCTGCAGTCCTAGTCCTTAGTCACTTTGTAGATTGAATTGGACAACGTGGCCTGGTGAAACCTACGCAAGGTGAGCCCAATTTAATTGGATTTACGGTGGGTTAAACGAAGCTTTTAATCCCGCAAATTTGCACCGAAAAGGCCAAAGTGTTTACAGCCAAAAGAATGCAAAGTTTCAAAATTTGCACATTCGCACACCTACAAATTCGCACATTTAGTCTCCTAAGCCACTTTCAGCAAACTGAGCTTGCTGGTATTGAACTTTCTTTCTGCGTACTCCAGTGTTACTTCAAATGATTTTACTTTCTGAGATGGCAGCTCATACATCGCGTCGGTAAGAATGCTTTCGCAAATGCTACGTAAACCACGTGCACCAAGTTTGTATTCAAGCGCCTTTTGAACCATGAAGTCGAACACCGCCGGTTCAAACTTTAAAGTGATGCCTTCCAGTTCGAAGAGACGAGTGAATTGTTTTACCAAACTGTTTTTCGGCTGCGTGAGAATGTTACGAAGGGTTTCGGCATCAAGCGGATTAAGATAGGTAACAACAGGTAAACGCCCCAGCAATTCAGGTATCAGTCCGAAATGTTTAAGATCTACAGCGTTCACAAACTGGAGAAGATTGTGTTGCTGGTATTCCTGCAATTCTTTATTTACATTGAAGCCAATTGCATTGGTGTTGATACGGCGCGCGATGATCCTGTCTATTCCGTCAAATGCTCCGCCGCAAATGAAGAGAATATTTTGTGTATTTACCTTTATGAGTTTCTGTTCAGGATGTTTTCTTCCGCCCTGAGGTGGAACCAATACATCACTTCCCTCAAGAAGTTTTAGCAGACCTTGTTGAACACCTTCTCCGCTTACATCGCGGGTGATCGAAGGGTTATCACTCTTACGGGCGATCTTGTCGATCTCATCTATATATACTATACCTCTCTCTGCTGCAGCCACATCGTAATTACATGCCTGCAATAAACGGGTAAGCATGCTTTCCACATCTTCCCCAACATAACCTGCTTCCGTGAAAACTGTAGCATCAACAATTGCGAAGGGCACATTGAGCATGCGAGCGATTGACTTTGCCAAAAGCGTTTTACCTGTACCTGTTTCACCCACCATGATGATGTTGCTCTTTTCGATCTCAACATCATTCTCCACTTTTTGGTTCAGCCTTTTGTAATGATTGTAAACCGCAACAGCAAGGATCTTCTTTGCATCATCCTGACCGATCACATATTCGTCAAGGAATTTTTTTATTTCAAGCGGTTTCTTTACAGATAATTTTCCTGCAGCATTTCCGGAAGCGATCCCTTTAAATTCATTTTGCGAAGCCAGCTCCTGCGAAATGATCTCCTGGGCATGTTCAACACAGTTTTCGCAAATGTGGCCATCCTGACCAGCTATAAGTATTTTCACCTCATCGCGGCTGCGGCCGCAAAATGAACAGTGTAATATTTGTTGTTTGGCCATGAGAGGGTACCTGGTTTAGATTGATGATGCGCCTGCAAAAATACGAAACTTATAAGAAAGCTAATAGCAGACAGGGAAAT